>JBGSOB010000106.1:0-13082 GCA_041739325.1 Treponematales bacterium
CGTGATCGCCTTGGTGGAATCGTTGAAGGTGATCTTGTAGCTTCCCTCGCCGGTTGTGATGAGGAAGTCTGTGGCCGGATAGGCTTCCACCCAGTCGGTGGCGTTCTTGCTAATCTTGAAGCGGGGGCTGTCCAGGCCGAATGTCTGGGTGGTTTCCCAGAGACCGGTGGTCGCGTTCTTTGTCATGGCGGTAGCGCCCCAGGCGTTGGGGGTCCCGCGGAAGTAGGCTGCCGTCCAACCGGTACCGCCGCCCATGGTCTTGGAATCCAGAACGATAACCTCATTCTGGCTTAAGTTGAAAAATGCGGAGCCGCCGGAAACCGTAACGGTATCGGTTCCGAGCACGGAGGGATAGGAACCGTTGGCAAGGCTCAAGCCGCTGACGGTGATGGTTGTCGCGGCGCCCTTGTTGGCCACTACAACGACGATCTCCGTGCCGTTCTTGCGCTCAAAACCGATGACGTTGTCGGCTTGCCACTTCTCGGCGTAGGTGCCACTGCGAAGGGCGCTGTTGCTCTTCTTGAGGGCGGCCAGTTTCGTTATGACATTGTAAGCATTGGTCGTGGTAACCCAAGAAGGCTGCCACTCACGGTTGTAGGGATCGGACCCGATCTGCCCAAAGGAATTGGCGGTAAAGTTGGCGGCGTAGTGTTCCGTTCCGTAATAGACGCAGGGAACGCCGCGCACCGTCATCGTCAAGGCAAGGCCTAGATCGACGCGAGCTGCGGCGAAGGCCTGGGTCTGGCCGGCGGAGCGCAGGACGGTGGAGATACGGGGCATATCGTGGTTGTCAAGGAAAACAACCTGGTCGAGGGGATTGGCCCAGTAACCTTCGCGAGTGGAGAGGTAGGAAGCCAGAGTCCGCATAGTGCTGGTATCTTTAAGAACGCCTTCCATAGTATTGCGGTAACCGAAGTCTAGAAGGCTCGAACCAGAGGTATTGGCGAAGTCTTTTGCCTGGGAATTGAGGTCAGAGGTGCTGGTGGTGAAGGCCGAGGCGTCCATCCACTCGCCGAAGAAGAAGACGTCCCTACCCAAGCGGGAGATGACCGTGGATGTGAGGGTTTGGATGAAGGATTTGTTCATGTGCTTGACTGCGTCAAGACGAACGGCGTCCACGCCGCGGCGTAGCCACATTTCCAGGGCATCCACCAAGTAGGCGGTAGTGGTAGCGTTATCTTGGTTGAAGTCTGACAGATTGAAGAGGTTCTTGTAGCGGCAGTAGTAGGGGTCGTTCCATTCCCAGTCCGTGCCGGGTACGGCGGCGATACCGCCTAAGCGATGATACCAGTTGCCGGCGGTGTCAAGGCTATAGTCTGTGAGCTTGCTCGTGCCGGTTACGGTTGAGCCGGGGCCGGAAGCGGAGAAGGTTGACTTGTAGAGGGCGCCGAACTCGGCCGTGTCGTTGGGGCTAGAGTGGTTGGGCGCGTAGTCCAGAATGAGCTTCATATTGTAGGTGGAGCTGTGCATCTTGGTAACGAGCTCATCGAACTTAGCCCAACTGCCGTTGTGCTCATCGATATTGAAGAAATTCCGCCCCCAATAACCGTGGTAAGGCGCGTTGGCAAGGTTGTCCAGAACGTTGATGTTATCGACAAGGGGGGTAACCCAGATAGCAGTAACGCCCATGCCCTTTAGGTAATCGAGCTTGTTGATGAGGCCTTGGATATCTCCGCCCCAATATTTCTTCCAGTTAGCCGTGTCGTACTGAGCCGAGTTAGCCCCGGCGTTATTGCTGGAGTCACCGTCGGAGAAGCGGTCGACGAAGGCGAAGTAGATCACTTCATCTTGGAAATCCGTGGATGCGGCGCCGCCATTGCGGTCTTCAGCGAGTGCCGTCTCTTCCTCGACGGCGGGCGGGTCTACGCTCACCACGCTTAATTGGCAACCCAATGCGGCGGCGAGGACACATACAATGCCCAGATCCCTTAACAGCTTCATCAACTTCATGGTTCCCCCAGAAATGTGCTTTCACGAGCGTTTGATTAACGGGATCCGCATCTTGCGAAAACCCCGAGCCCCTACAACTGCGAAAAGCAAGATAGTGTGACAAGGAAGAATCTTTCTTGTCAGTCTCCTTCCATGATGAAATCGCTTTCCCCTTTCTGTCAACAAAAATCTTTCCGGTTTTTGCTGTTTTAATTAAACGTTTAATCATTTTTAATATATACTATATATATATTTATAATTTCGCATGATTCAATGAATTTACACAATTCCTAGGAAGTACTAAAAATACAATTGGATTAGTTTGAAAAAGTTAAGAGAAAGCGCTTTCCCTTGTTCGTGAAACTTTTGTAACTAAACCGGTTTGTATTTTCTTCTTCGGGCCGATTTTTTGAAGCGGTTTCAGGCTGGCTTGAAAGATAGGCTCCACCCTGACATGGGTCTGGGAGGGCTGGAGACTGCCCCCCCCAAGACGACCGACATGTCAGTTGCTTTGTGAGCACCCACGATCAGTAAGGAACTATACCTTGAATGCGTTCACAGCTAATAAGCTATTTCTTTTTTTTCTTTTTCTTTTCCTGTTGCGCAGGTTCAGGTGATCCCTCTTTAGGAAGGAGGAGGGCAGGATAGACAGCCGGAATCCACTTGTTTGATTGGATCGGCGGGCGTTCATACTTTCCGATTTTTTGCCTTTCAGGCAGTTCGATCTTCTCCGGCGTCAAATCCTTGTAGGGAATCTTCGATATAAGATGTGCGATGGTATTTAAACGGGCGCAGTATTTGTCGTCCGCGTCTACAACCTGCCAGGGCGAGTCCGGTGTATCGGAAAACTCGAACATCTCGTCCTTTGCCTTCGAGTACTCCACCCATTTAGAACGCGCGGTAACGTCCATCGGCGATAGCTTCCAGCGCTTGGCAGGGTCTGAAAGCCTATCCTTGAACCGCTCTTCCTGAACCTCATCAGAAACAGAAAACCAATACTTGATGAGGATCATGCCGGAACGAATGAGCATCCGCTCGAACTCCGGCGCTGAGCGCTTAAACTCCTTAAACTCATCCTCGGTACAAAAGCCCATGACCCGCTCCACGCCGGCGCGGTTATACCAGGAACGGTCAAAGAGAACCATCTCCCCACCTGAGGGAAGTTGGGAAACATAGCGCTGGAAGTACCACTGGGTCTTTTCTTTTTCAGTAGGCGCTGGAAGGGCGACGATGCGCACCGTGCGCGGATTAAGGCCCGAACTGATAGCCTTGATGACACCGCCCTTGCCGGCTGCGTCGCGCCCCTCAAAAATGACGGCTACGCGCAAGTGCTTGTGCATAATCCACTCTTGGAGCTTTACCAGCTCCACAGTCAGGCGGTCCAACTCATCTAAATAGTCTTTTTTCTTCAGCGCGCTGGTTTCTCCCATGGGGGCCTCCATAGATAGTATAAGTCTATGCAGGGGCTTTCGCAAGTTTTTTTGCTCTTTCCGCATGAAGAGGACTCAGCGCGGGGCCTGACCCAGAAAAATCCATACGCGCAACCGCCGCTTCGCGGCTAATGAGCGCGTATGGATTTTTCTGGGCCACCCGCGCTCTGAGGGCTTTCAGGCGGAAAGAGGGGAAAAGCCTGTGGGAGCACAACCGAGACCTGAATACCCATTTCAGCTTTGCTTGGGGAGACTCGCCGCTTAGTGTGGCTCTCAGCGAGGGTGGCCCCGCTCATCCATACGCGCAACCGCCGCTTCGCGGCTAATGAGCGCGTATGGATTTTTCTGGGCCACCCGCGCTCTGAGGGCTTTCAGGCGGAAAGAGGGGGAAAGCCTGCGGGAGCACAACCGAGACTTGAATACCCATTTCGGCTTTGCTTGGGGAGACTTGCCGCCTCGTGTGGCTCTCAGCGCGGGTGGCCCCGCTCATCCTACGCGCAACCGCCGCTGCGCGGCTCATGAGCGCGTATGGATTTTTCTGAGCCACCTGCGTTCTGAATATGCTAGTATCGAGGAGGAGGATCTATGTCGCTTAAGAGTTTTTTCCACCCTGAGAGCTTCCAAGGCACCGGGCGCCGCAAGCCCTACTTTGAGGGCTGGTACTTTAAAATGGTGAGCGCTTCCGGCGAGGCCTGGTCCTTCATACCGGGCATGAGCCTTTCTGAAGACAGCCACGCATTTATTCAAGTTATCGAGGGCAGAAGCGGCAAGACGGATTACATTCGCTTTCCCCTGTCTGAATTTATAGCATCGACTAGTGAATTGAATGTGCGGCTGGGCTCAAACCATTTTAGCCCCCAGGGGATAGAACTCTGCTTGGATACAAGCTTTGGCAAAATCCAGGGACGGGTAGACCACCATAATTGGACGCCCTATCGAGGCAGATGGGGCCACCCTGGCATCATGGGGCCCTTTGCCTACCTTCCCGGCATGGAATGTTGTCACGGCCTTAACTCAGCCATCCATGGGCTTTCAGGCTCGCTAGCTATCGGAAAGACTGTAGTGGATTTTTCTGGCGGCAAGGGATATAGCGAGAAGGATTGGGGTGCATCCATGCCCTCCAGTTGGATTTGGCTCCAGTGCTGCAATTTTTCAGACCCAACCACATCACTTATGCTTTCCATAGCCACCATCCCTTGGAAGGGATTGAGCTTCACCGGTTTCTTGGGCTTTCTCTATCGAGAGGGCAGGTACCAGTGCTTTGCGAGTTACACGGGAGCGAGGCTCCTCGACGTGAGCTACAAAAATGAAGAGGTAGTTATCCTTTTAAAATCAGGGAGCACGCAGTTAGAAATTAAGGCTAGCTCCAAGATTGGCGGAGAGCTCAAGGCCCCCATAAGCGGACGAATGGGTAGAAACATCAAGGAAGGTCTAGAGGCGACCATAGCGTACAGTTTGCGCCGCCGCGACGGAGTAATCATTCATTCGGACACAGGGCAGAGCGGAGGTTTGGAACGGGTGGGAAAATTGGTTCGCTAAAAAATTGATTGGGGCGTGGTGAGAATATATTATAACCGATGCTGATCCGAGAATCCCGTGAGGCATTGCTTACTACAAGTTGCTGAATCGCGGCAACCTCAAGCAAAAACTGGCTCCCCCTAGCCTGCTGTCTTCTACCCACAATGCACCGCCGTGGGCTTTAGCTATTTCTAAAGCAATAGATAAACCGAGGCCCCGACCGCCCTCCGCGCTGGAGCGCGAACTATCCAGCCGATAAAAACGCTCGAATATACGCTCACGCTCACCTTCTGGAATACCTGAGCCTGAATCGTCCACCCGCAAAAGCGCTTCCTCAGCCGTTGTTGAATCCAAGGAAACGATGCATCTGCCGCCTGAGGGGCAATACCGCAGGGCATTGGAAAGCAGATTATAGAGAATCTGTCTCAAGCGCAGAGGGTCAGCGTAGATAAAGATGCCGACTATCGTAGAGCTATGCATGGAAAGCTCTATACCTTTATCCAACGCCTCATTTAAAAAAAGTGAAACGGCCTGGGTCGCGACTTGGGCTAGATCTAGCTTCTCCATCTTCAAAAAAAGCCTTCCAGCGTCTATGCTCTCCAATTCGGAAAGGCTGTCGATAAGCCCAGAAAGCCTGATGCTCTCCTCATGCAGGGACGTGAGGGCTTTCGTGTTCAAGGGGAAGATACCGTCAAGCATCGCTTCCAGGGTCCCGCGGATAAGGGCTACCGGGGTGCGTAGCTCGTGGGCTGAGTCCGCAATCAAGCGCCGCTTCGTCTGTTCCAGCCTATCTAGCTCGGTCGTCATGCGATTGAAGGCAGATCCTAGCTCTGAAAATTCATCACGGCCGGAAAGCGTCAATCCACTAGAAAGATCGCCCGCCTCCACTCGAGCCACAGCCTTATTTAAGCGTTCAAGACCCCCGGTAATCCGAGCCGCAAAAAGAAGGCCAAAGCCGAGAGCTAGACAACCGGAGAGGATTGCGGTGAGGAGAAATGACCTGTTCATAGATTCCAGGTAACGCTCTTGCGTCCCGGTGAAAGTGGCATCTACCATGGATCCGACTAAGACCGTGCCGCGTTGAGCGCTACCAAAGACGACAGGGACGCCCCGCGCCAGATGGTGTTCCGGGTGAACGCTCCCCAAGAGGACGGTGGAGCTGTCTGCGACTATGCGGCCAGAGTCGTCCGCTAAAACGACCCTGTCAGAGATGAGTGTTTTAAATACAGGGTTAGGCTCTTTACTCAAGGCCAGAGGAATATCGGAGATATATTCCTGTACGGCCTCCCAACCGCCTTGCGACTGGTAATAATCGCTTAAAAGAGTGGCATAAACCCTTGCCTTATCGGCGTCACCTGAAAAAACATAGTTTCTAAAAAGCTCAAGTTCGCTATAGCGAAAAAGAAAGAACATCGAGAGCAGGCTCACCAAGACCACTAAAAAAAAGGAAAGCGGCAGGCTCTGCTTAAGCTTCATCAGTCTGCTCGATAAAGCGATAACCGACACCGCGGACAGTTCCGATAAAGCGAGGCTTGTCAGCATCGTCTCTTAAGGCTTTTCGGATATTCTTCATGTGGGCGTCCATTGTTCTCTCATAGGCGCCAAGATCGCTTCCGGTGGCAAGCTTGAGCAAAGTGGCGCGCTCGAATACCCTGCCGGGCTCCTGCGCGAGAATGAGGAGGATATCAAACTGCAGACTGCTAAGTTCACAGGTTTTACCATCTACCACCACGCGTCTGCGGCGCTTGTCTATGCGCAGGGCTCCAAGTGAAAGCTCCAGTGCGCTCCCCGGTGAAGCTTGAATAGTCTTGCTAGCCGAAGGCTCAGGTTCAGCTTCAGCCTGAGACTGGGGCCGCGCAACTGTTCGTCGGAGTACTGCCCGTAGACGAGCCAATAGCTCACGCGGGCTGAAAGGCTTAACCAGATAGTCATCCGCCCCCAGCTCAAGCCCTACGATGCGATCCGTCTCTTCCGCCACTGCGGTGAGAAAGATGATCGGCATATTCGAAAACCTGCGAAGTTCACGCGCGACAGAAAAACCATCTAGACCAGGCATATTCACATCAAGAATGAGACAATCAAAGGGCTGACCGCGCGCAAGTTCGAGGGTTGAAACCCCGTCATGAGCTTCGATAGTTTCAAAGCCCGAGGCGCGCAAGTAGTCAGCTACCATGGCGCATAGTTTTTCTTCATCATCGGCAATCAAGATCCGCTCTGCCATATCTAGAGTATATGTCCCACATGCGCAAGCCAGCAAGAGCGAAACGCCACTACCATCACCTTATGTTAAAGGGGCGCAGAAACTTGAAAACAGAAACCATTTTCCCCGAATCGCCCTTTACTTTGACCGGAGCGTAGATCCAGCCCTCAATTTTAGAAGGATCAACTCCAGCAGCGATAAAGGGTTCGGGGTTGAGAACAAAAACGAGATCCTTGTCGTTGGTGGAAAGATTTTTCGCCCATTCGAGCATATTGCCTGAGCCAAGCTCTATTCCATAGTGATCCAGCTCGGCATGGTAACCGACGCGAGCCCTTTGAAACTTAATAAAATTGGCAAAGCCATCATCGGCAGATTCAAGCACCGCTTGCCCGGCAGGCTGATTCCCCATGTCGAAATCGAGCGACAGCCTGTCTGGAGACAACTCATAAGCAACGCCATCGGCTTTTATAGAAACATTGAGATCTAATCCAGCCTTAAGAAAGGGGGCGATGTCAAATTCAAGCCAAGCGTCACGCGATGTTGAAAAGTCGGCGGAAAAAGTAGCCTTGTCTCCAGCCGGGCTGAGGATGGTCCACGAGCTCTTATCAGCTGCAATCTTGGCATCGCTCCCTAGAGCCTGAGTCAAGGAAGAAAAGGACGATGCTGCGAATTTAGCCACGATATCCGTCTTGTTAGCGCAGGAAGATAGGGCTAGCGAAAGGGCTATCCCAAACAAAAACAAAGGAACCAAACGCGTTGATCGAATCATGACTCACTCCTTATTGTTCACAGCAAGCGCAGGCAGTGCCTGGGTTTTTTCCAGAAACTTCTAAAATCCACGGCGCCAGCTCCTGCGGCTCGGCGTCTGACCCAAGGTCTTCAACGACCGTGATTCGAGAACTGATCATTCCCATCCAGCAGGTGTAGCCAATAGCGCCGGCTTTAGCTGGGGTGAACTCAATTACATTGTCTCCTGGCATAAGCATCTTGCGAATTCCCAAACTTGGCACGGTGAGTGGATTGTTGCAACCATTGAGATCCTGCGCGCTCACGCGGATTGTCCATCGCAAGGGAAGGCCGGCTTGAACGGTGAATGGCAGGTATAGCCCCCTATCAAAACCCGTAGTGATAGACTGACTGCCTCCGCTGACGACGGCGCGTTTACCCGAAATGCCCAGCGAGTTAGGTTTCCTTGGTTTTATATCAGGGGCAGTCTGCGCCATGAGTGACTGCGCAGTGGGCAAGGCGATACCCGCAAGGGAAACCGCTCGACCGAGGCTCGTCAAACCCATAAAGAGGATGAGGACGGCGCTCGCTTTGAGAACGGAAGGAAGGATGCGGCGCGGCATGATAGCCGCACTGAGGCCAAAAGCTAAGAGAAGGGGTATAGTGCCGAGGGAAAAAAGAAACAGAGAGAGGGCTCCCGTCACGGCTGACCCCGTCCCCATGGCATAGACCTGCATGCTCTGCAGCGGGCCGCAAGGCATAAAGCCGTTGAGAAGACCGACTATAAAGGGGCTTTTTCCGGAAAGCTTGGCGCGCAGGGCCCTAAGCTTTTCATGCACGGGCTTGGGCAGTATTCTTTCCAGGGATGGGATAAAACTGAATAGCCCGAGCGACTTAAGCCCAAAGAGAAGCATGAAGAGAGCGGCTAGAGCCATGATGAGAGCTTTGAACATCGTTGAAAAATTAAAGACTGAACCAAGGGCCCCGGCCAGGGCGCCTATGATGCTATACGAGACGACCCGTCCCGCATTGTAGGCCAGCGAGGGAGCGATAATCCTAAATCTTGCTCTCAGCCCCTGCCGCCCTACAGCCGTCTCTTCCTGAGCACCGACTCTAAGGCTCTGCGAAAGCGCTATCCCTCCACACATGGAAACGCAATGCAGGGAGGTAAAGAGGCCAATTAAGAAAAGGGCGGCATAACCTATTGAAGCATCAACCACGGGCAGTGAATTAAAGAATCCGCGCCAACTGGCAATACCGTAAAGGGCAGCCAAGATAAGGCCGATGCCGATTGCGGCTAAACCACCGCCAGAGCGGGTGCTTCCCAGCCCATAACCGGCTTTTTCAATTCGCTCTTCGATGTCCTTTATGGAAAGCACGCTTTCATCATATTCAACGTCAACAGCGGATGCCTTTAAGCTCACCTGAACCGCGCGTAGACCCTTGAGGTCACGCAAGGCCGTGGCTATAGTGGCTTCACAAGCCGCGCAGACCATTCCATTCACTCGAATCCGCATCTTCTTCATGCCCCCCCCCTTAAGTAGTGACCTACATCGGTGAGTGTATCCAAGAAGCGTGAACGCTTTGTGAATGCATGTTGTGGATTCAGTGCCCCTGCCCGCGGGACATCTTTAGTCCATGCTCCATGAGTGGGGCAAGTAATTCCGCGCAAAAACGGGCGGCTTTTTCGCTACCCGGCAGGGACACGACAAATTGCGTCCCATGCATCCCCGAATAGCCACGAGAGAAAACGGCGTTGGGCGTTTGTTCAAGGGAGCGGGCACGTAGAAATTCCGAGATTCCGGGAAGATCGCGGTCACAGTATTCCTGCACAGCTTCCGGGCTCTGGTCGCGCGGGGCGGGACCGGTACCCCCACAGCAGAGTATCCAGTCTGAAAGCGGGTGGCGCCTTAAAGCCGATAAAAGAATCTCCTTGCCGTCGCTCACGATCTCCGTTTCAAACTCGGCAAGGGGGAAGGCGGCTTGCATGATCTCGAGAATGGCAGGGCCGGAACGGTCCGGGTAGACACCCGAGCTTGCCCTATCCGAAACGGTAATGACAGCGATCCGCACTGCGCACCTCCCCTTCCCTCACCACGCGGGCGAATATGCCCTTGCGCGGCATCACGCAGTCGCCGACAAGGGTCCATATCTCGCATGCAGCGTGACATTCCTTGCCTATCTTGGATACCTCAAGCAGGGCCTCGCCTATCTCAAGCAAGGTTCCAAGGGGAAGCTCATGGAGGGCTATGCCGCGCGTGGTTAGGTTTTCCGCGTAGTCTCCTGGGCAGAGTGAAGCTAGGCGATATACCCTTGGAGAAGAGGGATCGATTGCCGCCGCTTTGAGTTTTGCGTTGGCCGCTTCTATTTCCTCAATTGCCAATAAAGACACCTGGCGATTCTCGATGATGCCGGCGTGAGCGTCTCCCTCCAAGCCCTTTCCGAGCTTAAGCCTAGCCGACGGCACGGGTTTTTTGCGGCAACCGGTGGTATCCGAGATATTGACAGACACTATCTCAAAAAAACCCTCAGGCTTTATATCGCTCATCCCTGCATCCCCCCAATGTCTTCCTTTTTTTTCTCAAGAAGACGTATGTCTTGGATAACCATGCCCTTATCTACGGCCTTACACATATCGTAAACGGTAAGCGCCGCCACGCTCACCGCGGTGAGCGCCTCCATCTCTATGCCGGTCTTATCGGTGCAGAGGGCGCTGGCGCATATCTCAACAGCGCTATCGCTCAGCTCAAGCTCAACGCCTATCTGCTCTATCTCGATATTGTGACAAAGGGGGATAAGATCGCTTGTTTTTTTTCCCGCCATGATGCCGGCGATTCGGGCTACCGAAAGCACGTCTCCCTTGGCAATGGCGTTATCGCGGATAAGCTTCAATGTAGCGCTTGCCATGAGAACGCGGCCAGATGCAAGGGCGCTGCGCCTTTGCCGTGCTTTGGCGGAAACGTCCACCATCCGCGCCCGGCCAGCTTCATCAACGTGGCTTAAACCATCTTCCATCCTATCCTCCGATTTGTCCGACATGAAGATCCGAGCAAGCCAACCCACAAGGCGGCTTTGCCATAACCGCCGCTTCAAGGCTTGCCTTGATATTGGAAAAATCAACCTTTATGCCTGAGGATGAGTGTAGGCAGGGTCGTAGGGTTCCATCGGCCAAGAGCCGCATCCGGTTGCAAGCGGCGCAGGGCGGCGGCCTATCATAGCTCCCGCCATCGTGCTTTTCAAGGTCAAGCCGGTAATGGGCGATAGTCTGTATGCGGACTCCTAAGCCGGCGGCAAATTCGCGTAATGCGTCTAGGTTTCCCGGCGGGTCATCTTCCATGATGACCGCGTTGAGCTTGAGGGACAAACCGGCCGCGAGGGCGGCGTCTATCCCGGCAAGCACGGCGGAAAGCTCCCCTCCCCGGCTGAGGGCCTGGTAACGCTGTGGGTCAAGGCTGTCAAGCGAGACGTTGACCGAAACCAAACCTCTCTCCTTGAGCTCGGCTGCTAGGGGAGCAAGCAAGCTGCCATTGCTTGTCATGGCAAGGGTTTCAAGCCCATCAATCTCAGAGAGCAGGGAAACGAGCTGGGGGAAGTCACGGCGAATCAGGGGTTCGCCGCCGGTGAGTCGTATCTTACGCATACCCATGCCAACGGCAACCCGGGCCACGGCGGCAATCTCTTCATAACTTAGAATTTCCCCATGGGGAAGGAGCTTTATCCCTTGGGGCGGCATGCAATAGACGCAGCGCAGGTTGCAGCGGTCGGTTACGGATATCCGCAGATAACTTATCTCACGACCGAATGAGTCGAGCATAAACCGTCCTCCCGGCTTCGATACGCTCTTGCCCCAACTCCATGCGCAAGAGGCAATCGGCGTCGGCGAGGGCGTTGAGCATGGAAGAGCCCTTATAGGAAATCGGCCGCACACGGCAAGGCCCATTCGGATCCCCTGTCATCGAGCCCTGGGCATCTAAACGGCCGGGTAGGAATTCGACCCTGTCCGAACCCTTACGCTTTAAAGGTTCTGCAAGCTCACAGACAATGAGACGCGGCTCATAGCTCAAACCAAGACGGCGGTAGAGATAAGGTCGTACCAGAACCTCGAAGTTGACAAAGGTGGAAACCGGGTTGCCCGGCAAACCGAAGACCGCCGTGTCGCCCTTGAGGCCATAGTAGCTGGGTTTTCCCGGACGCATCGCCAAACCGTGGTAGACGGTTTTTACGGAAAGCTCAGCCAATACTTGTGGCACATAGTCGAAGTTTCCCAGAGAAACTCCTCCAGAAAGAATGATCACATCATGCTCGTCAAGCGCCTTTTCAAGCACTGAGCGCAGTAGCTGGGGATCATCCTTCACAATGCCCAGGAACCGCGCGTGGCAGCCCGAAGCAGCGGCCAGGGCCGTTAGCTGAGGCCCGTTTGAATCGTAGATCTGGGCGGGAAGCAATTCATTCCCGGCGCTACAAAGTTCATCCCCGGTGGAGATGACGGCTAGCCTCGGCCGGGCGGCAACGCTCAGGCGCGAGTAGCCGGAACTGGCCAAGATGCCGATGTCTTGTGGGCATAGGATGCGCGGAGTCATCAGCGTGTCACCCGCTCGCTGATTCTCGGCGCGGCGGATAATATTGCTTCCGCTCTCGCGCTTTGTAAAAATAATGCTTTCGTTGCCGGATTCTGAATAGCTGGTCTCGGTCCATTCCACGCGCTGAACCCCCACGGCCCAGGGCGGGACGGGAGCCCCGGTCATGATGCGTAGGCATCGCCCGGCTGAGGATGCAGGCGCTTCCGGACCAGCCCCGGCGGCGAGGGTGCCGAGAACCGTCCAGGGGCCAGGTACTTTATCCGGCGGGCAATCGGGATAGGCAAAGCCATCCATAGCGGATTTATCGAAGGGGGGCTGATCAATGAGGGCAGGAATATTTTGGATCAATGCCCGGCCAAGGCAGGATGCAAGCTCAAGGCTCTCCTGCTTGATTTGACCGCTCCAAGACTCGATAAGCCTAAGGGCTTCATCGGGGTGGAGGGGCGCCTGCTCCTCCGATTTTGTTTTGTTCCGCATTTCATCCATGTGAGCGACTCCCCTTTTGCCGGTTTAGGTCTTCAACCTGCCCCAGGATGCGGCCATTTTCAAGCTCAATCGTCCGCGTGGCCAAAGCCTGGGCAAGCCCAAGATCGTGGCTGCTGAAAATCAAGCTGATCCCAGACAAACCCAGGAGTGCCTCAATAATCATATCCCGGGAAGAGGCATCGGCGGAAGCCGTGGGCTCGTCCAAAAGAAGAA
>JBGSOB010000108.1:0-27155 GCA_041739325.1 Treponematales bacterium
CGTGATCGCCTTGGTGGAATCGTTGAAGGTGATCTTGTAGCTTCCCTCGCCGGTTGTGATGAGGAAGTCTGTGGCCGGATAGGCTTCCACCCAGTCGGTGGCGTTCTTGCTAATCTTGAAGCGGGGGCTGTCCAGGCCGAAGGTCTGGGTGGTCTCCCAGAGACCAGTAGTCGCGTTCTTTGTCATGGCGGTAGCGCCCCAGGCGTTGGGGGTCCCGCGGAAGTAGGCTGCCGTCCAACCTGTACCGCCGCCGGAGGATCCGCCGGAGCCTGCTGTGAGCCATTGGGTGTCGCTGCCGATCTTGCCGGGGCCGTTAAGAACGAAGATGCGCATGTCGCCCCTGGCGTTGCAGTCGGAGGTAGAGAGGCTGCCGCCGGTAACGCTTACCGACTGGCCGGTGATGGCGTCATTGTAGGTGCCGTTGGGAATGCCTGAGAAGGTGGCGTTGCCGGAGATAGTCACGCAGACAAAGCTGTCAGTGCCGTTGGTGTAGCGGCGTTTGAATGCCATGCCGGAACCGGAGACGCCGTCCGTGGTGTACTGGCCCATTTGCAGGGCGGGAATGGCGCGGCGGATGCGGTTTAAGCGCTGGATATGCTTGGAAAGGGGATGGTTGAGGGTGGTGGCCATATTGCCGGTAGCCCCGCTCCATACGCCGAAGTCTGATGTCGTGACAGAACCGGTAATGTGGTCGCCGAAGTAGGCGCGGCCGGTGGTGGACAGGGGAGCGTTGGGGCCGACGTCTATGGGAGCGCCTTTCTTAAACTCTATCTCTGAGCCGTAGAAGATGGTGGGAATTCCGCGGAAGGTGAACATGAGGTCAAGGTTTTCAGCCCAGGTTTCCGTGGTGCCTGCGAACCTTTGGTTCTCTGGGGCGCCGTCGGGGGGCGTAGTCGTGGGAATCCACGTAGGTTACGTTCCAGGTGGCGTCGTTGTAAACCGAGTCGTTGTCCTTACCCATGGAGAAGGCGTCACGTGCGTTGGCGAAGGACCAGTGCATGGGGAAGTCTATGACGTCCATGCCGGAGCGGCGTGACCAGTCAGGCGTATGGTAGGCGTTGTTCGAAAGGTATGCGTTGTTGATAGTCGGCTGGGTGGCAGTGGATGTGTTGTCGTTCCAGTTTTGCAGGACGGAGGCCTCATTGGTTGTCCGCGTGCCCCAGGAGTAGGTCTTGTTTTCCTTCCAGGTGAAGAAGGGGGCGGAAATTGGCGGAAGGCCTGAGTTCCAGACATTGCGGTAGCGGGTGCATACCTCGCCGAAGATGTAGAAGTTCGATCCGCCGTAGGACTTGAGGGGCGGGATCAAGGCCTGGTTGAAGCTTAAGCGGCTGATGTGCTTGACGGTGTCTACGCGATAGCCGTCTATGCCCATGTCCATATATTTCTTGGAGGCCTGGACAAGGTAGTTGTAGACAGTTGGGTTCTCTGTATTGAGGTCTACGCAGTCTCCGGCAATCTGCCCGGTCTGAACGGTGTAGGACTCCCAGGAGAGGGACTTCTCGTGATGGTAGACGAAGTTTGTGTCCTTGGTGTCTTCCTTCATAGCGGTGATGCGAGCACTGTACTGGGCTGAGGGGAGGAGTGTGTCGTAGTTTGCCGGAAGTTTAGCGCCCGGATCGGTCTTTGTAACCGAGGCTATGGTGTCATTGAGGCCTAAGGGGGCGTTGCGGGTAAAGAGGGGGTAGAGGTTTTCCTCGCCGAAGTTGCCGGAGTGGTTCCAAACGATGTCCTGGATAACCTTCATGCCCTTGGCGTGGGCGGCGTCGATAAAGGCCTGGTAGGCGGCCTGGGCGGAGGCGACATCGCTCGTCTTGTAGCGGGGGTCTATCTCCATCATGTTGATGGCATGGTATCCGTGGTAGTCATAGCCGGAGGCGTTCTTGACAGGGGGGGTAATCCAAATGGCGGTAAAGCCCAAGGCTTTGATGTAGTCAAGCTTTTGGATAAGGCCCTTGAAATCTCCGCGCCATGCGGGGTCGGAGTCCGGGTTTTTAGCCTGGGCATCGTCCCAGCAGTGGACGTTGTTGGAGGGATCCCCGTCGTAGAAGCGGGGGGTCATGAGGAAGTAGATGGTTTCTTTACGGAAGTCGGTGCGGCTGGAGGCGGGAATAAGTGCCTTGTCTCCATCATCGTTTTCCGTGTTTTCCTCAGAAGTAGGGAAAACGTTTTCCGCATCTGCAGCCTTTTGAACCTGGAGGGGGTTCGCGCAAGCCACCAAGACGATACTGGCGATGATGAGCAGGGTGAGTACTGAGGCGGCCAAAGGCGAAAACCTCAATATCGTTTTATTATTTAACAAGATAGAGCCTCCTGGGCAACGATTTCGGCACAATTGTTACAGGGCCGATTTCTTATCTTGCGTCTGTTTTTCTAAACTGTCAACGAAAAAAATTATTCTTTACATAAACCAATTTAGTAGATTCGTTTAACTGAACGAGAAAGCGCTTTATCAACTTGTAGACAAGAAGAACTCAAAAAATAAGCCATGAATGGCAAAAAAAAAGGTCCTCCTAAGGGAGAGCTAAGGGCTTGGAAGCCCCAGCTAGGGGGCTGTCAAGTGCGTGACTTAGGGGTAAAAGCAGATATTGGCCAAGGTTTTCCCCCCGTCATTGAGGACTGAGAGGGGGCTGGCGCTTGAGTGATTTCCAGACTCGTCAAAGATGTAGAGACGATTGTTCGTTTTTCCGTAATCCGGGCCGGGCACATAGATGAGGCCGTCTTTATAAGCGATATCGTAGGAGCCAAATGACTGCCCCTCAGCCTTCACTTCTTGTATTACGGCTTCCTCAGCTCCGAGCTCAAGGATGTAGCTGACTCCATAGCCGCTGAGTGCTACAAGGCCGCTTCGAATCTCCAGTCCCCTTGCGGCGAATAGACCCTCTGCCGCTTTGATGCTGCCGTATGTCCCGTCACCACCCTTGGAAATAAAGTCCAGGCTTCCAGCCACCGGGTTCATACCTTGGTCGAAGCCTCCGCAATTTACAAGGAATACCCCCTCTGTGCCGGAAAGGCTACCGTTAAAAACCCCGGTGCTGCCGCCGGAGCTGGCCGCCACGTTGCGTGTTGGAGCGCTCCCATCAGGGTCGATGATAGAGACAGAAGCGGTCGCGCCAAGGCAGTCGTTATTGGCTAGGTACAAGAGGCCCTCGGGGCCTAGGATCAATTCTTGAGGATAGGCCGTGCTGGATTGGGTAGCGGTTAGAAGGCTAAGCCCTGCCTGCGGATTCTCCGTGTCAAAACTGTATACCCCGTTTTTACTTGGGTCTGAGTAATTGGCCACGCTGAGGTAGGCTCGTGAATCCGACCCGAAGGCTAAGTACTGGGCGCAGAGCCCGGCATTCCCAATGCGGCTAAGCTGGGGAGAGGTATCTGAAAAGTCAAAGCTAAAAAGCCCCGCTTCAGCGCCTGCCCCTACTAAGATATAGCCCTTTCCCGCGTGGACATAGATTTCCCCAGTAGCGTTGAGCGCCGTTGTTACGAAGGGAAGATCATGCAGGACTAGGCTGTTTGAGTCCAAGGCGTAGATACCGCCGCTATAGGTTTCACTCAAAAAGATGAGGCCCTGATATGGGTCCGGGCTTGGGCTTGGGCTGGGACTGGCTTGCGGCGCTAGCCCCGGCGGGCAGGCGCAAAGCAAGATGCTCGCAAGCCCAATGATGGCAAGGAGCGAGAGAATAATGGGCGCTGATTGCCTGCGCCGGTAGGCATGGTGCTGTGCTTTTTGTTTCACCGTTTTCTCCGTCTGTCTTAGATGCGGGAGCGCCAGGGCTCTCCGCCTATGTTTTTACAATTCAAGAATGACTCCCAGGCTCAGCTTGAGACCGGGAAGGGGGTAGTCCGGAAGTGATCTGCGATTTTCAGAAAAAAGATTATCCGCCTTGAGGTAGGCAGTTAGCAGGGAAGCCAAGCGCCGTTTGAGATAGGCGTCGAGCACGAAGCTGGAGGGCAGGTAGGCGACGTTGGCTGTTTTTAGGTAGCGAAGGCTTTCATAGCGGGCCTGGAAGAAGGCGCTTGAGCCCTTCTTCTCATAATATAGCGATGCCTTGAGGCTGTGGAGCGGAATCATCGGCACACGCTTGGCGTCAAGGAATGCAAACCCGTCGTCTAGGATGATGCTCGGTTGGAATGCGTAACTGAGGCTGCCGCGCAGGTCTTGCCTAAACTCAGCCTTGACTTCTTGTTCCAGCCCAGGGTAGAGGGCGCGGCCGTAATTGCTCGGTCGCCACAGCCCGTCAGGGAAGGGCTGCCAGAGAATCACATCCTCCACGTAGCGCAGATAGGCGAAAGCCCCGTAATCAAAGTGAAGATCGACGCGCTCATAGCCTAGGTCGAGTTGATAAGCCGTTTCCGGCTTGAGCGCGGGATTGCCCTGCGCGCCAAAGGAGGTGGGCCAATAAAGATCCTCCAGCGATGGGACGCGATACGACCTGCCTAAGTTTGCCTTAAGCATGTCCTTCCCGCCCATGTCAAGACTAAGGCCGATACCGTAGGCAAGGGCAGAAAAGGGGTATCGGTCAAAGAAATCAGAGTAATAGTCGTAGCGCAAAGATGGAGCCAGGCGTAGCTTGCCCAGTTCCAAGCTTGGGCTCAAGAAGGCCGCCGCAACAAGGCGATCGCGTTGGCCGATGCTATTACCGCCGGAGCGCGATGCTGAGGCGCTGAGCCCATAGAGGATGGTAAGCGCGCTGCTTGGGCTTGCTTTTTGATCTATGCTCAAGGAAGCGCTTGTCAGTTCGTGCGAGCTCTCGGCTGCGCTAGCGAGGTTTTCTTTGTAGATGATGTTTCTAAAACGCGCGCTTGAGCCTATCCGCAGGTCAAGGTAAGGGCATAAAAAATAGTTGTCTTCCCAGTTTGCCTGAACGCGGATGTCGCTCTCTTTTTGCTTTGCTTGATTAGTGGCTGAGCCTTCCCCGCCGGGCACGCCGACGTCGGCGTAGGAAAAAAAAGCGTCGGCGTCAAAGCGTGAGTTTTCTTTGACAAGGCTTGTTCCCAGGCTTGCTCCGGCGGCTAAGCCCGCCGCGTTTTCGCGTAGGCGGGTTTGGCCGCCGGCGTCAAGGTAGCTAAAGGCCCCGCTCTCGCGCGACGCGCGTGCCGTCGCTCGGATGCCTAGAGGGCCCGCCTTTAGCGCCGCCTGGACAAATATACCCTGGGCATCGAGGAGGTCTAAGGCGTTTGCCGCGCGCTTTGTCGTATATAGGCCCTGACCGACAAGGCCCTCTTGCGGCATATAGCCTGAGTTCTCAGCCCTGACGCGCAGATACTTTCCGTCTTTTTTTGTTATCACGTTGATGACGCCGCCGACGGCGTCTGAACCCCGAAGGGCACTCGAACCCGAGCGTAGAATCTCTATGCGCTCAACGTTTTCTATATCGATGCAGGCAAGGTTGGCAATGCCTGAAAGCTCGTCGTTGAGTCTGACGCCGTCCACGAGTACGAGGACCTGTGACGCAGTGGATCCGCGTAGGCTCAGGGTTTTTTGAGCCCCGCTCGAGCCGTAATCGCTTATGCTCAGTCCGAGGCTGCGTTCAAGCGCTTGGGCGAGGTTGCCTGCTCCGCTAGCCTCAAGCTCTTGTCTCTCGATGATGGATAGGGAAGTAGGCCTGTTTAGGCGGTTCGCCAGTAAGCGCTCAGCCTTAACTTCAACGGGCTCTAGTTCTATGGCTGGATCTTGCCCCGTATCCGCTATTGAGAATTCCTGTTCGACTGAAGTCTGTGCATTTGCCTCTAGCCCTTGGGCAGAAAGCGCTAGCCCAATCCAAAGACTGCTAGCTAAGCAAATGAGTAGCCTAAGATATGGCTGTGAAAAAACATGGTGGCCCATCGCGTCCTCCCCCCGGAGAGGGAGGGGGCGCCGTGGACAGGAGCCCGGTGGGCTCTTCTGCCAGGATAGCGGACATGGAAATCCCCTTGCCTCGAGGTTGCCTGACGGGCAATGAGCCCTCAGGCGGTTTCCGGTCGGTATCCTGGCTTCCGGATCAATTTACTCGCGTCGCCTTCTCATGCTGTCCCTGCGGACAAGCACAATGGCTACTAGCTCGCGGATCTTCATCCGACGGGCGACAGACGTTTTCATCCCCGGTTACAGTGGCGGGACCGTTGCGGATTTTCACCGCATTCCACGTCCCGGAAACCTGGGCACATCATCTGGCTTCTATAGGAATTGGTCAAGGCCTGGGATACAAGATTAAAGTATTAGGCTTGGGAAGGCCGGCCGGTGTGGGTGTACTCGCTAATGGACTTTTTCATCTGCTCGATGCGCTTCATCCAGATGTAATAATTAGACATGCGCAGGTCGCTACCCAGGACGTGGTCAAAGAGGAGGACAAGGCGCTTATTGGGCATGGCCCGAGGCCTGATGGAAACAAGTTCCGTCCTTGCCGCGTCCTCGCTCCCTAGCTTGAGGAAGAGGAGTCCAAGGCCTACCGCCGGAGAGCGGCTGATGCCGGCGTCGCAATGGATGACGAAGTTGAGTTCTTTGTGGGCTTGGTAAAAATCTATACACCGATCCACGTCTTCCATTTCCGGAATCCTTTCCATTCCGTGTTCAGGTTCGCTCTCGCCGAGGTCAAAGAATTCCAGCCGCAATAAACGCCGCTGCCCGGCTAGGAAGTCTGGGGTTTCTTGCCCGGGATCGCCTATGGAAATCAGCGCCGCTTCATCCAGCGGATGCTCCTGCGCGTAATTTTTTAGCTCCCGTTCTGAAAAGATTGAAAACACCGTTTACCCCTTATGCGGAATCGGCCCGCCTTACTAAGCATAGGCCTTCGTTTGATAATTTCCAAGCTCCGGCATGAAGTTTTTTAAGGGCAGAAGCGCTTTTTGGGCTAGTTCGCTGCAATACCGCTTGGCATCTGCACGCCAAGACGACTCGACCACTGAGAGAGATCACGGAAGGTCTTTTCTTGAATTTCAATACCCTGGTCAGCCGCGTTTTGGGCGCAGGCAAGGGAGCGCTCACCGGCAAATCGGAGGCACGGCAAGCGTGCGCGCATCCTCTCAAAACCAGCCCTAAAGCGCCCTCTAAAGCCTTGTCCGCCGGGAAAATCAGAGAGCTTTAGGGCTAAGACGCTTTGACTATGCTTGCCCCAGCCGCCGACAGGCAGGACTTCGTCAAATATTTCCCCTCCGGCAAGGCCCGCGCTCAAGGCTTCATGGAGGATGGCCTGGGAAAAACCCTTGTGGCCGGCAATGGGGGCGGGTATGCCTCCCTTGAGGATAGCCTGCGGATCCTCGCTCCAACGCCCTTGGGCATCGCGGCCCCAAGATGCGGGGACGCTGTGACCGGCCTTCATCTTTTCAGCGAGTTTACCCAGGGACGCATAGGCCATGCAGGCGTCGTAGACCATGTTGGCGCCTTCCAGGGGGAGTCCGAAGCCGTAGGGATTATTTCCGATCACCCTTTCTTGGGCCTCTGGGTCGCCCATGCAGGGGTCGGTGTTCGACCATACGATGCACAGGTAGCCGCCTTCCGCGGCGATACCGGCATAGGGCGCCGCGGCGAGAAAGTGGTTGGAATGCCGCACCGTCGAGAAGCCGATGCCCTGGGTCGAGGCTAGCTTCATAGCCCTCTCAAGTATTCGAGAGACGCAAACCTCGCCGAGCATGCCGCCCCCGTCATAGGCCTCCCAGGCCCCGCCTGAGCCTATCAATTCGAAGGCCGCTTTAGGCTTCATGAGGCCATCGGCTAGGAGGCCGAGGCGTTGGGGGAGATAGGAGATGTCGTGATGGCCCTGAGCTCCGAGGCTGGCCCGGATGAAGATATCGGCGGCAAGGCGGGCATCGGCGGCAGGTAGGCCGCTTGCCTCAAGGAGCTGTATCGTCCATGTCCGTGCTTTCTCAATCAATATCCTCACAGACAGATCACTCCTTGGGGGCCTTTGCCCCGGCGCTCAGTTTAGCGGACTTTATCGCCCCTGTCAAAACCCGACTCACTTCGCCTTGCCCTTTATTCCTCCGTTTGGAGGGGGCAGATGAGTTGCAGGGCTATCTTTCCGTCTTCGCGTACCCTGCGGATGGCGAGGGGCGGGCTGATCTTCCGTCCCTCCCACCATGCGTCCCGTAGATAATCATTTAAGAAGCGCCCTAAGTCAAAGTCAGCATCCTCCGTAGCCTGGCGGAAGAGGTATGTGCCGGAATTTAAAACCGTATCGCCTAGGGATTCAGCCTTAAGCCCCGCCTCTTCCTGGGCTCTTAGGCCACGAAAGATGAGGCTCTGAGGGCCTGGGAGGCCGGCTGTGGGACCGTTGGCGCCCCCAAGGCTAAAGAGCCCCTCAAAGCTATGGAATTCGATCCATTCTTCGGCAGCTTCTCGCATATCTGATGTCAGCGGGGTATAGGATAGGCTTTTTTGCAAGCGTAGTACCTGGAGTTCGCGCATAGAGCCTGAGTTTAGCCTAAAAGAGCGGCTAGGGTCAAAGCCTCGGGCTATGGATAAAGGAAGCGGATTTTGCTCTCTCCCTTGGACAGCCTTGGCTAAATGGGGTATATTCCTACAAAACCGGAGGAAGCATGAGCCTATTGGAAAAATTGGATGACCCTGAGGGTCTTTCGTCCTTTTCCCCCGCCGAGCTCGCAGGCCTTGCGCAAGAGATCCGCAGCCTCATTGTGGAGGTTGTCGGAAAAAACGGCGGCCATCTTTCCTCCAACCTCGGCGTGGTTGAGCTTTCCATTGCTCTGCACCGGGTTTTTTCCTCCCCCCAGGACGCAATCGTCTGGGACGTCGGCCATCAATCCTACACCCATAAAATACTCACCGGCCGGGCAGACCGCTTTTACAGCCTCCGTCAAAAGGGCGGTATCTCCGGCTTTCCACGCCGTTTTGAAAGCCCGCACGACGCCTTTGACACAGGTCACGCTTCAACCTCGATATCCGCCGCCTTAGGCATTCTTGAAGCCAAGCGCCGCTCTGGCTCCCATGGCAAGGCGATAGCCGTCATCGGCGACGGTGCCCTTACCGGGGGCATGGCCCATGAGGCGCTTTCCCACGCCGGCCACCTGGGGCGGGACCTTATCATCATCCTCAACGACAATAAGATGTCGATATCGCCCAACGTCGGCGCCTTTTCCCGTTACCTTTCCAGCCTTACCACCACCCGGCGCTACCAGCGTTTCCGCTCATCGGTCGACCAGGCCATCCTTTCAATACCGCGTTTCGGTTCCCGCTTCCTCTCCTGGGTGGTCAAGATGAAGAAGATGGTCAAGGCCGCCTTCTTCCGCACCAATTTCTTCTCCGAGCTGGGCTTTGAGTACGCCGGCCCCATAGACGGACACAACCTGCCCATGCTCATAGACGTTTTATCCAAGGTTAAGTGCCTGGACCGGCCCACCGTAGTGCACGTGCTTACCCGCAAAGGCAAGGGCTATAATCTGGCGGAGGACAATCCCACCGCCTACCATGGGGTTTCACCCATCGTCCTGCGCGACGGCAAGCTGGAATCCAAACCGGCGCAAAGCTTTACAGACGCTTTTTCCGACGCGCTGATGGCCGCTGCCGCTAGGGACCCAAGCGTCGTCGCCGTTACGGCCGCCATGGCTAAGGGCACGGGTCTTTCTCCCTTCCAAGCCGCCTATCCGGAGCGCTTCTACGACGTAGGCATTGCCGAACAGCACGCCGTCACCTTTGCCGCCGGTATGGCCAGCGGAGGCCTCAAGCCGGTAGTGGCCATTTATTCAACCTTTATCCAAAGGGCCTATGACCAGGTAGTTCATGATATCGCCCTTCAGGGCCTACCCGTCGTCATTTGTCTGGACAGGGCCGGCCCGGTGCCCGATGACGGCGAGACCCACCAGGGACTCTACGACATATCTTTTTTCAGGCCCATCCCAAACTTAAGCATTCTGGCCCCCGCCTCGGCCAAGGAAGTCTCTCTCATGCTTGATTGGGCCCTGGCTTCCGCTTCGCCCGTCATCATTCGCTACCCCAAGTGCGCCGTGCCCCGCGAGCTTCCCGCCTATGCAAGCCTCATGGAAATCGGGCGAGGGATCTGGGTTCGGCCGCAGAGCGGCAATCTCGGCCTTATAGTCCTATCCATGGGCGGGTTGGTTCCCCTTGCCGAGGAGGCCCTCGACGAGCTTGCGCGCCAAGGCATACTAGCCGACCACTACCATCTGCGCTTTCTCAAACCCCTTGATGAAGCCTACCTTACAAAGATCCTATCAGGCTATTCGGCCGCTCTTATTCTTGAGGAGGGCGTTGCCATGGGGGGCGTGGGCCAGTCGATTCAGGCCCTTGTCTCCCAGTCCTGCCCCGCCCTCCGCGTTCAGATGCTTGCCTTCCCGGATTCTGTCCAAGCCCACATGAGCCGGGACGATTTATTATCCTCCGTAGGCTTAAGCCCCGCGGGTATCGCCGCGGCCGCCACTAGCCTTCTTTCTTCCCAGCGTAGGTTTGGCCTTGTTAAGGAGGGTGGGGCGTGAGGGGGGAGTCCATCCCCAAACTCCCAGCCTATCCCTCCCGCATTACCCTGCCCAAGGGCCGTTTTCTCGATCTCTCCCAGGGGCCCTTGGTTATGGGTATTCTCAATTGCAGTCCCGATTCCTTCCATTCCGGCAGCCGGGTTTCCGACCCCGGCATGGCGCGTGAGCGGGGTTTGGAGATGGCGGAGGCAGGGGCGGCCATCCTTGACCTCGGCGGGGAATCCACCCGGCCCGGATCAGACTACGTGAGCGCCGATGAGGAATTGGAGCGGATTCTACCGGCCCTCAAGGCCCTTCGCGCCGTTTCCGACCTGCCTATCTCAATAGACAGCCGCAAGGCCGCCGTAGCCGCGGCCGCCCTCTCGGAAGGGGCCGATATCGTCAACGACATATCCGCATTGGAAGACGACCCACAAATGGCCCAGCTCATCGTAAACAGCGGGGCGGCCGTGGTTCTCATGCACAAGCGTGGCGAGCCTAAGACGATGCAGGAATCCCCCAGCTATACCCATGTCGTTAGTGAGATACGGGACTACCTTTTAGCGCGCGCTCAAGCGGCGCGTTCTTTGGGCATAGACGGGGAGAGGATCATCCTTGATCCGGGCTTTGGCTTTGGAAAGCGCTACGAGGACAACTTCGATATCTTGGCGCATCTTGCCGAAATTTCCCAGGAAGGCTATCCTGTCCTTATCGGCCTGTCTCGCAAGTCCTTTTTGGGCAGGGCCACCGGCCGGGATGTGGCGGATAGGCTGGCGGCCACGACAAGCGCCCACACCCTGGCTCTTTTAGGCGGGGCGGCCATCCTGCGCGCCCACGACGTGGCCCAGGCAGTAGATGCGGTAAGGGTCGTTCAGGCCCTCTTAAGCCGGCCGTAGGGCCGGATACGTTCCGGCTCTCAAGGGGAAAGGGTGGAGTGGCTACGGCGCTTAGGCGTCTTTTATGGTTTTGTGCGGCCGATCATCGACATCGCCGTGCTCGCCTTCATCATCTTCAAGGCCTATAAGATACTCATCAAGACCCAGGCCATCCAATTGGTGAAGGGCTTGGTCTTTATGGCCCTTCTCTATGCGGCGGCCTTTTTACTGGGGCTATCGACCCTCTCCTGGATCCTCAAGCTCTTTGCCCCCTCCATCATCATCGCGGTAGCCATCCTCTTTCAGCCCGAGCTGAGAAAGATTTTTATGCGCTTAGGACAGGGCAATTGGTTCGGCAGCTCAGGCAAGCCTCGGGTCACCCAGCTGGAGGCTGTGCTCAACGCCGCGGAAATTCTCTCCTCCCGGCGCCGCGGCGCCCTTATCGTCTTTCCGCGCAAGGTCGGCCTTAAGAACATCATCGACACCGGCACGCGTTTGGGCGCCGAGCTTTCTTCGGCCCTCATCATCACCATCTTCGGGCACGATACCCCCCTGCACGACGGGGCTATCGTCATCCAAAACGGGGCTGTCGCCGCGGCCGGTTGCCTTCTGCCCCTTTCCGAGCAACAGGATATCCGCCGCAGTTTCGGCACCCGGCATCGCGCGGCTCTTGGGCTTTCCGAGGAGGCTGACGCCATCGTCTTGGTAGTCTCCGAGGAGAGCGGCGCCCTTTCCCTTGCCTACGATTCCAAGCTTTACTACAATCTGCCCGCGCGCACGGTGCATCGCAGGCTCTTTGAGCTCTTGGATTTCCCGGCCGAGCCCGCCGCGGCGGAGGAGTCACTGGTTGAAGATTAAAAAGACCTTTTTAAACCGCTTGGCCCAGGATTGGCCGGCCAAGGTACTTTCACTCGGGGCGGCCGTCATTCTTTTCCTCTTCAACCGCATGAGCAATCTCGATAACAAGTACATCTCCGTGCCCCTCTCCATCGTCGGTTCCGCCCAAGTGGTTCCCGCCTCAGAGTACCCGGACACGGTGCGCATTACCCTGCGCGGCGACGCAGAAAAGATATCTTTTATCGAGCCCGAGCATATCGACGCCTTCCTAGACTGCGGCTCGGTCACGAGCGAGGGAGAGGCGCTGGTGATGGTGCGCACCCTCAGGCGCGGCAACGCCTTGGACGTGGACCCGCTGGAAATAAAGGTAGACCCCATCCAAGTCAGGCTGAAATTCGAGCGGCGCGAGGTCAAGATCGTGCCCATCATCCCCAATATCACCGGCTCGCCGGAGATAGGCTACGAGCGTTCGGCCGTGCAGATAGCCCCGGCCAAAGTGGAAATCTCAGGTCCCTACTCATTGATTACGGGTATCAATTCAGTGAGCACTCGGGAGTTTTCTTTAAGCGGGCTCAGGCAGGATGTCGTTACCGCCCTTGAGCTCTCCAGCCCTTCACCCCTGGTGCGTCTATCCAGTTCCAGCTTGGTTGAATTGCGCGTAGCCATACGCGAGGCAGTTGCCGTCAAGCGTTTTGACACGGTGACTATCACCGTGAACGGCCTTGACCCGGATCTGGAGCTGGAGTCAGAGCTTCCCCTGGGCAGCCTGAGCGTTCAGGGCGCGCAAGCGGCTGTAGAGGAATTCAGCCTTTCCGAGGGCGTTCTCTCCATAGACTTGTCGGATTACTACACGCCGCAGAATCTCATTTTACCCATCAAGGTAGCCTTGCCAGAAGATCTGAGCTTGATAAGTTTTGAGCCCAATGAGATACAGGTTAAACTGAAGACGCGTAGGCGTGGCGAAACGCGGCCCTAAGGCGCCTTTTAGAGGAATGACGTGAAGAGAAACCACAAGGGCCTGGAGCCTTCAAAAGAAAGAAAAACCACCTACTTTAAGAAGGAATCCACCGTTTGCCCGGTCTGCGATAAGCCCTTCCAGCGCGAGGAGCTTTTCCAGGGCAGGGTAAACGCCGGAGATTTGACTGAGGAGCTGCATCGCCTCTACAGCCCCACCGCCAACTATGGCGAGGTCTACCCCTTGATCTACCCGGTGACCGTTTGCCCCAACTGTTACTTTGCAGCCCTGCCTTCCGACTTTGAAAAGCTCAATCCCAAGATTCAACCCGAGCTTCTCGAGCGCATCTCGGCGCGCATAGACTCGGTGGTGAACCTCTTCCCTTCCGGCTTGGATTTTTCGTCGCCGCGCCGCCTCCAAGAGGGCGCCGCTTCTTATTTCCTCATGATGCAGAGCTACGAATCCTTTCCGGACCGCGACTCACCCGTCATCAAACAGGCAATAGCCGCGTTGCGCGCCTCCTGGCTCTTTGCGGATATGGACCGCGCCTACCCTAAGCAAAACTACGATTACATCGGAATCATTTTTGCAAAAAAAGCGACATTCCTCTACCAATTGGCCCTCGAGCTGGATACCAAGGGAAAGCAGGCACTCTCCGCCGTCAAATTTTTGGGCCCGGACACGGACAGCAATTTCGGCTATGACGGCGTGCTTTATCTCTGTTCGATGCTTGAACTCAAGTACGGCATCCGGGAGCCGGCCGAACTGCGCGAGAAAAAGATGGACTACTTTGCCTGCGCGGTGGCTAAGATGTTCGGTCTTGGTAAAAAGACGAAGAATAAACCGGGACCCCTCCTTGATCGGGCCCGCGATCTCTATGAGCGTCTCAAGGTTGAGTCTCATCGACAATACGACGAATAAGAGTGTATTGGTAGTGAATGGGGCTAGACAGAGAGAGGCCTTGAATAGTATAGAGAAGTAAAGTAAACACGAGAGAATCGCACAGAGTAGCGGAGCGCCTGCCACGGGCGCGTTGTATCCGAATGAGGAGTAGCAAGACATGAGTACCACCCTGTGGTCGGAGCGCCAGGTTTCAACCTGGAGAACCAAGGTAGGCCTAGCGGAAATGCTTAAGGGCGGCGTCATTATGGACGTCACCAACGTTGAGCAAGCCAAGATAGCCCAAGACGCAGGCGCCCAAGCCGTGATGGCCCTTGAGAGGGTTCCCGCCGATATCCGCTCCCAAGGCGGGGTTGCCCGCATGAGCGATCCCGATATGATAGAAAAGATAAAGAAGGCCGTGACCATACCGGTGATGGCCAAGGCGCGTATCGGCCACTTTGCCGAGGCCCAAATACTCCAAGCCCTGGGTGTGGACTTTGTCGATGAGTCCGAGGTGCTTACCCCGGCGGACGACCAGTACCATATCTGGAAGCACGATTTCAAGGTTCCCTTCGTCTGCGGTTGCCGCGACTTGGGCGAGGCCCTGCGCCGCATAGGCGAAGGCGCCGCCATGATCCGCACCAAGGGTGAGGCGGGCACAGGCGACATCATTGAGGCGGTACGCCACATGCGCACCGTCCGCGACGGCTTAAAACGCCTGACCCTGCTTGCCCCCGAACAGCTCATGACAGAGGCAAAAAATCTAGGCGCCCCCTTCGAGCTCGTCTATGAATGCCACAAGACCGGAAAATTCCCCGTGCCTAATTTTTCCGCCGGCGGGGTAGCCACCCCGGCGGACGCCGCCCTCATGATTCAGTTGGGCGCGGAAGCGGTCTTTGTCGGCTCGGGCATCTTTAAGTCCGGCGACCCCGCAAAACGCGCGCGTGCCATCGTGGACGCGGTGGCCCACTTTGATAAGCCGGATAAACTCGTCGAGATATCGCGCAACCTAGGCGAGGCGATGGTCGGCATCAATTGTTCAACCATGGAAGGCTCCGATCGCATCGCCGGCCGCGGCTGGTAGTCGCTTTTCATGTCCTCAATCGGCGTCCTGGCCCTCCAGGGCGATTTCGACAAGCACCTTGCCATGCTCAGGGGCTTGGGCCAAGCCGCCCAAGCCCTGCGCGACGCCTCTGAACTACCCGGCATCTCGGGCCTCATCATCCCCGGCGGGGAGAGCACCACTATCGGCATGCTCATGGAGCGTCGCGGCCTTTTAGAGCCCCTGCGCGCCGCCATCGCCGCGGGCCTGCCCGTCTTCGGCACCTGCGCCGGGACCATCCTCCTTGCCAAGGAGATCGAGGGCTCGGATCAGATAAGGCTGGGGAGCATGGATATGCGCGTCTTGCGCAACGCCTACGGCTCCCAAGTGGACAGCTTCGAGGCGCGCCTGGATTTCAATGACGCCGAACACGGCAAGATCCTCGAGTTGGAGGGCGTCTTTATCCGCGCCCCACGCATTGAAAGCCTGGGGCCTGGACTCAAGGTTCTCAGTGAGTTTGACGGACGGCCTGTCCTCGTGCGCCAAGGGAAGATGCTGGCCGCAACCTTCCACCCAGAGCTCACCTCTTCTTCCGCGGTTCATGCCTACTTTTTGGAAACCCTCTGCGGCCTAAGTCTAAGCTCGGCGAACACGCCGCCGGCATCCTAAGCGATGAAAGCTACCCAGCCGGGCCACCGCGGGATCAAGCTCACCTTAGCCTATGACGGCAGCGGCTTTTGCGGTTGGCAGCGGCAAAAGGACGAGCGTAGCGTTCAAGAGGAGCTTGAAACCGCCCTGGCTAAGATCCACGGACATCCGGTTAGCCTTACCGGCTCCGGGCGCACCGATTCCGGGGTACACGCCCGCGGCCAGGTGGCGTCCTTTCATAGCGACCTAGCGAGCATCCCGGTTGACAAATTCGTACCCGCCATCAATTCCCTTGTCGGAAAAGATATTCGCGTACTTGCCTCAGAAGAGGTGGCCCCGGGCTTCAACGCCCGCTTTGACGCCCGCCTGCGCACGTACCGTTACTTCATCATCCCCGGAGACAGGGCACTGCCCAGCCAACGCCTCTACGCTTGGTCTCTGCGGCACTGGCCGGATCTGGGGCGGCTTAACGCCATGGCCGCTTGCCTGCGCGGCGAGCAAGATTTTACCGCCTTTTGCCTGCCGCGGGACGAAAGCCTCTCGCGCTACCGCTTTATCCATCAAGCGGGCTTTTTTATGGAGGGCGGGCAGATCGTTTTTGAGATATCGGCCAACGCCTTCCTTTGGCGCATGGTACGCTCCCTCTGCGGCAGCCTCATCGACTTTGAAGCCCAGAGCCTGCCCTGCGAGCATTTTCGCCAGGTACTGGAAAGCCGCGACCGCCACCTCGCGGGAAAGACAGCCCCAGCCCAGGGTCTTTTTCTCTGGAAGGTTGAATACTGACACCCTCTTTCGCCCAGCGAAGGCCTGCCTCCGTCCCGAGGGCGTCTGCCTCCAAGGGCGCCTGCATCCATGTTTCGCGCTTGCCTAGGCCCGGTTTTTTATGGAAGATAGAAAGATGCCACGTCTTGTCATAGCCGGAGCGGGCCCAGCCGGTCTCTTTTGCGCTTGCCGCCTTGCCCTGTGCGCCGGGAAGCAAGCGGATATCCTTGTACTTGAAAAGATGCCTCGCCCGGGCTTAAAACTCCTTGCCTCCGGCTCAGGCCAATGCAATATCAGCCACGCTGGACCCATCCGCGACTTCCTTGGCCACTACGGCGGAAAGGAACGCTTTCTCAAACCTGCCCTCCTAGGCTTTGACAACCAAAGCCTCTTGGATTTTTTTCGTGAGCGTGGCGTGGACTTTGAGACGGAAGAGGAGAGCGGCAAGGTCTTTCCCGTTTCGCGGCGCGCGAGTTCTGTCTTGGATGCCTTACTTAGCCAGTGCAAGGAGCTAGGGGTAGAGCTACGCCTTGGCCAGAGCTTAAAATCCATCCGCGTAAAGGATCCGCAAGAGGGCGGGGGCTTTGGCTTAAGCTGCGCGGAGGATAAGGCTGGCGAGATCGATACCCAAGCACTCCTTATAGCCTGCGGGGGCCGCTCCTACCCGCGCTGCGGCAGCGCGGGTGAGGGCTATGAGCTCGCTCGCGCTTTGGGGCATAGGATCGTGGACCTGAGGCCCGCCCTCAGCCCCGTCCGCGTGCGTGATTTTTCCCTTGCAGAACTTTCCGGGCTTTCCTTCAGCCAGGCCGGCATGGAACTCTATCGCGCGGGCAAGAAGCTTCTTGAAAGGCGGGGCGATCTCCTTATAACCCACAAGGGTTTTTCCGGTCCCCTCATCCTCGACTCAAGCCGCTCCATCCGCCCAGGCGACGAGTTGCGTTTAAATTTTTCCACTCTTGAAGTAGATATCAAGGCAGAACTCGACAGGGCTATAACTCAAGCCCCCAAGAGCCTTGCCCGCGGCCTCTTAGCCCGTATCGGCTTGCCTAAATCCTTGGGCTCGGTTTTAAGCCGCCTGGCGGGCATTGGGGAAAATCTTATCTGCGCGGAACTGACCCGTGAAAGCCGCCGGACCCTGTGCTCCCTGGCTACGGCCTTTCCCGCACAGGTGGAGGCCCTCGGCTCATGGGATGAAGCGATGGTCAGCGCAGGAGGCGTAGATCTTGCGGAAGTTGACTCGCAGACCATGGCTTCCCGCCTTATTCCTGGGCTTTTCTTTGCCGGTGAAATTTTGGATATCGATGGTGATACGGGCGGCTATAATCTTCAAGCGGCTTTTTCCACCGGGGATTGCGCGGCGCGCGGCATTGCCTCTTTTCTTTTTCCAAAAAAAGAGTGCTGAATCTTTGCGCCGCCTGAGCCTCTAGGCCTATACTTTGACAAGGCGGCCCCTCATTGCGGATTTTCCGTAACCAGGGAGGCCTCAGCTGTTTTTAGGCTTAAGAGGAGAAACTATGAAGAAGATGAAGTATCTCGGTGCCCTCATTCTGGCCATGTTTTTTACCCTTTCCTGCGCAGGAAGGCCGCTTGGCGCAGGCGGCGCCTCCCGACCCAAGATCTCAGAAGCCCGGGAGGAGAAGGCCCTCATGTCTGAGACGATGCGAACGACATCGCCTTCCACCGCGGTTAAGACCAAAGACTCCCGGATGCAGATGGAAGATATGGCCTTCGCCCCAGCCCCCGAGCCCGAGGAGGGAGATGGGGATTTCAACACCTCAGACTACGATAAGATCACCGAGAATCAATTCAAGGACGCCAAGCAGAATCCACTCTCTACCTTTTCCATCGACGTCGACACGGCATCCTATTCAAACCTCAGAAACTACCTGGAAAACGGGAGCCTGCCCCCCAAGGACGCCGTTCGCATTGAGGAACTGCTTAATTATTTCGATTACGATTACCCCGAGCCCAAGGGCGAGCATCCCTTTTCCATAAGCACTGAGCTGGCCGACTGCCCCTGGAATAAGGACTCAAAGCTCTTTATGGTCGGCATCCAGGGTAAACGTCTTGATTATCAGAACCTCAAGCCTTCCAACCTCGTCTTCCTTTTAGATACCTCAGGCTCGATGAGCGCCGACAACAAACTGCCCTTGGTAAAGGATTCGCTGGCACTCCTCCTTAAGGGCTTGGGCCCGGAAGACCGGATAGCCATGGTAGCCTATGCCGGTTCCGCCGGTCTGGTTTTGGAATCCACCAAGGCAAGCGATGCAAAAAAAATACTCGCCGCCATGGACAAGCTCTCCGCCGGCGGCTCCACGGCCGGCGGGGCCGGCATCGCCTTAGCCTATAAGGTTGCCAAAGACAACTATATCAGTGGCGGCAATAACCGCGTCATCCTCTGCACCGACGGAGACTTCAACGTGGGCACCTCCGGCACCGGCGACCTAGTGCGGATGATGGAAGAACGGCGCAAGGACGACATCTACCTGACTATTTGCGGCTTTGGCATGGGCAACTATAAAGACGGGCGAATGGAACAGATTTCCAAGGCCGGCAACGGCAATTACTTCTACATCGATTCCCAAAAGGAAGCCCAGAAGGTCTTTGTCAAAGAGATGCGCGCCAATATGTTCACAATCGCCAAGGACGTGAAGATCCAGATTGAGTTCAACCCCGCCCTGGTCGCCTCCTATCGCCTCATCGGCTATGAAAACCGGGTGATGGCGGCGGAGGACTTTAAGGACGACACCAAGGACGCCGGGGAGCTGGGGCCGGGCCACCGGGTTACCGCCCTCTATGAGATTCTACCGCCCGGCGCAGGAGGCCAAGCGGCAACAGCAGACGAGCTAAAGTATCAGAATAGCGCCTTAAGCGCGCAGGCGGCATCCGGGGAGATGCTTACGGTAAAATTCCGTTACAAGCCCATCAACTCGGACACATCCATTCCCATCGAGCAGGCCGTCTTCTACAAGCCGCGCTCTATCGGCCAGGCAAGTCGCAACCTGCGCTTTGCCGCCGCTGTCACCGAGTTCGGTATGCTCTTGCGCGGCTCAAGCTTTGCCGGCAGCTCAAGCTATCCATCCCTTATAGATCTTGCCAAGGCATCCCTCGGCCCGGATGAATCCGGCTACCGGGCGGAGTTTATTAAGCTTGCTCAGAAGGCTTCAAGCTTGACTAATCCTTAGCCCCTTCTAGGATAATCGCCACATAATGAATAATTGTGTGGCGATTATCTTATTTCTTGTTCATTGAATTGACATAAAAGCCACAATAATGCAATTATCATGAACTGATGATTGCATTACTGGAGGCAATATGAAGTTGTTACAGGCTGATAATCCTTCCTTTGACTTGGTGAATCCTGATGAGCCTGAGCTTTACCGGCAGTTTTTCCCCTTTTCCGCCGTACCCCGCATCGCCTTCGACGGCATCGATGTCCCTCTATCACTGCCCCAGGATATTTGGATTACGGACACCACCTTCCGCGACGGCCAACAGGCCCGCCCACCCTATAGCCCCCAGCAGATAGCAGACATATTCAGCCTCCTGCATCGCTTGGGGGGGCCAAAGGGGCTTATCCGACAAACCGAATTCTTTATCTACTCTGAAAAGGACCGCAAGGCCCTTGAGCTTTGCCAGGCAAAGGGCTACGAATTTCCCCAAATCACCTCCTGGATCAGGGCAAACGCGGAAGACTTTAAGCTTGTCAAAGCCCTGGGGATTAAGGAAACGGGCATCCTTACCTCCGTATCGGATTACCACATCTACCTAAAGCTCAAGAGCGACCGCAAAAAGACGATGGAAGAATACCTTTCCGTCGTGCGCAGCTCCCTGGAGGCGGGTATTGTTCCACGCTGTCACTTTGAGGACATCACCCGCGCCGACATCCACGGTTTTTGCCTGCCCTTTGCCCAGGAGCTCTTCAAGCTTGCCCATGAGTCGGGCATGCCGGTAAAGATAAGGCTCTGCGATACCATGGGCTACGGCGTCACCTACCCGGGGGCGGCCCTGCCGCGTTCGGTGCCGCGCCTAGTTCACGCCTTTCACAGCGAGCTCGGCTACCCGGCCCAGTGGCTTGAGTGGCACGGGCACAACGACTTCCACAAGGTCCACGTCAACGCGGCCACCGCCTGGCTCTACGGTTGCTGTGCCAACAACACATCCCTCTTAGGCTACGGCGAGCGTACCGGCAACCCGCCGCTGGAGGCGGCGGTTATCGAGTATATGAGCCTGACCGGCGACGACTCGATTGACCTAGGCGTCATTACCGAGATAGCCGAATATTTTAGGGACGTAGTTAAAGCGGATATTCCGGAGAACTACCCCTTTGTGGGAGCGGAATTCAACACCACCCGCGCCGGCATCCACGCCGACGGCATCCTCAAAAACCCTGAGATCTACAATATCTTCGACACGGAGAAACTGCTCCGGCGGCCGGTTAAGGTGATGGTAACCGATAAATCCGGCATGGCCGGCATTGCCCGTTGGATTAACGAAAACATCAGCGCGGTGGCTAAGGGCCTTGCCCCTGAGGTAACTAAGCGCCATCCCGGCGTGGCGCATATCAATAAGTGGGTGGTCAAGGAATACGAGCAGGGGCGGACTACCTCCATCTCAAGCGCTGAACTGGAAGCCAAGGCGCGGCACTACCTGCCTTCCCTCTTCGAGTCTGACTTTGACAAGGTCAGGCTTGCGGCCACCGACATCGCGCGTAAGATAGCCCAGGAAGTGGCTGAGGCCCCCGAGCTTGCGGAGCTTGACCCGGCGCGTATGGAACCCTACCTAGACGATATCGTCAGGCGCGAGGGCTCCATCCAACTTCTGGCCATCACCAATCCCGAGGGTTTTCGCGTATCCACCATCTACGCCCAGCACGGGGAGAAGGCCCTCTTCCGCAACCTTCTCAACAAGGATTTTAAAAAGCACGATTGGTTTTTAGAGGTCATTTCCAGCGGCAAGGCCTACTACTCGGACCTCTTTTTTTCCAAGTACACAAAGCGCCTCATCATAACCGCCGCCCTGCCCATTAAGGGCGAAGACGGGAAGATCCGCGCTGTCATAGACATCGATTTCCGCTTTGACGAGTTAACCAAGCTCATCAATAGTCTGCCGGCTGAAATGGATGGGGCTTCATAAAGGAGATATGCAGATGGAAATACGGATAGAGCCGACAACGGACCCTCTGGTGGTCGCCTCCCTCAACCAGGGGGTGCAGAGCCTTCACGCCGAGCGCTACCCGGAATACTTTAAGCCCTACGACCGCGAGGCCGTGCTCGAGCACTGTCAAAAACAGCTCAAGGAACCGCTATGGTTTTGCGACCTTGCCCTAGCAGACTCCGTCCCGGCGGGCTATGTACTCTATTTTCTGAGGAACTACGGGGAAAACCCCTTTCGCTACGCCTATAAGGGCGTCCACATAGACCAGATTTGCGTTGCCCAAGAATACCGCGGCAAGGGGCTAGGGCGGGCCCTCATGGCAAAGGTGGAAAGCAAGGCCCGTGAGCTGGGGGCCTCCCAACTCGAGTTGACGTATTGGGATAAAAACCATGAAGCCGGGACTTTCTACACAGGCGAGGGCTTTAGCCCCGGTTTTTCTTTCGTGGTTCGTCGCCTCTAGCCTGGCTTGAGGCGGGCTAGAAAGCGGGCCTTAGGCCAGGCTCTCAGGCCCGACTTTAGCTTGCGAAAGCCCCTTTTTTTGTGCTAGAGTGGGCCGTGTTCTTAAAAAGCCTAGAAATATTCGGATTTAAGTCCTTTGCCGAGCGTACCCGGGTGGAATTCGCCGAGGGCATTACCGCCCTCCTGGGCCCCAACGGCTGCGGGAAGTCCAACGTTGTAGACGCCATCAAGTGGGTCGTGGGCGAGCAGGCGGCAAAGAGCCTGCGCGCGGAGCGGATGGAAGACGTTATCTTCAACGGCACCGAGAGCCGCAAGGCCCTCAACGTAGCCGAAGTCGCCATCGTCATCTCCAACGAGAAAAACATCCTGGCCCTCGACGTCCCCGAGGTATCCATAAAGCGCCGCCTCTACCGCTCCGGGGAGTCGGAATACTTTATCAATAATACCCTGGTCAAGCTCAAGGATATCCGCGAGCTCTTCTGGGACACCGGCGTGGGCAAGAGCGCTTATTCGGTGATGGAGCAGGGCAAGATAGACCAGATCCTCTCCTCCAAGCCTGAGGAGAGGCGTTACCTCTTTGAAGAGGCGGCCGGCATCACCCGGCACAAGCTGCGCTCGCGCGAGGCTGAGACTAAGCTTTCCCAGACCGAAGAAAACATGCGCAAGGCCGAGCTTCTCTTGGCTGAGGTCAAGCGCTCCTACGACAGCCTCAAGGTCCAGTGCGAAAAGACCCTCAAATACCGCGGCCTTAAAGACGAGGCCTTCCAGGTAGAGCTGGACATCAACCTCCTGCGGCTGAAAAACTTCAACACCGAGTATGACCGCAAAGCCGATGCCCTGACTAAGGCTGAAAAGGACCGCGACGCGATACGCGCGGAGATAGATTCCCTCAACCGCAGTCTGGAAGAAAACCTCGACCAGGTGAACTCCCTGGAAGCCCAGGTAGCCGAGAGGCAAAAGACTATCTACGGCCTGGCGGTGGAAAAACAGGGTAAGGACAAGCACCGCAAGCTCATCCAAGAAAAGCTTGCCGAGGCAAAGACTAAGATAGATCAAAGCAGCCTGCGCCTTAAGGCCGTCCAAGAAAGGCTGGAAAGCCTTGTCGAGGACAGGGACAAAAAACAGGCCGGCCTGCGCGACCTCAAAGCCCGCGTGGGGGAGATTGAGAAGAACGCCCACGAGTTCGAGGCCCGCATCAAGGAAGCCTCAGACCGCATCAAGGGCAACGAAGACGATGTCCGCGGTCAAGAGTCAAAGATACAGGCATTTGAGGAAAACGAGGCGCGTCTGCGCCAAGACCTGGAAGCCATCACCGACCATATCGTCGCCGAGCTCGATAAGCGCCTTAAGGACTCAGGCTACTCAAGCACGGAGCGGCGCGCCGCGGAAGCGGCCCTTGCCGATTCCATCGCCGCCCTCAAGGTCATGCTTTCCGGCAGGCTGGGGCTCTTTTCCGACTACCTGCGCGCTCCCTCTCCCTCAGAAGCCGACGTTCGCGCCTACCTTGAGCGCGCGCGCGACACCGCCCAAGAAGCCCTCGATAAAACCGAGCTCATCCAAGGGCAGTTCGATACCTTTAAGCGCACATCCCCGGCCTTCCTAGACGATTTCCTCTCGCCCGAAGGCATCATTACCAAGAAGCGCGGCATAGACGAACAGATTGCTGGCGTAAGGGCAGGGGTAGAGGCCGCCCGCGCCCGCATCCGTGAACTGCGCGTTGAAAACCAGCTCTTGGGTGAGAAAGTGGACGAATACCGGGTTACCCTTGAGGATCTGCGCATCAACCTCATGCGCGCCCGCACCCAAATTTCCGGCGAGGAAGATTCCATCCGCATGTTGGATAGGGAAATCCAGGGCCAGGAGTCCTTAGTCCGGGAAATCCGCGACGAGATTGGCATGGAGGAGCGCCGGCTGGAGAGCTCAAAGGAAGAGCTTGCCGAGCTTGACGAGGAGTTGGCCGACATTGAGAAGCGGGGTAGGGATATCACCGCCGAGCTTGTAAAACTGGAGAAGGACATCTCCCTGCGCAATTCGGACGTCACCAGCCGCCAAGACGACGTAAAAAAGAAGGTCTTGAAGCTGGGAAGCCTGCAAACCGAGCTCGAGCGCTACCATCTGGAACGGGCCCAGATGGAAACTGAAATTCGCAATCTCAAGGATAATTTTAGGGAAAGCCATTCGCGTGACCTCTTGGAGTTCGAGGAGCGAATGTTCGATATCCATGAGCAAGCCTCCGTTTTGCGTGAACGCCTGGCAGTGGTAAAAAACGGGCTGCGCGATCTAGGCTCGGTGAACTTCATGGCGCCGGAGGAATTCGCCGAGGTCAAGGAACGCTACGAGTTCTTAAGCGGACAGTTGGAAGACCTGCGCAAGGCGCGCGACGATCTCTTCCGCATCACCAGCGAAATCCGCACCGAGAGCACGGATCTCTTCCTGGCCACCTACAACAAGATCAAGAAGAACTTCCACAATATGTTCCGGCGCCTCTTCGGCGGCGGGCAGGCTGAGCTGCGCCTAGTAGACACCGAACACGTGCTTGAGTCGGGGATAGATATCTACGCCAGGCCGCCGGGAAAGAAGCTGGAAAACATCACCCTCCTCTCAGGCGGCGAGAAATCCATGACGGCAGTCGCCCTCCTCTTTGCAACCTACATGGTCAAGCCCAGCCCCTTCTGCTTCTTGGACGAGATCGACGCTGCGCTGGACGAGCAAAACGTTCTGCGCTTTGTCCAAGCCCTCAAGGAATTTGGCCAGACGAGCCAGTTCATCGTCATCACCCACAACAAGAAGACCGTTATCGGCGCCAACACCCTCTTGGGCGTGACGATGCAGGAATCCGGCATCACCAAGGTAATAGCGGTGCGCCTTGAAAACGCCAGCGAGCAAAGGCCCGAGCCCATTACCCATCCTGAGGATTTCGCGGAAGAGGAAGTGGAATACGAGAGCGGCACCGAGCTCCCCTCAGAGGCCGAACTCGAGTTTGCCAAGCGGCAGAAAAAAAAGGAAAGGGCCGCCGCCCGTTTGCGCGAGGCCGCTGAAAATCCGGACGCCGTCTTACCGACTGATGATGAAGTGACTGATGAATCCGAAGGCGCCAATGAAGCCGAAGACGCCAATGAATCCGAAGGCACCGAAGAATCCGAAGTTGCGGAAGTAGCAGAGGCGGAGGCGGATACGGCGCCAACGCACACTGAGGAACCCGTTCCACAAGACTCCAGCCAGGAAGAGCCGCTTCAAGAAAATCTCGATCCCCTGCCGGATGAGGAATAGTCATGAAGCTGGGGGGCCTGCTTGAAGGACTGTTGGGGAGGCTGCGGAAATTACCCTTTTTTCCCAAGCTGAGCGCCCTTCTGCATCTGCCCCCCGAGGAAAAGGAAGCGGACGATGATTGGCTGCCTGAAGCCGAGCCACTCGAAAAACGTTCTCGGCATCCTTCCCTGCCTTCACTCAAGCCCCTCCTTGCCTCAAAACCGCTGATTATCGGAGCCCTGTCCATCGTTGGGATAATCCTTGTCATTATTACGGTCGCTGCCCTCGTTGCCAGGCCACCGCGACTGCCTAAAGAAAGCCAGGTGGATTTCAGCGACCTAGCTCTTCTCCGGGAGCTCTCAATTCCGCGTTACCCCCTCTCCTATCAAAGGCTTAAATTTTTCCGAGACCCGGAAAAGCCTCTCCGTAGGGATGAGATTCTTGCCTGGTACTATGAAATTGACGCCGAGAGCCTGGCAGTCATTCTAAAAAAAGCTGAATCTGCGGTAGAGGAATTCTACGCGGGGGTGGAGTGATGGGCTCTAAAACGGCATTCAAGGGACTGGTTCTTCTCTGTCTCTCACTCATCCTTTTCTTTTCTTGTATCAGCCCCGCGGCTCGGAAAAAGGCCAAAACAGGGGAGGGTAACCTGGAAAGCCCAGGGCCTTCCTCCACGGCGGACTCAAGCCCAGGTCCAGGCCAAAGCCCAAACCCCGTTCTTGGGGGAGGCTCAAGCCCTAATCCCTCGGGAAGCCTTGCCTCTTCAGAAGCAACTAAGCCTGAAGCCCTTGCTTTTTATCGCAGGCCGCCTCGAGCTAAGGCCCTCAAGCCCCTTCTCGCCCTGCCACAGCTACCTTCTCCCACGCCCACGCAAAAGCCAGCGCTTACGCCGAGCCCAAGACCTAGTTTGAAGCCGAGTCCGAGCCTTAAGCCCAGCCCCAAGCCATCTATAAAGCCAAGCCCCGCTGCAAGCTCCAGCCCCAAGGCCAGTCCCAAGCCCACCGCGGACCCGAATTGGAAGCCCACGAGCAGCCTCAACCCCGTGCCCTTTTCCAAGATACAATCGGAAGCCGGAACTAATGCGGCAGGGGCATCCTACTCCATTATAGTCCCCCAGGGATCTTCCTTTGAGATACCGATGCGGGGTAGCTCCTGGACCTTCGTTGGCCTAAGCAAGGGAAGGCCTGATGGCCTGTTTTACCTCAATAGACGCTTTGAGTCATCCTCCATTTATTTTATCTTCCAAGCCAAACAGACCGGCGAGTATCTCTTGGATTTTATAAGGCAGGACCTCCTCCTTGACGAGGCGGAAAATATTGTCATACGCGTACTGGTGGAAGCGGATGCCGGCCTTGGCGCAAGCCCCATCATCCAGGTATCTCCAAGTCCGGGAGAGCTCTCCAGAGCCTCGCCTACGGCCCTACTTCCGGAAACTCCTAGCCCTGAACCCAGTGCGGCAGAGGATTTCTCCGTACTAAGTGCGTCTGAGCTTTTGCGCCGCGCCAACGCGGAATTGAACGCCTCCAAAGCGGAGGCGGCCCGCAAACTGGTTCAAGAATACGCCCTCCGATATCGGGAAGATGATGAGTTCCTCTTTCTGGCAGCGCGGGCCTTTGAAGCCCCAGGAGAGGGTAGGGACATAACCCGTGCCCGTGCCTACTACGCCAAGCTCCGCGACTTTTACCCTGAGAGCCCCTATGCGCGGCAAGCGGCAGGGCGGGTGGATTACATTGACCGCCGCTACCTGGAAATACGCTAAGCTGCAGCCGCCTACATATAGTGTAAAGGCCGGGTAAATCCTAACCGAAGCCTCACAATCTCCTTGACCCGGAGAGAACTATGTGTAACCATGACTGAACGAGGAAATCATGATTGATACAGCCCTATGGGATCT
>JBGSOB010000122.1:0-3457 GCA_041739325.1 Treponematales bacterium
AAGGGGCTATCCTTTTTGGACAGCCCCTTCATTATCAAGCTCCCTGGCTGCCCTAGCGCCGGGGAGGTATGTCCGGGTTCAGAAGCAGGCCGAATATCCCCAAGCCCAGGCCGGTGCTGCTGCAGACCGTGCCCACGAGCATAAAGGTTCCGGTTTCAGTGTTATTCCCCTCGTGGATATACTGGTAGGCCGCGTAAGCTTGCACGCCGACGCCGGCAGCTACTAAGAGAGTGGAAGCCCCCAAAACGAGGTTCTTGGCGGCCAGCTTCTTTTTCTCAAAGCTCCAATCTATCTTCACAAGCCGTGGCCGGGAGGAAGTCTGGCTATCGGAGAGCCCTGAGTCCGGAAGGGGACTGCTTGTGCTTTCCTTGGGAAGGATGGGGCTTTCAAGGGCCGGGGACTTGGCGCTTGCGGTATCTGCCTGGGCGCTCTCTCCCGAGGAGACAAGGGAAGCCGCCATGTCGGATTTATAATCGTTCGTCTTCCAGAAATCCTGGATCTCGGCATCGATGCTCGAAGCTAGAAGCTTGGCCGTATCCCGCTGTTGAACTGATTCGACCATCTGCCCCGTGCCCACAAGTTGGCTGTCTTGGGCTTCGCCATCGGCTTTGAGAGCTGCCGTAACCTCGATTTGCCCCTCAATGCAATAGACTAAGACCTTTGCCTGGCCGCCCTTGGAAGACTTGGGCACAAGGACGTCCATGCCGAAGTCGGTTCCGCGCACCCCGGCTATCGTGCCCTCATTACGCATGGTAAAGGGGTCACGCGAGGTGAGTTTTTCAAGCTTAGCCCGCGCCCGCCCGTAAAGAACGGCCAAACTGCTCTCCTGGGCCGTTCCGATGGCCTTGAATTCCAAGGTGGTGTTATCGGCTATTCTGACAACCCCCCTGCGTTGGGAGAGGGAAAGCTCCAAAAAGGTTTGCTTGCCGGTTTGAAGAATATCCCCGGCCTGGATGACGAAACCGATGGGATCATCGATCTTCATCTCCCGCTTGCCGCGGATAACCGAAAATTCCTTGCCCTCCACATAAACGATGCTCGCTTGGCCAGTGCTGGCCTGGGCGATGAGGAGGGAAGCGGTGGCGCATAAAAGCGCAAAGCACAGAATGACCCGTTTCATACCCCTCTAGTGTAGCGCGACTTTCGCGAATCGAACAGGGGAAAGCGATTGCCAACCGCGAAAGGAGGCGATAATATGAGCTAGATGGACGATCTTCCCTACACAATCCGGCCTCTTTTCTCGGATCCGGACTGCGACCGCCTCCTTTCACCCTCCCAGGCCGGGGATACGAACGCGGAGCATAGCCTCCATTTCAACCAAAATGAGGATTTTTTCATCCGGCTTAAGAGCGATATCCACGTTCCCTCCATACCCGTCCACCACGATGTGCGGGTTCTTGAGCCCTCTGAAGAGTACCTCGGGGCCCTGCGCCAGGTCCTTGCCCAAGTGAAGGGCCTCCTTCCCCAGGCCCTCTCAGGCCTCTCCTACTTCTTTGACCCCACCGATATCGCCCACCCCTCTTTTTACAAGATCTTTAAGGCTGAATCCGCCTTTTACCTCTACCTCTTCCGTTTTGACCTTTCCTTTAGGCCCCAGTCCTGCCGCCTCATCAATCCCGGCAACAACGACTACCGCGCGGAGTTCCTCAGCAATGACCTCTACCTGGACTCCGAGCTCATTCCCCTAGAGCTGGTTGAGGCCGATGCAGGCCGCCCCCTTGCCTTCCACGTGCGGCAGTCGGTTTCTCAAACCTGGATAGGGGAAACCGGCAAGGGCTATATGCTGCGCGGCATCTGGATGGACGCCGGGCTCTCAAAGTTCTTCACCAAGCTCTTTTTGCCGCCCGGCAAGAGCCTCTACCCCTACTACCCCCTTTTTTGCAAGTACAAATCCATCTGCCACATGGGCCCGCGCCTGGACAGCGAAAGCCGCCGGGAAGATCTTGCCCTCTTCCATCGCCAGGCGAATTTCCTCTACCCGCGGATGGAAGCAATCCAAAAAGCCCTGAAAAGCAAGGAATTTTCCGAGTCCATGAGCGAATTTATCGAACTGAAAAAACGGGTGCCGGAAAGCTGGTATGAAGCCCTTTCCCGCTACCAGGTTCGCGCCTACCTTAACGACGCCGATATGAAGGAGTACCAGCTTGAGTATAGAGCTTAAAAGCCCCGCCGACTTAAAGGGCCTCAAGGTTACCGTCATGGGCCTTGGCCTTCATGGAGGGGGGCTCAGCTGCGCCACCTTCCTCCACGACGCGGGGGCAATCGTTACCGTTACCGACATGAAGGACGAGAAGGTTCTCGCCCCCTCGATAGAGGCCCTCGGTGCGCGCGACATCCGTTTAGTCCTCTCCCGTCATGAGATGGCGGATTTTAGGGATGCCGACATCGTCATAAAAAACCCGGCCGTTGCGCCATCCTCACCCTACCTGCAAGACTGCGCCCAGATTGAGACCGACATCTCCCTCTTTTTGCGCTTTTCACCCAGCCCCATCATCGCCATTACCGGGTCAAAGGGAAAATCCACCACCTCCTCCGCCATCCATCACGGCTTTGAGCATGCTGGTTACCTAAGCTTTTTGGGTGGGAACATTACCTTAAGCCCCCTGGAATTCCTGGGGCGCTGCCGGCCCGACAGCCCTGTCGTCCTAGAGCTATCCTCCTGGCAGCTGGCCGACCTGAGGGGCAAGGGGGTGCTCAAACCCAAGATTGCCGTTTTGACATCCATCATGCCCGACCACATGAACCGCTATAAGGATATGGAAGAATACGTAGCCGACAAGCGCTTGATCTATGCCGACCAAGGCCCGCAAGATTTTTGCGTCTGCAATCTCGACGATGAATATGGCCGCTCCTTCGGGGCGCAAAGCCCTGCGCGCGTGTTCTGGTACTCGGATCATCGGATGAAGCCTGAGCTGGCGGGCGCCTACCTTCATCAGGGGGAGGCCTACAGCCAAGGCTTGGGCGCCCAGGATGAGTGCCTTGTGCCGGCGGATCTCTTGGTGCCAGGCAAGCATCAAAGGAAAAACCTTGCCGCAGCGGCCCTCGCCCTACGCCTCTACGGTCTTTCTCCCGAGGCTATCCGCCCGGCCATGGCAAGCTTTCCCGGGGTGGAACACAGGCTGGAGTTCTTCCATGAAGCGGGAGGGTTGCGGTTTTACAACGATTCGGCGGCTACCATTCCCCAAGCGGTGGAAGCGGCCGTCATGTCTTTTGCATCGCCCCTGACCCTCATCACTGGGGGAACCGACAAGGCGATAGACTTCCGCCTCTATGAGGGCTTTATCTCCGTGCCGCGGCGCATAGTCCTCTTAGCCGGCAGCGGCACCGACAAGCTCATTCCCGTTCTCAAGGATAAGGGCATTTCCTATGAGGGGCCCTTTACGGATTTCCGCGCCGCCGTCGCCTGCGCCATTTCCATAAGCCAGGGTGGAGACACCGTCCTCCTCTCGCCCGGCTG
>JBGSOB010000127.1:0-9101 GCA_041739325.1 Treponematales bacterium
CGATCTCGCGCAGGCTTTGAAAACTCCTGGGCGCCGGGCCTGCCGGGGAAAACAAGGATCCCACCCCGGCGCTGCTTCGATGTTTGATACGGGTATGAAATGGCATACCGCGCCTAATCGTTGGGACCCTTGTTTTCCCCGGCACCCGCGCTGCTTTGGTTCTCCGAGCCTGCGCGCTCAGGCAGCCACGCATTAAAAAGGCCAGCTTCTTCCGGTAAGCCGGCGCAGCCATGCGCGCGCACCAGGGCTGGCTTCCTCTCTTGAGCGTGGGTGGCATAGAAAATTGATCGAAACGCGTCTTAGCAAGCCTTGCGCAGCGTTAGGACTTCTTGTCAGGGGGATACCCCCCGAACCCCCTCCAGCGCTCAAATGATCGCACTGGAAAGGCCCTACGCTGGATTGAGTAATCGAGCCCTGGTTCACGCCCATACCTGCGCTCCCCAGTGGGGGTAGCGGAAGCCACCGCAGCCGCGAAGGGGCGAGGAGGCTGTAGCGAGGGGGAGCCGCGTAAAAACCCTCTTCCAGTTTGCCTGTCGCAGCCATGCGCGCGCACCAGGGCTGGCTTCCTCACTTGAGCGTGGGTGGCATAGAAAATTTATCGGAACGCGTCTTAGCAAGCCTTGCGCAGCGTTAGCGTTCCGATCAATTTTCTATGCCAGGCCCCGCGCAGGATTGAGTAATCAAGCCCTGGTTCACGCCCATACCTGCGCTCCCCCCTAGAGAATATATGCCTCCACATAATGCTCCCTGCGGTCGTCACAAAGACTTACGTAGAGTCCCTCTAGGGCTTTGCCGTCAAGGGTATAGCGTTGCCCCTGGCCTTCGTCTGGCCTGAGCACGCTGATATGGTAAATAGTCTCCCGGTAGCGGTAATGCAGCTTAAAGCCGTTCCACTCTGGGGGAAGGCTGGGTGAAAAGCTCAGTCGTTCTACTTCAAGCTGAAGGCCGAGGATAGACTCTATGATGAGGCGGTACATCCAACCTGCAGAGCCTGTGTACCATGTCCAGCCGCCGCGGCCGGTATGGGGAGGCATGCCGTAGACGTCGGCGGCCATCACATAGGGTTCTACCTTGTAGATTTCAACCTCCTCCGGGCTGCGGCCGTGATTGACCGGATTGATCATCGAGCAGAGCTCCCAAGCCCGCCTCCCATCCTTTACCGCGGCAAAGGCCATGGCGGCCCAGACTGCCGCGTGGCTATATTGCCCGCCGTTTTCACGGACTCCTGGCAGGTAGCCGCGGATATAGCCGGGATTGGGCTGGAGCTTGTCCAGGGGTGGTGCAAGGAGGCGTACAAGGGAGTCTTCGCGGCTGACGAGGTTTGAGTCCATGGCCTCCAAGGCCTGCTGGGCGCGCTCCGCTCCGGCGGCCCCAGAGATGACGGCCCAGCTTTGGGAAATGGAGTCAATCTTACATTCCGCGTTTTGCGCCGAGCCCAAGGGGCTTCCATCATCGAAATAGGCGCGGCGGTACCACTTTCCATCCCAGCCATTGCGCTCTATCTCTGCCCTGAGGCCTTCTGCCTTGTCTCGAAGTGAGAGGGCGTAGTTGATGTCTCCCTTTTTCTGGGCAAGCTCAGAGAAGTCGCACAGGACGGAGAAGAGGAAGAAGCCCAGCCAGACGCTCTCCCCGCGGCCTTCTTTGCCGACAAGGTTCATGCCGTCGTTCCAATCGCCTGAGCCGATAAGGGGAAGTCCATGGCTGCCGTAGCGTTGGCCGAGGGCGAGGGCGCGTTGGCAGTGTTCGTAGAGGCTGGCCTTTTCCTTTGAACGGTTGGGCAGGTCGTAATAGGATTCCTCTTCCGCGCCTACCGCGCGCCCTTCTAGAAAAGACACTTCTTCCTCTAAAATTCCCGTGTCGCCGCTAGCCTTTACATAGCGCGCCGTGGCTAGGGGCAGCCAGAGGAAGTCGTCCGAGCAATGGCTGCGCACCCCGCGTCCGGTGGGAGGATGCCACCAGTGCTGGGCGTCGCCTTCAAGGAATTGACGGGATGCGCAGAGAAGAATGTGACTGCGCGCCTGGGCCGGTTGGCTATAGATGAGGGCCATGACGTCTTGGAGTTGGTCGCGGAAGCCGAAGGCCCCGCCTGATTGGTATGAGCCGCTTCGGCCCCAGAGACGGCAGGCTAGGGTTTGATAGACGAGCCAGCCGTTGGCTATGCAATTGAGTGCCGGGTCAGGGGTTTCAACGTAGAGGGCCCCCAGGGTTCTATTCCAAAAGCGCCACACCTCCTCCAGCGCCGTCTTTGCCGCGTAGGAGCCGCGATAGCGCGCGGCTAGTTCCGACGCTTCCTTTGCGTCTCGGCCTAGGCCGAGGCGGAAGATGATTTCGCGCTCCTCGCCCTCGGCAAGATCGAAGGGGAGGTTGATGGCGGCGCAGGGATCAAGACCCGCCCCTAATTTGCCGGAAAGACCGGAGCGCGAGAGGGCGGCCGGGTTGCGGAGGCTCCCGTTGCGGCCGATGAACTCCTGGCGGTCGGCGCAAAAGGTTCTGGCCTTGCCGTCCGTGTCGAAGAATGCCGTCCGTCCGGGGAAATCCATGCTGTAGCCGTTGCGCGCCGTGAGCGCCCCGCTGCTTTGGTCTATCTCGCTCACCACATGCATGGCGGTTTTGTTTCGGTGGTCTCCCAGTACCCATTCCACATAGCCGGTAAGGGAAAGTTTGCGCGGCCTTCCGGAAAGGTTGGTGAGCTTGATGACGGTGAATTTTATGCTTGCGTCGGTAGCCACGTAGACCCAGGTCTCGCTGCGTATTCCCCGCTCCGTATGCTCAAAGACGCAATAGCCGAAGCCGTGACGGCTGAGATAGGGCGAATCGCCCCGGGCGGGAAGGGGCATGGGAGACCAGAAATGCCCGCGCTCCTCGTCGCGTATATAGAAGGCCTCTCCGCTTGGGTCGCCCACGGGGTCGTTTGACCAGGGCGTGAGGCGGAATTCGTGGGCGTTCTCCCCCCAGCTGTAAGCGCTGCCTCCCTCGGAAACGATGCTCCCGAAATTCGGGTTGGCGAGCACGTTCACCCAGGGCGCCGGGCAGAGCTTGTCACTGGCGGTACTGATGATATATTCGCGCGCATCTGGGGTGAATCCTCCCAAACCATTATAAAATAAAAGGTCTGTTCGCGGCGGCAGCTCTTCCTCTTCAGGGTGGGAAAGGCCTAAGAGCAACCTAGTGCTGACTAAGGGTTTGGGATATGTTTTTTTCATCCCGCTACGGCGGTTGATTTGCTCTAAGAGACTTCCGCGCGAGTCCGAAAGGATAACGCGAGCGGCGGACTGGATCAGAACCCTGTCCTCAACCGATATCTGGTCCGAGGCGCGCACGAATATGCCCCCCGGCCTGCCTACGGCGGCGGTTTCCGCGCTTGTTGCCAAGAGCCCCATGATCTGATCGTAGAGGAGTTGGCGGTAACCGGCGTGATCCTCGTTCCAAATGACTAAGTCCACCGGCAGGCCTTTGAGGCGCCAGTAGGCATGGGCTTGGATAAGCTGACGGGCCAAATTGATATTGGCGATATGCTCTATCTTTAGGAGGACGATGGGAAGATCCCCTGATATCGAGTAGCCCCACAAGCCCGATTGACCGCGCCTATTGCGGGCGATGACTGAGGGATCGGCCCTGAGGGCGGATCCAGCGTAGATGATGGAGCCGGCCAAGCGGCCGTAGAGCTGGGCATCCGCCTCGGTGGCGTTGAGCTGGCGCAGGACTACCTGGCTATGGGTGTAGGCAAGGTCGAAGACGCGGTTTGCCAAGAGCCTATCCTGGTACTTGTCCACAAGGTTTAATGCCGACTGTTTGTTTTCCGCGATACCGGAAATGATATCAATGCTCACCGACTCTTCCGGCTCAAGAATGATACGGTACTGGATGGAAGCGATAGGATCCAGGACGGAGCCTGAGCTTCCGGAGAGTTCACGGGCATCCAGCATGGCCGCCGGCGCGTCTACGTCTTTCCAGCGCCCTATAAAGCGCGCTCGATCCGTCTCATAGGAAATAGCTTCTACCTTGGCCCCAGCGGCCGTCATGAGGTGGAAGGAGTAGAGGGTTTTTTCCTCCGGGGCGCGCGGCCTCCGATGGCAGAGTATGGCGTGGCGGTTCTTGTCCAGCTCCGTTTGCACAAAGAGTTTTCCAAAGGCCGGATGCTGGCTATCGGCGGCTTGCGTGGAGAGGACGATCTCCGAATAAGAGGTAACGTGGATCTCCCTGCTTTGCCGGCTCCGATTGGTGATCAGGCTGCGTCTGATCTCGATATCGTCCTCAGGGGAAACGACGATTGTGGTGTGACAGTCGATTCCGTGGTCGCGCCGGCGGAACTCGGCCCTGCCCTCGGAAAAAATAGCTTGGTAATACTTGGGCCGTGCCTTGGTAGGTTGGAAGGCGCTGGACCAAAACTCCCCGCTGACGGCGTCGCGCAGGTAGCAAAAAGAGCCATAGGTATCCCGAGTCCCATCTTCTTGCCAGCGGCTGAGGGCAATGTCGTTCCACTTGCTATAGCCGCCGCCGGCATTGCTGATCATGACGCAATACCTGCCGTTTGAAAGAAGTTGCAGCTCTGGGGCAGGGCTGTCGGGACTCTCAAATATCCGCAAATGGAAGTCGCTATCCGTTTGCTCCGTTTTAAAGTCGGGAATTTCTTCCCGGTGCGCGTAGAAGGCAGCCAGCCTGGGTATCTTTTCTTGCAAGAGGGGCTTAGTCGCCAAGAAGATGGGTTCGGAATCAAAGCGGCGCTGCATGGGCTGGCCGAGGAGGACGGATGAGAGTGCCAGCAGGCTCATGCCCTGGTGGTGGGCCATAAAGGAATGCACGATGGCAAAGGATTTGCCCGGTGGCATCCGTGAAGCCGTATAGTCCACTGCCTCGTACAAACCATAGGGCCCGGACATCCCTAGCTCCGAGAGCCGCATCAGGTTGTCGCATGCTTTGGCTGGAAGAACCATAAGGGCCAATGCTGAGGAATAGGGAGAGACGACGAGGTCGTCGGCAAGCCCGCGCCTGATACCTAAGCCGGGAACCCCAAAGCCGCGATATTGATAGTTGAGGCTTGCGTCGAAGAGGAAGTAACCGGACTCTGAAATTCCCCAGGGAACATCGCGTTCCACGCCGTATTCTATCTGGCGCCGCACTACCGCCCGGCAGCTTTGATCTAGGAGGGAGTGTTCTTGGTTGGGCATGACGACGAGGGGCATAAGGTACTCAAACATTGAGCCGCCCCAGGACAGGAGGAGGGAGTGTTTACCGGCAGCGGCCAAGAGCCGTCCCAGGGCAAACCAGGTTTCCTGCGGGAGCTGACCCTGGGCAATGGCGGTAAAACTGCATAGGCGCGCTTCAGACGCCAAGAGATCGTAATAGCTATTGTCCAGGCGATAGTCGTTTGCGTTGTAACCGATGGACAAGAGGCGCCGCTCCCCATCATAGAGGAAACCGTAGTCCATGACGGATAAACCCATGGCAAGGGTCGCGAGTTCTTCCATTATCTTGAGGCGCTCCAAAGCAATGAGGGATGAGGCCCTGATAAGCTCCCGGAGTTCCTCGGGCACTTCCCCATGCTCAGGGAAGCGGTCGGCCAGGGCGGCAAGTTCGCGTAGGCTTGGAACCTTATCCAGCCACGGGAAGCGGTTAAGGTATTCGGGCCGATTCGACCAGGGGCACAAGGACGCCAGTTCATCCCGCGCTTGGCTTGCTTGGCGCGCCAAGGATACTACCCATCGCGAACAGGGGTCGGCGTTGCCGGATGATGCAGCGAGGCAGAGGCAAGCATAGGCGATACGTTCAAGTTTGAGGCGGAGGGCCCCCACGGGTGGCATAGCTTCGCTTGGCTCGTATTCCATTGCGCTCTCGAGTTCTGTCAAGCGCGCATGAGCCTGCTTTCCGCCGTCTTGAATGAAAACATCCATAGTGTCGCGGATGCCGTCAAACAGCCTCGGGGAGATAATCGCGTCACATGGCATTGCGTGCAAGGCCGATTTGAGAGTGAGCAGGTATGCTGCTAGGTTACCGCTATCCACGCTTGAGACGTATTTGGGCGGAAGTGGCTCGAGTGTCTTGGTGTCGTACCAATTATAGAAGTGCCCCTTGTGGCGCTGCATTTTTTCCATGCTCGCAAGAGTACGTGTGCATCGATCCAGACATTCCTGGGTTGAAGCGTAGCCGAAATCGTAGGCGGATACGGCGGAAAGGAGGTAGAGCCCGATGTTGGTGGGGGAGGTCCGGTGGGCCACTACCGCCACCGGATGCTCTTGATAATTGTCAGGCGGTAGCCAGTTATCGGCTTCCCCCACGAATTCCTCAAAAAAAGACCACGTTTTTCTGGCCAGCGTCCGTAAGAAATCGCGTTGCGCGATGCTTATCTTGGCTTGCTTGGTGGATACCGGACGGCTTAAAAGCCACGCGATGAAGGGAGAGAGGGCCCAAAGACTTATAAGCAGGGAAAAGCCCAGGTCTAAGGCGCTACCGAAATAGGGAAGGAAAAAAGCCAAAAGCACGCAAGCGAGGGGGGCGGCCCACATGAGGCGGAGCAGGCTTGTAAAACCGTTTCCGCGCTCATGCGCGGATTCCGCAGATGTTTTCCATTCAAGAAGGCGCTTATGGCTTACAAGCATGCGCCAGAGTGTTTTTACGATGGCGTTGAGGCTGTAAAAGGCTTCATGCGGCAGGCTCACCAGCGCGAAGCCCTCTTCTGCAAAACGCCGCGCCGCGCCTTCCAGGCTCAGGCGGAAATGACGTGGCCAGGAAATGGCCTTTGGTTTTCTCAGGGCTTCAGTAAACGAGGCTAAAAGAGACCGCAAGAAAAAAATGGCCAAGACGGCGGCTGTCGCTTGCCAGAAAATAGGGAGGGAGAACCAGGTGAAGATCAAGAGACTCAAGATTGCGGGGGCGCAAAGGCTTCGCCGCAGATTATCCGCTATTTTAAAGCGTGAGAGGAGGGAAAGGCTGTTTTTTTGTAAGCCCTTGCCTGCCGTGGGCACCCAAGGGAATATCCATGGCAATATCTGCCAATCGCCACGGATCCAGCGCTTTCTGCGGCTGACGTCGGCCGCGTAGCCGGCTGGGTACTCCTCGAGCAATTGAACGTCGCTTAAGAGACCCGAGCGCGCATAGCAGCCTTCCAGCAGGTCATGGCTTAAGATGAGGTTGTCGGGTAAACGACCGGACAGGGAGCGTTCAAAGACTTCTACATCGTAGATTCCCTTTCCGATAAAAGAGCCTTGAGAGAAAAGATCCTGATAGAGGTCTGAGCTCGTTCGTGTGTAGGGGTCTATCCCCGGCTCACTCCCGCAGAGCATGGCGTAGCCTGAGCGGGACTGGTCCTCAAGTACCATGCTTACCCTGGGCTGGATGATGCCGTAGCCGGAAACGACCCTGCCTTTTTTATCATCATAAACCGCTTTGTTCAGCGGATGGGCCATGACGGCGGCGAATTGCCAGGCGGTTTCGCGTTGTAGCCTGGTATCCGTATCCAAGGTGATGACGTAGCGTATCCCGTAGAGGTTGATCGTGTCGCCTTCAATAATCTGAAAGGCTTGCTGGTCTCCGTTAAGGAGGAAGGCGTTTAAATCGGAGATCTTTCCGCGTTTGCGCTCACGCCCCATCCAGGCGCCTTGGCGCGGGTTGTATAATCTGGGGCGATGGAAGAGGAAGAAAACATCACCCTCTGCGCCGGGGTATTTTTTATTGAGCTCTTTTATTTTTTTACTGGCTAACTGAAGGAGCGTCGCGTCGGTATCCATGGTTTCCGCATCTGCGTCCGGGAAGTCCGTAAGAAGGGCGAAAAAGAGGTTGGGGTCTTTATTTGCCAAATATTTAATTTCGAGTGATTCGGCTAGTTCCTCTATTCCAGCCTCGGAGCCGAGCATGGAGGGAATAGCCACTAAGGTACGGGACTGTATGGGAATTCCCTTTGAAAAATCCATGCGTGGTAGGGTCTTGGGGGGAATGAGCAATGTTGCCAGCCAATTGACCAAGGGCAGGCTCAGACGGGAGAAGGCAAAGAAACCGAGTATGCCTACGATCGATAGCTGCCAGCCTGCCATGCCGCTTTGAGAGAGCAGACGCAAGAAAAAGGAGAGGGGGAGGATATCCAGGGCAAGGACCGGCGCCAGATAGAAAAAAAGCGGGAAGCGGGCAAGGAAACGGATAGTGGCTCGGATAGGTGATGGCCGCGCGCTAACGCATTTCTCTAATGCCTTTCTGCCCTTATCGATAAGGTAGTAGCCTACATGGGCTCTTGCTTCAAGCGTCCCGGGAATAGCCGCGGCATCCTGGGCAAGGCTTATAGCCGAATGGGCTATGTGAGTCTCTGGAAAAGGGCATGTCGTGGCCAGATCCTCAATGACGTGCCGATACATGTCGCGGGTGGCGAAATCCATTTTAAGGTAGAGGCCCGCCGGATCTTCGGCAAGCTCTTTGTCCACCAAGCTCATGCCCTCAACGAAGGCGTGCCAGTCCATGGTGTTGAGGGTTCGCAGACTGCCGATGCTGTTGCTCATGGAAACCTGATCTGCCGCTTGTTGCTGGATCTCGGACTGTATCATCAGCTGGATGGTTGAGCCTGACTCGAGTAAGCGTTGCTCTATCCATGTGAGGGGGAGGGCCAGGTTGGGGCTCTGCCCTTGGAGCCTGCGCGACATTTCAGCGATAAAGGGACTTGCCATGGGCGGGTCGGATTTTACCATCTCCGCCATTTCGAGGATGAAGTTCTTGGGCTCTTTTTCCGCCCTGTCTATGAGCCGGTCCGCCCAATAGCCGGCCTTTGTCTGCTGGTCCATGTCGAGCGCGATACGCGAGGAGACTCGCCTCAAATTTTCTATCAGGGCCAACCTGAGCATGATGGGGATGGCCCACAGCTCTCCCAGCTGGAGGGGAGATATCGATTGATAGGAGAGGACGAAACTCCGCAAATTTTCTGGATCCACGCGGCCGTCGCCGTGCGATATCGTTTCCAGCGCTATGTCATAGACGCGAGGCAAACCCTGCGAGTGGCCTTTTTCAATGAAGGGCAATTTACGGTTATAGCCGCTGGGCAAGAGGAGGGCTGTGGTTCGGATCTGTTCCTCGAGGAGGTAAAAATTATCCAGAAGCCACTCGCCGGCCGGGGTTGTCTTATG
>JBGSOB010000184.1:0-4685 GCA_041739325.1 Treponematales bacterium
GTCAGAGCCTAATATTAGGCTTTGACAGCTCGACGGGGTGGGGGTAGACTGTCCTCATGACCGTGGTATTGCCTCAGGGGGCTGCGGCAAGGGCATCCGTGTGGCTGGAAATGCCGTCATGCGGAATGCAATGCCCACGCAAAAATTGAGCGAGGCGGTATAAGCACCGAAATCGGGAGCTTAGGCTGAAACGGCAAAGGGTGGAGGCGGAGCCTTGGCGGCTAACTTTTACTATCACTATCACTTGGTATTTACTAGATGGACGTTGCGTCTGCTTAGCGGTAAAATTGATTATAAATAGGGCTAAATTCGTTTTTATTTTATTAATGAAAATTCCATGGAGGAAGGAAATGCAACGAAATCATGTGGGATTTTTTATAGCAGCGATTGCACTGGTATTTATGGGTTGCCCCAGTCTAAATACCCCAACCCCAACACCTGATGCTACAATTTCCCTGCTTGCCATTCCTGGCGTGGTAGTACCTGTTCGCGGAGCAATGCCGGTAACCACAATGATAGACACAGCGCAGTATACGGGAACCATCATGTGGGCACCAGGAGACAGTCCGTTTACGGAAAATAGAGTGTATACGGCTATCATCGTGCTCACGGCAAAAGCTGGATATACCTTAACGGGGGTTGCCGTCAACAGTTTCACCGTAGCGGGGGCTAAAGCGGTAAATGCGGCGAATGCAGGAACCGTAGCCGCAGTATTTCCAGCGACTTTCGGTATCGATTACACGTCTGCCATTATTGGCACCTTGAAGTACGTCCCAGCCGGCAGTTTTCAGCGCAACGCCACGCCCTCCAACATCAGCGTAATAAGCACCCCTTTCCGTATGAGCGTGCATGAAATCACCAGGGCCCAGTTTGCGGCAATATTGACGACTGACCCCAGTAATCCAGCCTATTCCAGCGGAACCGGAGATCCCGTACAGATGACCGACTGGTACCATGCCATTGCCTTTTGCAATAAGCTAAGCATAGCCGAAGGATTAACGCAGGTGTACGCAGTAACGGGAGTAAACTTTGCGACTTTAACCTACAGTGGCATTCCAACTGGGGACAATCTTACCTGGAACTCGGCAACAGCTATGTGGGGCAATACAGGCTACCGCTTGCCCACGGAGATGGAATGGATGTGGGCGGCGATGGGAGCCCCTGCGGATGGGCAGGGAGGAGATACCAATACCACAGGGTACCTAAAAACTTTTTCAGGGAGTAACGGAAGCAAAGCCATAGGCGACTTTGCGGTGTTTGGATATCTCGGAAGTGAAACCGGTAGAACCACCACAGAAAGAAGCAACCCTGTAGGAAGCAAAACAACAGGCGCCAACGAATTGGGCTTATACGACATGAGTGGCAATGCTTGGGAATGGTGCTGGGACGGGGATGGAGCCATACCTGCAGGGACCCTGACGGACTACCGGGGAGTGGGCGGAGAAACGCGTATCAGACGCGGCGGCAGCTGGATGACTAATGCGTCTAACTGCAGCGTGGCTTACCGGAGCGGCATACCTTCATACTTCCGGGAAACTAATGTCGGTTTCCGGGTTGTCCGCCCCTAAGCACTAAGTGCATTCATTAGAAAGCAGGAGGGAGCGAGCTGCCCTGCCGCTCGCTCCCTCCTGCGCCAGTTCCAGGGAACCCGTTCTTGAGCCTTCGAGCTTTGTGCTATGAGCTCTCTTGAGCATGGGTGGCGTGGAAAAATCTTTATTCCAACGATTAACGAAGTATAGCGCAGCGTTTGGCACGCGTGGCCCTTACGAACCGGTACCAGACATCGTAGTTGTGCCGGGTTGGGGCGAAGTTATTTTCATATCAGGCCCTGCGCTCTTTTGCTTTTAGCACACAAAGCACGAACGCTCATCTAATGCGTTCCCCTTTTTTGTTGACAACCAAGCCCTTCTCGTTGACAATACTGCCTAACTACATGAATGGCGAAGAGCCACAAAAAGAGGTGAAAATGAAATTCCCGGTTTTAGTTCTTTTTATTGCCCTTATTGGTCTTGCATCCGCGCAAGAGACGGCGAGCCTGAGCCTTGACGATTGCCTGAAGATGGCTATGGAAAAATCTTATTATGCGTTTGTATATCGTATTAGCGATGAGAATTTTGATCTAGATGACAGGCTTGAGATCCTTTCTTATTTTCCTAGAGTCGATTTGAATGCGGATTACCTTCAGCGGATAGATACCTACCGTTTTCATGGAGTAGGCGACGCTCAAGCTGCTCTTCCTGCGTTGGTGAATGATCTTGATCAGAGGGGGAGTAATAGAATTTATCCTGATACCGTGGTGAATTACGGGGTGGCTCGACCGAACGTATCGCTGAGCGGAGAGTTAAATCTCATTCGGCTTTTCAACCGTATAGACCAGGGGATGACGCGGAAACTCAAGAAGGAACTCATTAAGCTTGTTTTTCTCAATGAGCTTGAGGACGCGGTTCGAAGATTGTATTTTCGCCTTGCTTTGCATGATCTGCAAGCATCAAGGATTCAGGCGAACCTGGATATGGCGCGCGAAATCCCCGTAACAGCGGAGACCCGATTTTTCTCAGACAAGCTGACGATGGAGCTGGAGGAGTCCCTGTTGAAGAACGCCTCCGCTCGAGAGCTCGTATCAGCCCAATTTAACGCGTTTTTAGGTTTACCGCTGGAGAGTTCCATTCGAACAGCCTCCCAGATTCCTGAGTCTATCGAATTTACTATGGATGGAGCCGCTTTTATTGAGAAAAGCCCGATGCTGAAAAATATGGCGATAAAGAGAAATGAATTGATGTTCAAGAGGAAAACCTCATTTATCGATTATCTGCCGATTATCGATATTAGCATGAACGATAAAATGAAGGGCTTCGTAAATTTCGGTATTCAGTCGAACTCGAGGTATGCACAGCCTTCGAGTATCTTCTATTCTATCTCCTATTCCCCGCCAGTTACCAACCTCTTTCAAATCCCTCTGGTAAAGGGGTCTGAAATATATGGATATGGGAACGAAGTAGTTGATTCTCCCTGGTCCTACGGTAACACGCTCGATTGGAAAGTTAGCCTTTCCTATTCGACTAATAATCTCATGCGCTTGTCGACTAACGTTAAAAAGTCTAATAACGCTCTCAAGCGTATCGATTTGGATATTGGTAAGGCTGTTCAGGATATTATTGCGAATAAGTACTCGCTAGTTCGCAAGCATGCCCATCTGGAGGCGTTGGCGGACACCCTTGCATCAAGGAGTGAAATTGTAGAGGCCGAGCTTTCTAGGGCCCTTAAGGCTGATGAGCCACTAGATCGTTCTTATCTCATGCTCTTACAGAAGGAATGTTCGGGGCTCTGGTTTAGGGAAGAATCTGCACGGGCCGAGGCCCTCATTTCCCTGCTCGAATACCATAAGATCGAGTAAAAAGAACCCCCTCCAGCGAAATCGTTCCTGAGCTGTCAGGCTTCGTGCAAGAATATAAAAAGCGCGGGGCCTGACCTAGGAAAAATATCGGCTCACTGGTCCTCGCAGAGCCTGCGGAAGCGTTCGCCGATATTTTTTCTAGGCCACCCGCGCTTGTTAGTTCTGAAGGCACGAAGCTCGAGCGCTCATCTATTGCCTACCCATACAAGGGGGGAGCGGAGAAGACCGGAGCCGCGCCTAGCGCGGCGAGGACTTCGTAGCGAGGGGGAACCGCGTGAAGAGCGCAACCGCGGTAGAGCCGCGCTTGCGCTCCGCAGGCAGCCAGGGAACCCCTTCTTGAGCCTACGAGCTTTGTGCTATGAGAGCTATATAGCGCGGGTGGTATGAAAATAACTTCGCCCCAACGATTAGGCACGCGTGGCCCTTACGAATCGGTACCGGATTTCGAAGTAGTGCCGGGTTGGGGTGAAGTTATTTTCATATCAGGCCCTGCGCTCTTTTGCTTTTAGCGCACAAAGCACGAAGGCTCAAGGCTGCGTTCCCCCTTAAGGAGTGATGCGTTTTCTATCCCTAGGGAATGGGCTCGCTTCTTTAATGCTTGATAGCCCGAGGATCTTTTGGGTGAGGCGCTCGATGCCGATGGCGAAGCCGCCGTGGGGCGGGCAGCCGTACTTGAAGATCTTGGGGTAGTCGCCCAGGCCTTGTTCGGTGAGGCCAAAGCGCGGCAGGGTGTCTAGGAGCATGGCGTAGTCGTTGATGCGGCGGCTGCCGGAGGTGATTTCCAAGCCGCGGAAGATGAGGTCGAAGCTCATGGCGGTGCGGGTAGACGCGGGGTAGGAGTAGAAGGCGCGCGAGCGGCGAGGCCAGGCGTTGATGAAGGCGGCTTCCACGCCCTTTTCTTTGAGGGCCCATTCGCAGACTAAGCGTTCGGCTTCCGGGTTGATGTCGTAGCAGGGGTGGCCGGTGAGGTCGGAGACGATCTTCTTTGCCTCGTCGCAGGAGAGGACGGGGATCTTTTCCATGGCGGAGGCTTCGGGCACGCTTGCCCCCCAGAGATCGAGGATGGCGCTGTCGTTTTGCGCGATGCGCCCGAAGATATGGGCTAGGATGCGGCGCTCCAAGTTCATGAGGTCTATGTCGGATTCTATGAAGGCCATCTCGATGTCAAAGGAGACGAACTCGTTGATGTGGCGCGGGGTGTCGTGCTTTTCCGCGCGGTAGGCGTGGGATATCTCGAAGACCCGCTCTAAGCCGGTGGAGATCATGGCCTGCTTGTAGAACTGCGGCGACT
>JBGSOB010000206.1:0-7412 GCA_041739325.1 Treponematales bacterium
CCCCCCCCCCAAGGCATTTTTAGCCCTTGAAGGTGAAAACCGTGGGTGCCTGGGCTTTACACTCTTGCCCCCTGCCGCGATAATCGGCCCGGAGGTACACCGATGGCCCATTGCGTATCCGAGGAAGCTGAAAAGATACTCGACAAGGAATTCCCCGTACTCGACCAGGGCTTTGTGCGCTTGGTGGACTACCTGGGCACGGACGCCCGCATTGTCCAGTCGGCGCGCGTGTCTTACGGCGAGGGAACGAAAACGGTCAGGGAAGACGCAGGCCTTATCGACTACCTCTTGCGCAACGAGCACACCAGCCCCTTTGAGCAGGTTGTGCTCACCTTCCACGTCAAACTGCCCATCTTCGTGGCGCGGCAGTGGATACGGCATCGGACCGCCCGCCTGAATGAAATCTCCGGCCGCTATTCTGTAATGAAGGATGAATTCTACCGCCCCGACCCGGCCGACATGGCTCCCCAAAGCACGGACAACAAGCAGGGACGGGCCGCAGCCGCCTTCCCTGAGGGCGAAGCCCAGGACATGATAGAGCTCTTAGCCGAGGGCCAGCGCAAAGCCTATGAAGACTACGAAGAGCTTATCGAGCGCGGGCTGGCGCGCGAGATTGCCCGCATCAACCTGCCCCTGAGCCTCTACACCGAATGGTACTGGCAGATTGACCTCCACAATCTCTTCCGCTTTCTCCGTCTGCGCCTGGACGGCCACGCCCAAAAGGAGATCCGCCTCTACGCCCAGGTTCTCCTGGACATAGCCGGCGCGGTTTGCCCCCAGGCCTGCGCCTCCTTCCGAAAGCACCTCTTGGAGGGCAAGAGCTTTTCCGGCCCCGAGCTGGCGGCCCTCAAGAATCTCTTGGCCGGCAAGGAATCCGGCCTCTCCGGCAAGGAAGAAGAGCGTTTTAGGGAAAAACTGGGCTAGCCTGAGTTTATATTGACAGGGCCGTAAAAGGGCAAGAAAATAGGAAGTATGGAGTTACCACGTTTTTCTTTTAACGAAGAACTGCTGACGGAACTGGGAAAATCACTGGGCGTCGTCGAGCTTTCCATCTTCGGCTCCGCCTTGCGTGAGGATTTTAGGCCTGAGAGCGACATAGACCTCCTCATAAAACTAAGTGAACTTAGAACTTTTTCCTATTTTGATCTTCTGGAAATCAGGGATAAAATGGAGGGCTTTTTCGGCAGGCCTGTAGACCTTATCGAAACCCAGAGTTTAAAAAATCCCTTTAGAAGGGAAATAATCCTGCAAAGCGCCAGAAAGATTTATGCAGCCTAGCCTAGAACCCCTTATATAAGCACCCTTAACTAAGGAGAGCGCCATGGACAACTGCATCTTTTGCAAGATCGTGAAGGGCGAGATACCCTGCTTCAAGCTCTACGAAGACGAAGATTTCATTTCCTTCCTAGACGTGAACCCGGTGTCCAAGGGCCACTGCCTTGTCCTGCCCAAGCGCCACTACGTCAACCTCTTTGACCTTGATCCATCCCTGGCCCCCGGCCTCCTGCCTGTTGTGCAAAAGGTGGGTTTGGCCGTCTGCGCCAAGCTGGGGGCTAGCGACTTCAACGTAGTGAACGCCAACGGTAAGGCGGCCCAGCAGTCTGTCTTCCATATCCACTACCACATTGTGCCGCGCTGGCCCAGTGACGGCATCGATATGTGGTTCCACGGCCGGAGCAAGCCCTCCATGGACGAGCTAGCGCTTTTACACCGCGAATTGACAAGCTAAGCCGCCCGGCGCCCATGCGTGGGCGCTTTTCTAGGAGAGCATAGCTTATTTCCCAGAGCTCACGTTCCTATCATAGAAACATTTTCATGTTTTTATTCTTGACGCAGCAACACGAACCTTCTCCTAGCCCTTAGCGTTCCAGCAGAAGGTGCACAGATCCTCTTTCGGCAGGCCGATGGCTTCGATCATGTCCTCAAGCCGCTGATAGCTCAAACTTGTCAAACCCAGCCATGTCCCAATTTTTTCCACCATCGCCCTATACTCCGGGGAATCCGGGTTGGTATAGGCTTCGGGAACCCTATCTTCCTGCCCGCAGGCTTCCTTGATCATCTTGCGGCCTATCAAATCCATGGCGGATTTCGAGCGGGAAAAGTTTAGGTAGGGGCAGCCGAAAAGAAGGGGCGGGCAGGCTATGCGCATGTGAACCTCGGTGGCGCCATAGGCATAGAGGCGCTTGATGGTGTCCTTGAGCTGGGTTCCGCGCACGATGGAGTCGTCGCAAAAGAGAAGCTTTTTACCCTTGATGATCTCCGCAATGGGAATGAGCTTCATCCGCGCCACCAGGTCACGCACCTGCTGGTTTTGCGGCATAAAGGAGCGGGGCCAGGTGGGGGTGTACTTGGCAAAGGGGCGGCGGTAGGGAATGCCGGCCTCGCTGGCGTAGCCGATGCCGTGCCCGATGCCTGAGTCGGGTATGCCGGCAACGATGTCGGGCTTGGCTAGACTTTCACGCCGAGCCAGTACCGCGCCGCAGTCGTTGCGCGCGTCTTCCGCGTTGCGGCCCTCGTAGCTGGAGGAAGGAAAGCCATAGTAGACCCAGAGGAAGGCGCAGACCTTTTTTTCCTTGAGGGGCGGGACGAGAACCTCCACCCCCTTGGAGCTCAAGCGGACAACTTCCCCCGGGCCAAGCTCGCGCTGTATATGGTAATCCAGGTTGGGAAAGGCGCAAGACTCCGATGCCACGGCCAGGGCCCCGGGTTTTACGCCAAGAACGACCGGGGTCCGGCCCTTGAGATCGCGGGCGGCTATGATGCCCTCCGGCGTAAGGATGAGGAGGGAAAGGGAGCCGTCAATGGCTTCTTGCAGGGATCGCACTCCGGCGCCGAAATCTATGCCTTCGGCAATGAGGGAAGAGGCAACCTCGGTGGGGTTGATCTCTCCCTTGTCCATCTCGCAAAAGTGAGCCGAATGCTCGGCGCAAGCTTTGTCGGCTAGGGCCTTAGCGTTGTTGATCCTGCCCACGGTAACGATGGCAAAGGGCCCTAGGCGAGAACTAATCATGAGGGGCTGGTCGTCAAAGTCGGATATGATGCCGATGCCGCTCTTGCCCTTGAGCCGCCCGAGGTCGGGGTCGAACTTTGAGCGGAACTGCGCGTTGCGGATGTCGTGGATAATACGCTCAAAACCCTCTTCAGGGGAGTAAACGGCTAAGCCGCCCCGCTGGGTTCCCAGGTGAGAATGGTAATCCGTCCCATAAAATAGGTCGGCAACGCAATCCTTGTCCGCAACAACCCCAAAAAAACCGCCCACAAAGCGCCTCCCGCATCACTCTAGCTTCACGGGTACCCCACCCATGCGCCCCAGGTTAGGGCCCGGGGCTAGGATTCTAGCACGGAAGGCTGGGGAATGTGTCTAAAAAATAGGCAGGGGCTTTCAAAGCCTGGGTCCAGGACCTACAATAGGCCTATAAGAATTTCTGGAGGGAAGATGCTCAAGCACATCGTCATGTTTAGCCTACACGAAAGCGCAGAGGGAAAGTCCAAGGCGGAGAACGCCGCCGCCATCAAGGCAATGCTGGAAGCCCTTATCGGACGCATCCCCGAGATCCGCGCCCTCGAAGTGGGCATCAACGTCAACCACGCCCCCGGCGAATGGGACGTAGTCTTAGTCTCCGAGTTCGCTGACCTGGAAGCCCTCCAGCGCTACCAAAGGCACCCCGAGCATGTTGCCTGCGGCGACTTTATCGTCAAAGTGCGCAAGGAACGAGCCTTCGTTGATTACCTGTTCTAGGGAAAAGAGGAAGGGGGGCTCCCACCCCCTGGAGCCTGGCAGACTTTGGATTTTTCCCAGATGAAGGCGAATCCCAGATCAAAAAATGGCGAAGAGCGAAGGTCATACTCTCTGTATGACCTGACCGATGAAACGTTTTTGGACTGGGAGGCGCCGAATTTGGGGAAAAACGCTCTTAATAATAACGCTGTTTTTATGAGTGTCAATTCAATTGCGTTTTCCAAAGTCTGCCAGGCTCCTACCCCCTTGGGAGCGACATATCGGGCCTCGCATCAACGAGGGCTCTGACAGTCTCGGCTTGGCACCCTTCTTGCTATGTAATACAGACCTTCTTGTAAGGAAGGCTAGCTTTTGAGAATTATTTTCCCGGAGGAAGATGTATGGCGGTAGAAAAGAACGACGTGAAAAAGCGTAAACGGGCCCTTCTCATTCGGGGGATCGTCTTAGCGGCGGTCCTTGTCTTTATGACCACGGTGGGCATCCTCCACCAAGTGGGAGGGGCCACCAAGCCCGCCGGGGTAGATGCCCTCTGTCCTTTTGGGGCTATAGAATCCGCCTACCGCGTCATTACCGAAGGCAGACTCGTTTCCCGCATCGCCTGGTCCAGCTTTGCCCTCTTTGCGGCCGTCCTTATCTCCGCCTTTTTGTTTAGGCGCAGCTTTTGCGGCAACCTCTGCCCCTTGGGCACCCTCCAAGAGGGGGCGGGTTGGCTTGGGAAAAAATTGCTCAAAAAACGCCTTGTTTTTCCCAAGGCCTTTGACCGCATTGCCCGTTGGCTTAAGGTAGGGGTCCTGGCCTTCATCATCGTCATGACTATCCGCACCGCCAGCCTCTTTATCCGCCCGATAGACCCCTGGGCAGCCTGGATGCACGCCAGCTCAGCGGAATTATTTACCGAGTTCCTCTTAGGCTTCATCGTATTGGTTGTATCCTTAGTAGGTTCCTTCTTCTACGAGCGCTTCTTCTGCAAGTACCTCTGCCCCATGGGCGCCGTCCTCTCCCCCTTTAGCCGCATCGGCCTCTTTAAAATCAAGCGCGACGCCGCCACCTGCATAGACTGCAAGGCCTGTGACAAGGCCTGCCCGGTAAACATCGAGGTATCGAAGGCGGACAAAGTAGTCTCCGGCGAATGCCTGGACTGCGACAAGTGCGTCAACGCCTGCCCGGTCCAAGGCGCCCTTACGGTGGAAGGCCCCGGAAAGAAAAAGCTTTCACCGGTAGTCCGCGTCCTTGTAACTCTGGGCATCTTTGGCGTTGTCATCCTCGTCTCCCGTCTCACGGGACTGGTATCCTTCGAGCAGCAGAGCGTGGAAAAACGGGCTGAGGGGCTCCAGGCCATCCAAAGCGGGGAAGCCCCGGAGCATAAGACCGTAGCGGTTATAGAGGACTTCTCTGCCGCCATCAAGGGCTCGGATACCTGGGAGGGGCTCATCAAGGCATCGGGCATCCCCTATGAAGCCTTCGCCGAACGCTTCAAGCTACCCGAGAGCCGCCTGGCGGAAAAGCTCAACGTGATGGCCCACGATACGGCGTCCGGCTTTGAAATGGAAGACGTCCGGGACTTCGTCAAGGAGAAGATGCTCGAGCTGAACCGCTAACGCGGACATAGCTGCTGTTCAACCTCTCCCGCCAAGCCTGCTTTAGGCCTAGGCGGGAAAGGTTGCGCGTACAATAAAAAAAGCTTTTCAAAATCAAAGAGCCAAACCTATAATGATTCACGCGGCTAGAAGCCGCCTGATATCTTTCAAGGAAGGCCCACACTGGTATATGAGAAGAAACCCTACTCCCTTATCATCGTAAGTTGCCTAGGCCTTATAGGCCTTGCTTTTATTCGCTTTGGGTTTATCACAAGCCTTGAGGGCTTTATCGTCATCCAAACAAGCGCCGCCCGCCTCATCAACGACTTCACCCGCATAGGCGGGCCCGGCGGTGCCCTGCTCAACGCCGCCCTCATGGGTCTTTTAGCTTTAGCCCTTATACGCGTATGCGGCGTAAGCCTTTCCGGCCCCACGCTAGCCGGTATCTTCACCATCATGGGCTTTAGCCTCTTTGGCAAAACCCCCGTCAATTCCCTACCCATCGTGGCCGGAGTTTTTCTAGCTTCCCGCGCGGCCGGCAAGCCCTTTAAGAACTATCTCCTCATGGCCCTCTTCGGCACGGCCCTCGGTCCGCTAGCTTCCTTCCTTGCCTTCGAGTCCGGCTTGCCCTATCACTTTTCCATTCCCCTGGGAATATTGGCCGGTACCATCGCCGGCTTCTGCCTGCCCGCCCTGGCCATGGCCATGCTCCGCCTCCACGAAGGTTTCAACCTTTACAACATCGGCTTTACCTGCGGCTTTTTCGGCCTCTTTGCCGCGGCTCTCTTTTCCGCCGCCCGCCTTAACACCGATATCAGCATCGTGTGGAACTCAGACCCTGACCCCGGCCTTATCATTCTTTGCCCGGCCCTCTCCCTCCTCTTCATCCTCTGGGGCATAGTATCAGATAGAAAAAATCTCATTAAAAACATGCGGCGCATCATGAAGCTCTCAGGCCGCCTCCCCGCGGACTTTATGGAATCCGCCTCAGCCGGCTCCGCCATGGTAAACGCGGGTATTTTAGGGCTTGCCGCCAGCATCTATCTCTATGCAATAGGCGCGGATTTCAACGGCCCTGTCATCGGCGGAATTCTCACCCTTATGGGCTTTGCCACCTTCGGCAAGCACCCACGAAATTGCCTCCCTGTAGCTCTTGGGGTTGTGGCGGCCACAGTCCTTTTCGGAAAATCCCTAACCGCCCCCGGGCCCGTGCTTGCCCTCCTCTTTGGCACAACCCTAGCCCCCCTGGCCGGTGAGTTCGGTCCCTTGATAGGCTTTGCCGCCGGCTTCGTTCACCTTATCGTAGTAGAGCGCAGCGCCGCCTGGCACGGGGGCCTAGACCTTTACAACAACGGATTCTCAGGCGGCCTCACGGCCAGCCTCTTCGTGGCCCTCATCCAGTGGTTCAAGTCCTTCAGCAAGTCGAGCTAAAAGCGAGGCGTATATGGGCAAGCAACGCAAGAACAAAGAATACATCATGCATCTCCTGGCCGAGCTCTCCAGCTTCATTCTGGAGGATCAGCCCCAACGCATGGTGATCAGCCTCCACCAAGAGGATGACGGCATGCACCTCTGCGTGCTGGACGATAAAATTCGCGGCGAGGATGAGCTGGAAGATATGCGTCGCGCCCTCAACTCAGGGGCCCGGCCCGAGCTTGCGGACTATTACGGCTCCATGAGCGGAAGCGACCTCTTAGGCCGGGCAAACTTGAGCCTCATCGGCTGGCAGATCAAGCGCGCAGACGTAGGCGCCACCGCCGAGGGCACGAAGATAGACCTCTGGCTGGGCTCGGACAGGTTCGACTCAAAAAAATTCAACATGCCCACATGAAAAAAGGGGGGCTCCCGCCCCCCCTCACCCCCCTGGAAGCTTCATATGGGGCTAGGGGCTCACAGCCTTTCCGCGAATGATGGCATAGAGCTCGGCGAACTCCCTTGCGGAGAGTATGCGCGGCACGGGGTAGAGGGGCTTAGACTCCGCCTGGGCGCGTTTGAGCATAAGCGGCAGGTCCTTGTCCTGAATGCAGTCAACGTAGGCAGGTATTCCCATGGCCGCGTTCAAGGCTCTTATTTTTGCTATGAAGGCGGCGGCAAGC
>JBGSOB010000216.1:0-34746 GCA_041739325.1 Treponematales bacterium
CCGGCTTTTCCCTTATTAGCTTAGTTTGCGCGGGCCTTGGCATCCTTGCCGGGTTGCTTGTGCTGCTTGCTTACGTTTTATCAAAGCACAAGGATAAACTCGATCAAAATCTCGTCCAGGTTCTACCTCTGATAACCCTGCTCATGGCTGTTATGATGCAGGTAAAGAGCGGCGGGCAGTATCTTGCCTTCTTTGGCATCTTCGGCGTTCTCTCCGTTATCCGTTTCCGCTCGGAGCTCACCGACCAGCGCGGCATCGCCTTCATTCTTTTCGCCGTCATTGAGGGCATCTTGATAGGGATGGAGCAGTTCTTCCTTGCCCTTTTAGCCTATGTCTGCATCCTCCTTGTCCTCTATCTCATCCGCGTCTTCATACCCAAGGTGCGTTCGGTAAGCGTGAGTTTCCGCTTTCAAGACGACTACCGCGTAAAAAAGACAAAGACAGAGGAATTCCTGGCTAAACTCAAACTGCCCTTTCGCGTGACAAAGATATCCGGCAACTATTGGAAGCGAACCAAGAGCCAGACCCTGGAGGATTACCTGCGCATGAACGTTGAGATCCGCTATGGATCCGATACCGATCTGACCGATCTCTACTACCAACTCGATCACTTTGCCAAGGAGCATGAAATCGAGATAGACTTTAGCGAAGACCGCTAGGCTGTGAAGATGAAGAAAGGAAGGCTGAGTGGGCTCTCGTTTAGCTCCGCGCTGTTGTTGCTCACTCTCGGCTTTTCAGGCCCCCTCGCAGCTCAAGCCCCTGCAGCCAAGCCCGGGTCCTCCAAGCTTGACCGCGTTTTTGATCTCTCAACCGTTCCACAATTCACCCTATCCATAAGCGCCCAGGAATGGGACAAATTCCTGGGCTACTACGACCAGAATTCCCGCCATGAGGAAGAGGTCAGTGCCAACCTTGAGGTTAGGGGCGGGGCCTTTCCCGGTTCCTACCCGGGGATAGGCCTAGGCCTCAAGGGGAACACAAGCCGACGCCGCGCCGAGGGCGATAAAGGCCAGCCCCATGACCCCCTTAACCCCGAATGGAAGCAGGTGCATTTTAAGCTCAACTTCGCTACTAAGGCTTCCAAGCGCGGCTATGGGGGGCTGGAGAAGCTCAATCTCAAATGGTTCAAGGATGATGGCACCCGAGCCAAGGAGGTCTATTGCTATGACCTCTTCCGCCGCTTTGGGGTATGGACTGCCCCTCGCTCCTCGTATGTGGCACTTCGCTTGAACATCATCGAGCGTGACGGAAGCCTTACCAGCGCCGCCTATGGCATCTACCAAATGGTGGAATTCGTAAATGAGGATTACCTGCGGGAAAGGGCGTCCCTTGGTCTTTTTAAAGACCCCAAGGGCTTTCTCTTTAAGTCAACCTGGAAGAACCGTAGCCCGGCCGACCTCCTGCTTCGGGACAATCTGGATGACATGATAGGCATTGAAGAGGTTGGCTTAGGCTCAGCCATGGAATTCAGCTACGACCTCAAAAGCTCTAAAAAGAAGCTCGATGCGGGCAAGGCCATGCTTAAGGATTTTATCTACAAGCTCAATACCCTCAGCGACCCCGACTTCAAGCTGTGGATTGAAGAGACTATGGACGTTGAGCTTTTTTTGAAGACCCTGGCCGTATCGGTGGCGGTGGGGATGTGGGACGATTACTGGGGCAACGCCAACAATTATTTCCTCTATTTTCAAAAAGACGGCAGGGTAAACTTTATACCCTATGATTATGACAACACCCTCGGCACCGGTATGCAGCCTTCTTTTGACCCTGGCAGCAAGTCTCCCATCAACTTCGGGGACAACAGCCGCCCCCTCGTCAAGCGCATATTGAGTCAGAGCGAGTACCTTGAAGCCTACCGAGCCCAGCTCCTGGCTCTCATCAATCCGAAGAATAAACTCTTTGAAGCCCAGGCAAGCATGAAGCGCCTCAAGGATTGGCGCCGTATGATCAAACCCTTTGCCACTGAAGACCCGCGGATGTCAGAGTATTCCAGCCCCGGCTGGGATGTGGACGCCCCAGCTGAATGGGGGCTGGTAAAACCCTACCGCATCCTCTCCGGGAATTCAGACGCGGAGTCTGAGGAACCCAATTACTTCATGGTTCGCGCCGCGACGATACGGGAAAAGATACATGAAGACTTTTTTCCCCAGGAGCCCCGGTCGCGCAAGAAGGGGAATGGTGTGGTTAAACCACAGGAAACAAACCCTAACCCCTAGAAAGACTTCCTTCATAATTCAGCGTTTACTTGAATTATGTAACTTTTGTAGAAAATCCCCTTCTTCTGTCGTATACTTAAGTTTGTGAAACAGGGAAGATTTTGCATTTTTTCTCTTTTACTCATTTTTTTAGCCTTAGCCTTTAGCTCTTGTCCGTGGCAGAGGGGCATCCTAGACTACATTGCCAATCCCCTGCCGGCGCCTCTCCCCTCCATGGGCTCTGGAACCTATAACAGGGAGATTAAGCTCTGGATCGGCTCAGGAGGCCCCTATCGTGAAGGTATGCGCCTCTTCTATACCTTTGATATGGATGCTCCTTCCCAGGATTTCTCCCGCTGGGTAGAGATAGGGCAGTGGCAAGGCGATATCCAACTTAGCCGTTCCACCCAATTGAAAACCTTTGCCTATGTTTCCCCTACTGAATTCTCCGTAGAAGAGAAGTATGACTATGTTCTCAAGTGCCCCCAGCCGCGCCTGAGCATTGCCCCCGGGGCCTACGCTACCCTCCCTCAACATATAAGCCTTTATAGCAATGAATGGCCCAGCGACGCCTATCACATCTACTACACAAGCGATGGAAGCGACCCCTTCACGAGCCCAAGCACCCAGGAATGGATTTTTTTCGATGATGAAATTCCACCCCTCAACACCCCAGCCCTTGTCCTTGACGCTGACCATCCAAACATCCATGTCCGCGCTTATCTGCAAAGGGAAGGCTGGGCGGCCTCCGATATACTCGATGCTCAGTATTCAATCGATTACCGCCAAGTGGGGATGGTCTTTATCGCCGATCTTCCCGATGGTACGACAATATCCTTTCAAGGCCTGTCTCCCGCCCTCCGTTACAACCTAGATTCGATGCTGGTAAGCGCTCAACCGGCCGGTCTCCCTGCCTATGAGTGGAGCCTTAACGGAGCAAGCTTCGGCCCGGCCAGTTCGGCATCAAGCATCCAGGTGGGGGCAAGCGGGCCTATGGGCCTGCTGGATGTGGGCAACTACACATTGTCTTGCATAGCTTACGACAGCCAGGGCTTTGCCTACTCGGAGTCCTGTAGCTTCTCGGTAATACCCTAGGGGGGATGATGAAGCCATACTGGCGCCTTTTTGCCTTTTTAGGAATCCTTCTTTTTTTGAGCATCCTCTTTTCCTGTCCCAGCCCCCTGAGCTCTTCGCCGGATGCTCAAAACCCTTCCGGCCCGCTTTCCTTGCGCTTTGCCTTCCCCTTGGAGGATATCAGCTCAGTATCAGCATCCAGCAAGGGCTTGCCCCCTGGCATTGCTCTACCAACGGCAAGTCTCTACCCAAGCAACAATCCGCAATCGGTTACCCCAGTCAGTTATACACTCAAGTGCTACGGCCCTAATAATCTCCGTATTGAAACGACACTCACTTCCGCTGAGCTAGAGAACCCCGTAAAAGGCTTTTTGCCAGGATCTTGGTTGATAGAGGTTAGTGCCAAAAACAATAATGGGAATCCCATAGCCTTCGGGAGCAAAAGCCTCCTTATCCAATACGAAGCTGTGACCCGCGTGGAGATAGCCCTCCAATCGAATCTTTTTCAAGGATATACCCAAAGTTTCAACCTAAACATCAGTTGGCCCATTGATAGTCCCAACTACCAGGTATCTGGGTCTCTACGCCCCCTATACCCGGCATCCCTGGGTAATACGGCCCTCGATTTTTCAAGCTTCACCCCCCCCCCCACCACCTACCCTACAAGCTTTAATTTAAACACAACTTTGCAGCCCGGCCTGTATCGAGTGGACGCCCAACTTAAGGACTCAAGTACGGGTAAAGTTCTATGGGGCCGAAGCGAAGTAGCCTATGTCTGTTTAGGCGGCATCGAGGCTACCATTAAACTCAGCCTTAACCAGCTTATGCAGGCTCCTGGGCCTCTTTTACTCTCCCTTCCCAGCGGCGTCGTGGTAGAGGACGGTCCCCCGGGAGACAGGATGGGGACGACGCTCAACATCAATTCAGCCGGTTACGGCTTTTTAGCCCCCGATGTCTTCCTTGTATATTCCTTAGACGGCATTGATCCGAGCGTAGACACTCTATCCCGGACAATTCTCCATGGTTATGCCTGCAGCGGGAGCCTCGAGCTTGGCTCAGTCCTTGACGCAGCCGGGCCGGGGGGCGCCGACGGGAAGATAGACATACGCGTAAAGGCCTTTAATGATTGGGGCGGAAGCTCCACCCTCGTAGCCAGCTATACTCTCGCGGATGCCATCTACGTAAACGCGGCGGCGGCGGGAGGGATTGGCAGCAAGCTAGATCCCATTCAAACCATCGGAGCCGCGGCATCTCGGCTCATGGAATTGGCACGGGACCGGATTACTGAAATTCGCGTTGCGCGGGGCTCTTACGTAGAGCAGCTCAACATCCCCTTTAGAACGCGGCTTTCCGGTAGCTTCGATCCTGCTACTTGGACGCGTGATCCGGCCCTTGTGGATCCAGCATCCTTTACCAGCGCTAACGCAAGCCTGATTGAGGGCATGGCTACAAGCGGTTTTGGCCCGGAAGCTACCCTGACCCTTGGGAATGCCGGCAGTTCTGGTGATATCGAGCTTGAGTACCTAGCCGTTCTGGGGCCGCAGATTTCGACCTATACCAATTCAAATTTTGCGGCAATACGGGTGAGCGGGATTGATGATTATAACCTGAATCTGCGCAGAATCCGGCTCCAGGGCTCGGCAAGCATGGCTAACACCATCTTTGGGCTCTACTGTGAGGGCTACAACGTAAACGTAAATATTGCCAATAGCTATGTGCGTGGCCGAGCCCCGGCAACATTTATGTCTTACGCGGTAGACAGCTATGGGATCTATCAAAGCTCTGGTTTCTTAAGCGTCCAAGACTCTGATGTCGGGGCGGGGGCCGGGGCTCAAAACGGGGCTGCCTATGGTATCTTTAGCTCAAGCCCCGGAAACAACTGCGATCTTTCATCAAACACGGGGACAATGCGTATAACAGGCGCTGATCCCTCCTATCCCGCAGCTTCCAGCTACGCCCTGAATCTAGCGAGTGGTTCACGTGCCAGCATTGTTGACTGCGATATCGAGGGCGGCGCGGGGGCTTTGAGCTACGGAATCCGTAGCTATTACGCGGGCTTTGAACTGAGCGAGAGCCGGGTGCAAACATCCTATGCCGGGAATCAATCCTATGGCATATCCGTCATGTATGAAAACTCTGATTTTTCCGATGATCTCTCATACGCAGACGCCTTTATACACGACAATGACTTGATTAAGGCCGGCACTCCTCTTAACGCAGGGACTAGCGTTTGCGCCATCCAAGTTTTAGGCGGCAAGGTTAATATCCGCAACAATGCGCAGATTATCGCTGGAAATGCCAATAGCGGTATCTCCCAGGCTATTAGCCTAAAGCCTACTACATCCTGGACTTTGACCCTGGTGGAAGACAACGCGAGTATCTCGGCCGGTACGGCTATGGGCGGCATCAGCGTGGGTATAGATATCGGCGACAATGCCCGCGCCCTTATCCAGCGCAACGCGGCTATCAGTTCAGGGGCGGAAGGGGCAGAAACCTACGCTATTCGCTATCTGGTCATGTCGGCTACCCCAACTAACATGGGAACAAGCCCCATCCTCCAAATACGGGACAACCCCGCCATCTACTTCCCCCTAGAAACCTCTACGGCCCTGCCTTCCTACGGAATATCCTTGCGCCTTTACAAGCTCTCTTGCCCCATTATCATTGAGGGAAATAAAATTTCCTCTGGTGGCAGTAGCTCCAACTCCGCTACTGCCTATGGGCTTGAGTTACGACAGTATGGCATGAGCTCCAGCGGAGACATTGTTATCCGCAACAACATTATCCAAAAACCCTCATTAGCTAATGCGGGCAATGCCGTGCTTCTTCACCGGGATAGCCCAATGCACAGCGGGCGGATCATCTTTGCCAATAACAGTGTCTACGGCTTTAGTAGCGCTAGCTTGTTGATGTCCGGCTCTGCAAACCCTGTCTTGGTAAACAATATCTTTGTTAATTCAGGCGCTGACTGCGTTGCAGCCGACACTAATGCTCTTCCAATCTATCTGCTGAACAATGCCTTTATTTCAAACGGGGTAAACGGCTACTTTGACCCGACTATAGGTGAATGGGTGGATCCAAACTTGGTAGCGAACATCCCTACCGGGCAGTGCGCGGGGAATAGCTTCCAGCAATTACCGGTTGCCGTTTTTTCAGCCGCACTGCCTGTGACAATAGGCGCCTTCCCCGGCTTTAGCGGCGCCCTTGCCGCTACATCGGCCCTTGCGCTACGCGAAGGCGGCCTAGACCTCAGCGAAGGCTCTGGGGCTTCAAGCCCTGTCGCACCGTGGTACTATGAACTGGATATGAATGACGAGGAACGAAGCGCTCCCTGGTCTATGGGCGCGGTGGAGTATTGAGATGAAGAACCGCAGTGGATTTTTGCTGAGCTTGTGCTTCATTCTTTCTGCCCTCATCCTGCCATCCTGTTTTCGCAGTAATATTTTTGTGTACCTGAGCCCTGATAATATACCCAAACTCCATGTATACCCGGAACCGGGGCCAGCCCCCTTCCTTGCTCCTACCCGGGTGTGGATTAGCACGGAAGCCCGTTTTTCCGATTGGCAAATTCGCTATAGCTTTGACGCCGCTGCAAATTACGCAGACACAAGCGCCTGGAAAGACTATGACGCCGCTACCGGTTTGCTTCTCCATCAAAGCACCCGCTTGCGCGCCGTCGCGTTCAAGGGCGTAGAGGGAGTTTCCGAGGAAGCGGTAATAAGCTATGCCTTTGAGTATACGAGCGCCCTTGTCTATGTAGACATCAACGCCGCCCCTGGTGGCGATGGCCTTGGGCCTGAAAGCGCCTTTAATAGTATTCAAGCCGGCATAGACCTTGCCAGCTCGCTCTACGAGGGAACGAGCCCAGTCCTTGTTCAAGTCATGTCAGGTGAGTACCGGGAAAATATTGTCATGAAGCCGGGGCTTATCCTCCGCGGATCCTATCAGGGAGACTGGATGCCTCCCGTGTTGCCCTCGGAACCGGAATACTTTAATGAGCCTAAAACCATCATTCGCGCCGCGGAGGCGAACAACGAGATTCTCCTCGCCTCCATCGCGCTTTCCATACCGCGCCATACCCTCGCCTTTCCCTCATCCTTGAACGCCCCCGCCCGCGTGGAGCATTGCTGGATCGAAGGACCCTCGAATGGAAGTTATAGCGCCGGGGTATATCTGGCTTCAGGCGGCTCGACCCTGGAAACCGGTATGGCCGAGCTCTTTTCTTGCCGCGTTTTCGGGGGAGACGGAAGTAAGGCCGCGGTGGGTATCTGGCTTTCTTCCAGGGCGGTGGCCTCTGTCCAGCGTTGTGATATTCGCGGTCGCTCAGGCTCGGTCGGCGGGGATTCCTACGCTCTCGTCAATTTTGACTCGCTTCTCAGCCTAGAGGAGAGCTGGCTGCGTTCAGGGTCCGGCACATGGAACGGCAGCCTCCCCTACCTGAAAAATATAGGGCTACTTTCCGCCGATACTGCCGATAATCCGGCCTCGCCTGTCCTCCGCCTAACCCATAATCATTTGATACGGGCAGACGAATCCATGAGGGGCACGGAGGCTCTTATAGCCATCCAATTGTACGGGGGCTACGCCCAGCTGTCGTACAATCATTCGGTGGAAGCAGGCTCCGGCAGTACGAATATTTTCGGTCAAAACATTCTTGTAGCCGGAATTCAGGCTGAGGCGGGTGCCCAGCTTGATCTGGCATCCAGCAGTGTTAGCGCCGGTTCAGCCCAATTCAGCGGACCCATCTATGGGGGCGTCATTGGATCGATGTTTTCCGCGGGTATTAGGGCTAAGGGTAGCGCAGTCCAGCCAGTGGCTATCAATATTGATTCTCTTCCCTCTATCAGCGCCGGCTGGGGCGCTAGCACCTCAGCCGGTATTTACCTAGAGGGCTCCGCCAGTCAATTTCGCGTTGCGCGCAACAATCGTATTTCTGGCGGCGGCGGAAATCTAAGTTTTGGCATCTATCTTAACCCCGGCAGCATAGGCCTGGGCCAATCTTACCTGATAGAAGGCAATAAAATTCATGCTGGATCTTACAGTAACAATTCCAGCGCCACGAGCGCCGGTATCGGAATTGGCAACTTGAGCATCCTTCAAGAGCCCTTAATCATCCGCAACAACATTATCCATGGAGGGACGGGGGAATCTTATTCTGGGGGTACGAGCAAAGGCCTGTGGATAGCAAAAGCTCCTGGTGGCCAGGATATCTGGCTCTTGTCCAATACCATCCTAAGCGGCGCATCTTCCTCACAGTATTCCGGGATCGGAGTGCAACTTGATTATGGAAACTCGCTTTGCCTTATAAATAATCTTATGTGGGCTGGCCGCCCCATCTACGCCGTAAATTCATCAGCCACGACTCCCTTCAGCGTGTACCCCAGGCGTTTTGAGAATAACGGCCTGTATGCAGAAACATCCTATGTCTACTATGTGTATGGGAACGAGGGCTTCGAAGGGACGGCTCTCAACACTTCCAGCGCGATTTCAGACGGCACAGCCCTCTGCCAAGAGAACTTTGGGAACGTGGATCTCTCTACTCAGTTTATGACGAGCTCAGGCTTGCCCTCAGACGTTCAGGCTTTTTTTGCCTTTGACTTTAACCTGGCAGCCGGGGCGAACAGTTTGCTTACCGCCGGTGGTCTTGATCTTTCTCTGGAAGCGTCGCCCCTAGGCTACTCCAACGATTTCCTGAATCGGTCGCGCAACACAACGGCCCACCTAGCGTGGTCTGTCGGCGCCTTCGAATTCATCCCCTGATTATTCCTTGCCGCCTACCTCGAGCCGGGATTTTTCCTGGCCAAGGATGGAGAGGATGAGCTGGCTGCCTGAGGGCAATTCGTAGGGCAGGGAGAAGTCGCCGCCGGGATGGTTCTGCTCAAAGAGCTGCTTTCTATCCCCGTTAGGCAGAACTGCCTGAACTGTCAACTTGAGAGGGTAGGGATACTCAGGCAGACTCTGCTTGAAGATGCCAAATACGTAATCCGCCTTTTTCTCAGGCTCGGTGACAACCAGGGAAATCCTGGTCGTGGAGGGGACGGATGTACCGGGTGAGGGAAGCTGGGCGCTTACGCTTAAGGCGGCTTCGCCTCCTTCACGCTTGCGGCTGGTAAAACTGGCAATACTTCCTGTGGCCTCAATTTCACGCAAGGCCGCCTCTAGGCCCAAACCAACGAGGCTTGGCACGTTTATGCGAGCCTTTTCCGGGCCGCGGCTTATGACGAGTACGAGCTGCACCGGGTTGGAGAGGGCGCTGTCCGGAAGGGGCTTTTGCTCTAAGACCGTACCCTGGGGCTTGGCGTTAAAGACGTAGACCGGGGGCTCTTGAATGCTGATGAGGGGCCGGGCGCTATTGCTAAAGAGGGTCTGCAGTTGAAGCCGTACTTGATTTTCGCTCTGGCCGATATAGTTGCCTACCTTGTCCACTACGGCGCCGCGGCTGACTACCAGATTGATGCGGCGGCCCGCTTTTACGATTGCTCCCGGCCCGGGGTTTTGCTCAAGGATGAGGCCCTTGTCTTCCACCGAGTTTGAATAGCGGAGCTGGAGGCGGGGGTAGAGTTCTTTTTCTTGCATTTCGATGAGGGCGCTTGCGAGTTCCATGCCGCGCAGGTCCGGCACCATGGTCTTTTCCGCACCGCGCAGGGCAAGGAAGAAGGCGAGGGCCGCGCAGAGGGCCATAAAGAGAATGAGGGCTATGCTTGAGACGATAAAGAAGCGCGAGGTATCGGGATCTGAGGGCTTGAAACGGTCGAGATCGATATTGATGCGCTTGAAGTGCATGACGGCCATCCTTAGCTGGGAGCTGTGTGGAGCCTGGAGCCGAGGAAATCCCTCGTGCCGTTCAGGAAATCTTGGGCCCCAAGGGCCTTTTTCTTTTCGAGCTGGAGGCGGCTGACCGCCAGGATGCCCCTGCCTGTTTGTATCAAAATTCCAAGCTTTTTGTCTAGGCGCAGGATCTTTCCGGCATCATCAGCCTCATGCGGGGGCGCTTGTTCTTCATCGAGGGCTTGAGCTTCCAAGAGAGAGAGGCGTAGGCCCTTGAAATAACTGAAGGCTAGGGGCCAGGGGTTATAGGCCCGAATTCGGGCGTCTATCTCCAGGGCGCTCAAACTCCAGTCGATGAGGCCGTCTTCTTTTTTTATAAAGCTGCAATAGCTGGCTTGGGCATCGTCTTGCGCCTGGCCTTCCACCGTCCCTGCATCAATCTTTTCTATGACTGTCATAAGAAGGCTGGAGCCGATACGGGCAGCGTCCAGGCTGAGGCTGGCGCTGCTTTCCCGGCCGCTCAGGGCAATGCGCTCACTTGCCAGGATATCCCCGCAATCCATCTTAAGGGCCAGCCTTTGAATGCTTAGCCCGGTTTCTTCCTCGCGGGCAAGGATTGCCGCAGGTATGGGGGAGCATCCCCTCCATTTAGGAAGGAGGGATGGGTGGACATTGACCCCGCCTTGGGGAAAGAGGGACAGAAACTTGGGTCCAAAGATTTTTCCATAGGCAAAAACGGCAAGGAGGTCAGGCTTTAGGGCCGCTATCTGGGCGCGGGCATCCTGGTCTAGCTTGGCGAACTTGAAAATGGGCAGGCCTGGGGCATAGGCCGCGGCATAGGCGGCTATGCCATTGGCCCCCTCCTTCATCCCCCGCCCCTGTTCCTTGTCGGGATTGGTAAGAAGGCCCACGAGCAAACCTGAGTCTATGAGGGCCTTAAGGCAGGGAAGGGCGATGTCGGCGCTGGCGGCAAAGAGTATCCTCACCGGAACTAGACCTTACGCGCTTTTTCCCATTGCTCCACGAGGCGCGTACGCTTCATGTCGGGTATGTGGTCAATAAAGAGCTTGCCGTTTAAGTGGTCTAACTCATGCTGTATGACGCGGGCTAAGAGGCCTGAGGCTTCCAGGGTAAAGGGGCGGCCCTTTTCGTTGTAGGCTTGCACCTTGATATCGCGCGGGCGCTTGATATCCGCGTAGAGCCCAGGTATGGAAAGGCAGCCCTCTTCATAATCCGAGAGCTCCTCAGAGGTTGAAAGGAGCTCAGGGTTTATGAATACCCGCTGTTTATCCTTGTCCGCGTGGCACACAAAGAGGCGTATCGAGCGTCCGATCTGTGGGGCGGCTAGCCCTATACCCCGCTCCTCTTCCATAGTGATGAACATTTCCTTGATGAGGGCTTTTATCTGTTCATCCACCTCGACCACGTTCTGGGCCTGGGCGCGTAGGACTTCGTCTCCAAGAATTTTCACTTCCATCGTAGCTTCTAAGGTATCCACGCTCATTCTCCCAGTCAAGGTTTCCCAGGTAGGCTAACGCTGTCGCCTACCTGAACGCCGTGTTTTTCAAAGTATCCCTGCGGGACTTCAAGCGCATAGCGCGCGTAATGCTCGGTTTTAACCGGAGCCTCGGAAAAGGGCTCCATATCGAATATGTCAAGGATCTTCCCGCTTGAGGAGATATAGGCGATGGAGAGGGGAATGGAGGTGTTTTTCATCCAGAAAGAAAGCTGTTTGTCCTGTGGGAAGATAAAAAGCATCCCCTTGCCTTCGGCAAGGCTTTTTCTGAACATCAGCCCCATTGCCTGTTCGTCCTGGCTCCTGGCCAGTTCAACCTCAAGCGTTTTTTCCCCAACGCGCATTGAGGCCCGAGGGAGAATGGGCTGAGCCTTGCCTCCGACACAGGAGGCAAGAAGAAGGCCCAGGAAAAGGGAAATAATGAGTCGCGAGCTTTTGAATGCGTTCATGCGTGCTCCCCGTTCGCCTGCGCGCGGGGCGCAGTGTAAAAAAAAGCCTTAAGCGGCCCTGAGGGCGCTTAAGGCTCCTGTACCACTATTGCGCCCTAAGGCGCCCCACCCCCGAAAGGGAGGTTTAGTAGGACTTTACCGGCTCCTTACCCTTGGTGCGGCTCTTTTTCAAGAGTTTGCGCTGGAGGGCCTTATTCTTCCGGTTCTTGATGGTGGAAGGCTTCTCGAAATACTCGCGCTTTTTCCACTCGCGGATAATGCCCTCTTTTTCGACCATGCGTTTGAAACGCTTAATGGCCTTCTCGAGGTTTTCCGAGTCCTCAATCACAATGTGAGCGATGTTAATCACCTCCCTTCATAGGACCCCTCGATTGTAGTGATTGGGACGATTTTGTCAAGGAGGGGATGGTCAATGAGGCCTTCAGGGTCGAGTGCCTCGGCGTTCAGCCTGAGCTCCCAGTGCAGGTGGGGGCCGGTGGAAAGGCCGGTTGAGCCCACTGTTCCGATAATCTGGCCTCTTTTAAGGATCTGGCCCTCTAGCGTCGCCAAGGTATGTAGGTGGTAATAGAGGCTGTAGAGGCCGCTTTGGTGCTCAATCACCACGGTTTTGCCGGTGATTATCCTGTTGCGGGCCATCACTACCCGGCCTGGGCCGGCGGCTTGTATCTCCAAGCCAGTATCTGCGTGAAGGTCTACTCCGGTATGAATGGAGGTGGCCGTTCCCCCGCTGGCGTAGAGGTAGCGGCGTCTGTCCCCAAAGGTGGCCGTGACGGCCTTTTCTTGGATGGGGCGGATAAAGGGGGCGTCGAGGAAGTCGGCGCCTTTGTTTTTCTTATAGAGCAGGGCAGTGAGGATGCGGGATTCTTCATCCTTGCGCGGGTCGGGCTTGGAGCGCATATCGCTTAAGCTAGGGGTCAGGGCTATATCCATCTGTGAATAGTCGCGTTTTTCTATGTTAAGGCTTCTGCCTAAAAAAACCGGCTTGCCGCCTTCGTTGACCTTGATAAAGATGCTGGCGTTCCCAAGGGGGGCTTGCATGGGCAGGGGCAGAAAGCCAAGGGCGGCGTAGGATCCTGAAACAAGGACGCGGGATGCCCCGTTTTCCGGCCCAATGACGCTGCCGTCTGAAAGCCGTAGGCTGATTTCCATCGAGGTAATCGGTTGGGCTGAAAGGATCCTCACGATAAAGAGCTCTCCCTGGCGCGGGGCCGGGAAGGGATCGAAGCGGGGGAGGGCTTGGGCTTGGGCCGCCAGAAGGCCCAGGCAGAGGGTTAGGCCGAGCTTGGCGCGGGAGAGGTCCCTGGTTTTGCATCTCATGGCTAGGCTCCCTGGCTTGGTTTTGCGTCCAGCAGAACCAGGCGCGGCCCCTCGGTCCCGCTGTAGGTATCGCGGGAAACGGTGAAAGCGGCATCCACGTAGACGTCTTTTTTTATATCCTCCTCAGCGCGCGCCGCGGCTTGCCAAAAGACGGCAGGCCATTTGTGCTTGCCGGAGTCTAGGGTTAGGCGAAGGTGGTAGGGCTCTTTTTTACCCATGATGTCCAAGGCGCTAATCCTCAGCTTGCGCGCCATGAAGACTATCGGGCCGGCTTCTTGGCCCACTGGTTCAAAGCGCTCGGAAAGCTCGAGGATGGCAGGGGTAAAATAGGCCGGGGGAAGTTCGGCGTCCACATTCAGGGTTTCTTCGTCCTCGGCCGCGCCCAGGCCGATGTCCGGGGCAAAAGCCGCCAAGCGCTTTTCGAATTCGGGGTAATTTTGCTTTTCCATGGAAAACCCTGCGGCAAAGCTATGGCCCCCGGAATCTATAAAGAGGTCGGAACAGGCGGATAAGAGTGATGATAGGTCGAAGCCCCGGGCCGAGCGCATCGATCCCATGAGCTTGCCGTCTTGGAGTTTAACGCAGACGATGCTGGGGCAATTGAAGGCCTTTGACAGGCGGGAGGCCATAATGCCGGTAATGCCGCGGTGCATATCCTCGCGGCAGACTAAGGCAAGCTTTCCGTCAAAACGCTCAAGGCTCGCTTGGGCATCCGGCTTTATCAATGTCCAGTAGTCATCTCCCAGTTGCCGCCTTTCCTGATTCATGGCCATAAGCTCCCCGGCTAAGGCTTCGCGGCGGGCGGGGTCCTTAGAGAGGAAGAGCTCGAGGGCTAGGGAGGGTTTACCCATGCGGCCGGAGGCGTTAATGACGGGGGTGACCTGCCAGGAAATTTCCTTGGCGGAAAACTTTGCCCCGCCGCGCTTTTGCCCCATGCCCAGGGACCAGAGAAGCTCGGCTAAGCCTGTGCGCGGCCTTTCCTCCATAGAGGCAAGCCCGCGCTTAACCAAGATGCGGTTTTCGTTTGCCAGGGGCATCATGTCGGCTATCGTGCCTAAGGCTACAAGCTGGAGGTCCGTGGCGTCCGCCTCTTGGAAGGCGCGGGCCTTGCGCTGGACGTAGGAGATGAAAAGGGATTCGAAGGTTTCGATCTCTCCGCCTGAGTCAGGCCCCTCGGAGCGCTTATAGCGAGCGATGCGCGACATCTCGCGTAGGCGCAGGAGGCTCACGCCGCGGGTGGAGGGTATGAGCTCGGCCACCTCGTTACGCAGGTCGTACATGGCAATCTCCACCGAGGAACCGAATACCTTGGCTAGGAGCTTTTTTTGCAGGGGGGCGTCCCAGACAAGGATCTGCTGGTCGCGCAAGAAGGGCAGGAGGCGGGTTTTATCTATATCCACTGCCCCGGGAACAAGAAATTCCGAGAGGCTTTTTTCCGGGGCCATGTTGGAGAGCTTTACCGCCTCCACCGCCATAGCCTCGTTTACCGGCCGCACGTTGAGAAGGCAGACTTGCTGTTTGTAAAGGGAGGAGCGGGAAAAGCGCAGGGCTTGGGCCAGCTTGTAGGCAACGGCGCAACCGGCGAGGTCGCGGAAGGGGTAGCCTGAATCTGCACACTTGGGGTTGATGATGGCCAGGGCCGCGGGCAGTTCTTCCGGCGGGGTATGATGGTCAACGATAATGACGTCTATGCCCAGCTCTGAGGCCAGCGCGACTTCTTGGCGGCAGGAGATGCCGTTGTCCACCGTGATGATAAGACTCCCCTGGGTCTCGGCAAAGTCTTTTACCGCTTGGGCCGAGAGGCCGTAGGGATCCTCGCCCTCAGGTAGGATGCAGGCGGCTTCAATGCCTAGTTCGCCCAAGGCCCCCGCCAAGAGAACGGAGCCGGTAATGCCGTCTACGTCGCGGTCTCCGAAGATCATCACCTTTTCACCCTCGTCGCGGGCAAGGAGAATGCGGTCAACCGCGTCTTCCATGGCAGTGAAGAGGAAGGGATTGTGGAGGTAGCGCGGATCGTCTTCAAGATAATAAAGGATATCCTGGCCCTCAAGGATGCCGCGGCGGGCAAGGATGGAGGCGCAGAGGGCGTCTAGCCCATAGCGTTCGCAGAGTTCCTTGACGACCAAGGGCGATATCTCTTTTTTCAGCCATTTCATAGGGCAATGATTTCCTTTTTCACGATGGATTCGCTCTTACGCGGGCTAAAATCCGCTCCTGCAGGGGAGAAGGCTCCCTTCATTGCCGCAAGGGCCTCCTCAAGGGCCTGGTCGCTACGGGCGTAGAGGATGGCAAGTTCTTCCCCGGCCTTAGCTTCCTCTCCCGGTTTTTTGAGGATCTGGATGCCCACGTCGGGGAAGACTGAGTCTTCCGCCTGAGCTCGGCCAACGCCCAGGCGCACCGAGGCGATGGCGGTTTTATAAGCATCGAGGGCGCCGATGGTGGCGGAAAAGGGGGAGATAAAGGCCTTAGAGCGCGGGGCCCGATACTTTCCGCGCATCCCCTGGAGGGCATCGACATCGCCGCCCTGGGCTTCCACGTTTTCAAGGAATTTTTCCAAAGCCGCGCCGGAGCTGATAGCCGCGTCGAAGAGGCTTTCTCCCTCCTCAATGCTTTGTGCCTTGCCTCCAGCGCGTATCATCCAAGCGCCCAGGCGCCGGGTGAGGTAATGGAGGTCAGCGGGCCAGCGGCCTTCCAGGCAGTCCATGGATTCCTCCACCTCAAGGAAGTTGCCAACCATGGCCCCGAGGGGCTCGCCCATGTCAGTGACTAAGGCGGCCATCGGTTTACCCATAGCCGCCCAGGTTGAGACTAAGGCTTGGGCGAGGGCCTGGGCGTCTTCCTGATCCTTCATAAAGGCTCCACTGCCGCACTTTACGTCCAGCACCAGGGCATGGGCGCCCTCGGCAGCCTTTTTTGAGAGGATGGAGGCGGTAATGAGGGGAATCGATTCAACTGTGGCGGTAACGTCGCGCAGGGCGTAGAGGAGCTTGTCCGCCGGAACGATATCGGCGCTCTGCCCCGTCATGGCAAAACCCACCCGTCCCAGGACATCCAGGAAATCCTTCGCGGAAAGGAGACTGCGGTAACCGGGAATGGAATCAAGCTTATCTAGGGTGCCGCCGGTGTGGCCGAGGGAGCGGCCGGACATCATCGGGTCGTAGATGCCGCAGGCGGCGGCAACCGGGGCAAGGATGAGAGATGTCTTGTCGCCGACTCCGCCGGTGGAGTGCTTGTCAACAAAGGGGCCGGGAAGGCTACCCAGCTCCATCCTAGTCCCGGAATTCAGCATGGCTTGGGTGAGGGTGGCGGTTTCTTGGGCATCCATGCCGCGGAAAAAAACGGCCATGAGCCAGGCCGATACCTGGTAGGAGGGTATCTTCCCGGAGACGGCGCCGGAGACCAGGAATTCTATCTCACTTGCCGAGAGGACGCCGCCATCGCGTTTTTTCTGGATGATATCAACCGCGCGCAAGGCCCGCCTCTTTGAAGGCCTCAAGCTCAACCTTGAGCAGGGGGTGGTATTCTGCCCCGGCAGAGGAGAGCCGAGATTCGTAGACTACGCAGTGCGTAATATGGAAGGCCTCCTCCAAGATGGATTCCTGGCAGGAGGCGAGCTCGCGCATTATATCCTTGTCTATCTCGGGGAGCTCGCAACGGGCGAGGGTGGCGTGGGGGTGGAAGGGGCGGCCGGAGGGGTATTCCTCGTTCAAGGGGGGCAGACCCGCCCTCAGTTCCGCTGCGCGTAGGGCCTCGTTGAGTTTGACGTAGGAGTCGTGGATTCTTGAGCTTGACCGACCGAGCTCCTCGGGGCCGGTGTCAACTACGGAAAGGGCAAGAACGCGATGCGGGGGGCGGTGGGGGAAGCCTAAAAGCCCGGCGAAGCGCAGGGGCAGGGCGCCGAAGCCGGCCATAGACTCTGCCGCGTGGAGTGCGCAATCGAGGCCAGCCTTATTAAGGTCTCCTAGGAAGGCAAGGGTTATATGATGGCCCTCGCTTTGGGTCCAGCGGGCATCCGGCAAAATTTCCCTCATGCTTTCCTGGGCCGCGTCCAGCCTAATCTTAATTTCAGAGGGCAAATCCAATGCTATAAAACATCTCATAAGAGTCCTTCTCCCATATCCAGCGCGTTAAGACTCCCCTGGGCCATTTCCTTTGCCAGGGCAAAGACCAGGGCTTGGCAGGCACGGCGGCCCTCACTATCGAGCCGCAAGCGCAGTGCTTGGCTGGGCTCAAGGTCGGCTATCCGTTCCAGATAGCGCCTGAGTCCGGGCCCGATATTGATGAGCCGGATTCCTTCCTCGGCGCCGCAGTCGGGGCAGAGGAAGGAGGCCTGGCCGATCGAGTAGTATTCTACCCTATCCTCCCGGATATGGCCAGCGCAGATGCCGCAAGACTGCATCTGTGGCCGTGAGCCAAGGAGGCCTGCGTAGCGCCAGAGGAAGACATAGGAGGCGTAGGCGCAGTCCTCCTCTTCCAGCTTGTCCAGGCCGCTTAAGCAGGCTAAGAGAAGGACGAAGGCATGCTCAAAGTCTCCGGCGCCCGCGCGACTGCGGATGAGAAGCTCGGCCCAGAGGGCGGCGTGCATTGATGACTTGAGTTTTTCCCGTATCCCGGGATAGGTATCCGAGGGGTCAAAGTCTGAAAGCTTGCGGGAGTCACGCACCGGATCGTAGTAGACCCAGGCCCGGCCGCAGTGGTAGGGGGCGGCAAGGGAGCGTAATTTTGACTTTGGCCCGCCGAAGAGAAAGACGTCGAGTATGCCAGAGCTAGCGGAAAAGAGGGTGATAAGGCGGTTGGATTCACCCTGCTCGCGGCTACGCAGGACAATGGCGGGGAAGGATTCATTGCGGGCCATAGCCCACTATACCAAGCCCACCGCCCTATGCACAGGGCCCGCCCTCAGGCTAGGATAGGCAAGCCATGGAAGCTGGAATTTCCGGAAAAAGGCAGCCGCCGGGCGCTGAGATCGCCCTGGAGTCAGCCAACGACATCTTTCAGATTCTCCTAGCCCTCAAGTCAAACCGCCGCAAGCGCTCGGAGCTGGGCCAGGTCTTCGTGGAGGGTGTAGCCCCCATCAAGGTTGCCCTAGAGAGCGGCTGGGAAGCTATCTCCATGTGTTACGCGGCTGGGCGCTCCCTCTCCGACTGGGCAAAATCGGTGATAGCGGCCAATCCCGGCGCCCAGCGCTATCGGCTCAGCCCGGCATTGATGGAGGAGCTCTCCGACAAGGATGAGCCGAGCGAAATCATCCTCTGCCTCCGGCGCCCCGCTGCCAGCCTGGCACAAATCAAGCCCAGCCCCGGGCTCTTTTGCATCGTCCTTGACCGTAGCGGCAGCCCGGGAAACCTTGGCTCTATCTTACGTTCGGCGGAAGCCTTTGGCGCCCAGTCCCTCATCCTCCTTGGCCACGGCGCCGACCCCTTCGACCCCCTCTGCATCCGCGCCAGCTTGGGCGCCGTTTTTTCCCTACAGCTCGTGCGTGAGCCCTCAATGGAAGATTTTGAGGCCTGGTTGGAAGAGCTTCGCTCAAAGCTCCCCGAGCTAAGCGTTTTAGGCACTGATTCCGGGGGGGAGCTGGACTTTGAAGATGCCCCCCTTCGGCCGCCGCTGGTGTTGATGTTCGGTAACGAAGCCAAGGGGCTCTCGGTGAGGCTTAAGGGGCTTTGCGACTCAATCGTCAGCCTAGCGATGCGCGGCACCGTCAATTCGCTCAACATAGCCTGCGCGGCGAGCATATTTATTCACCGGGTGGCTTCAAGCCATGCAAGGGCGAAACGCTCGGAATAGCACGATACAACTTGCTTCCTCGCCTCTGCGGTACTAAAATGAAGACCAATGAACCAGACTTCTACCGGAAAAAAATACCATAGCCTCGTTCGCAAGGTTATGGCCCTCTTTGTGGCGGGAGCCTTAGGCGTGGCCCTTCTCATTATCGTCGGGGTTGTCCTGAACCTCTACTCACTCCTCATGTCCGATATCCGCCAGCGGCTGGGCGCTTTCTGCCGCTTTGCCTCCATCAGCCTAGAACCTGATGCCTGTTCCCGCCTGGTGTCTGCCCTTCCCCGTATCTCCCAGGAGGGAGGGCGGGAGGCGCTCAGCACATCCGCCGACTATCTGAGCGTAAGCGCGCGCTTGGCAGACTTACGCTCAGCCGATCCGGACTTTATCCGTTATGCCTATCTCTTTACCCGCGGCCCCGATGAAGGCAGCGTTTTCTACATCGCCGACGCGGACGCCCTGGCAATAGGCGATGAGGCAAGCCTCTACGGGGAGGAAGACGACCTCTCCGCCTATCCGGCCATGGAAGCCGCCCTGAATGGTTTGAAACTTGAGCTTGAGAAAAGCCTCACCTACGACCAAACCGAGGGTCTTTGGTCTATGAGCGCCTATGCTCCGGTTGTAGCCCCCGGTGGCGCCTACGTGGGCATGGTGGGTTTGGATGTATCTGGGGAGCGTTTTACCCAGTCTTTAAGGCAGGTTCTCACTTCCTCAGCCCTTCTCTTCGGCTTGGGACTCATTATCCTGGTAGTCATTTCCTTAATTATGTTTCAATCCCTCTCTCGGCCCATTACAACAATGCTTCGATCCATGCAGGATCTCTCTACCGGCTAGGGCGACTTGACGATGCGTCTGAGCTATCCCCAGCGTGATGAGCTTGGGCTTCTCATCGAGCGGATGAACGGTTTTATAGGATCGATACAAGACCTCGTAAAAGAGTCCAAGACGGCTTCCGGGGCAAACCTTGAACTGAGCGAAACGAGCTTTCGCGCCCTCAAGGACAACGGCCGCGCTTATCAAGCCCTGAATGCGGATTCCCAGGCCCTCACGCAAAGCCAGGGGGTTCTTGCCCAGCTGAGCCAGCTGATGGTCGCGGACAGCCGCGAGGTAAGCTCTGCCATTGATTCCCTGAGGCTACGCATTGATGCCGAGAGCCACGCCGCCGCCGATGCATCTCAATCCGTTGCCGCCGTGGTGGATGCCAGCCGCGGCATTGAAAAGGAGTCTCGAAGGCAATTGGCTTGTGCCGCCGGCCTCAAGACTGCTTCCGATGAAAGTAGTCGATGGCTCGCCTTACTGAGTCAGCTCATTTCCGGGCTTTCCGCAGATCTCGGGGCTGTTGAGCAGACGGTTGCCCTCATCGACTCGATAACCGAACAGTCATCACTCCTTGCCATGAACGCCGCCATAGAAGCCGCCCATGCCGGGGCTGCCGGCAGAGGCTTTGCCGTCGTTGCCGGCGAGATGAAAAAGCTCTCTGAGTCTACCCGCCAGAACGCCGCGAATATCAGCGCTTCGGTCAAGGGTATGGCGGGCCGCATCAAGCTTGCCGAGGGGGAAAAGGAGCGGGGCTCCGCGGTTCAGGCTCGGGTCTTTGAGGCAAGCCAGTCGATGCTTGCCGCTTTTAGTCTTATCCTCGACTCCGTACAAGCCATGTCCTTGGCCAATCAAGCCGCCCTGGCCGCTACCAGTCAACTTTCCGGGGCTGATGCGGCTGTCAGCCAGGGCTTTGCGGTTATCGATTCAGGGGCTCAGGATATCAACCGGGCGGTGGAATCTTTGGCAACTGAGATTTCCTCCATCCTTGAGCGTTCTCTTGACGTGGGGGAGAAGGTAGCCCTCATCGATTCTCTGCAATCCGAGCTCACGCGGCTCGCAGAGGAAAACCGTGATCGTAGTAACCAGCTTATGAGCCTGATGAGCCGGTTTAAGACTTGAAATAAATCTTGCTTTGAAGAAAAAAAGACGTTAGAATCCACATGCTATGATCAATGCCGGTTCAAATAGAGCAACAAACCTTAGCTTCTGGACTTTTTTCTTTTTGTCTGCCCTGGCTCTTTGTCTTTCCTCATGCGTTAAGGACCCCCTGCCAGAACCAGAAACGCAGCTTCCCTACCAAGGCCTGCCCTGGCAAATTCCTGGTCGCATCGAAGCTGAACACTTTGATCGAGGGGGTGAAGGCCTAGCGTATCACGACTTGAGCGCGGATAACCTTGGGGCTTGCCTGCGCCCGCGGGAAGCCGTGGACATTGAGGCGGGGGCGGAATCCGGGTCAGGTTACGCCGTTTACTCCATAGAGGCGGGAGAATGGCTCGAATATACGGTGGAAGTCTTGGCTCGCGGGCTTTATGCCTTTGATTTTAAGGTCGCCAGCCTTGCCGAGCGGCAAATTATAAGTATCGAGATTGACGATCAAGCGGTTTCCGGCATCATTGTCGGCCCGGACAGCGGGGGCTGGGACAACTGGATCGACATCCGCCGAGCTGGGGTTTTGCTTGAATCCGGGATCCACGTATTGCGTATTCGCTTTGGCTCCGATCTGGTTAAGCTCGATTGCGTGGAAGTGAGTTCTTATGAGGGGGCCCCTGAGCCGGCTCCTTGCCTCGCGCCTTTTTCGGGAAGCCCGATTTTACTACCTGGCAGGGTAGAAGCCGAAGACTTCGATTCTGGCGGCTGGACGATAGCCTATCACGATACCCGTATGGGCAATGACTTCGGACAATATCGCCTGAGTGAAGACGTTGACATAGACGATGAAGACTCCGGCTACGTCATCTCAAACTTCCAAGAGGGAGAATGGCTCCTCTATTCGATTCAGGCGACGGTAGCGGGATGGTATGATATCAGACTGCGTTATGCGACACAACCATGGTTCGGCGGGCGCAGCCTCGGTTTTTCCTTCAAGAAGGCGGAGCAAGGAAATTTCCTCCCCATCTCCAACGCTTTTTACCTGCCTAACTCCACCGAGGGCTACGGGGAGTGTGAATTTGATTCGATCTACCTGGAAGCGGGCATCGCCTATCATTTTCGCCTAGCCTCGGTCAACGGCTTTTCCCGCATCAATTACCTGGAATTCAACCTTGACGACGACGACGATCCAGGACCGCCCGTCCCAGAGACCCAAGCGCCCTTTATAGATGGAAGCGGTTTATCGCGCGCAAGCGCGGACGTTTCCGCGCTTGCGCGAATTCAAGCCGAGTATTTTGATTATGGGGGTGAGCAAACCGCCTACTATGACGTAAGCCCGGGACAGCAGTACGGCATGGACGCATTTCGCGGTATGACCACGGACGGACGTATCATCGATGTGGACATAGCGCCTACGGATGACGCGGACGGGAACTACCACATCGACTCGATCAATACCGGGGAGTGGCTGGAGTATAGTTTATACCTGCCGTCTGCCGGGCTCTACGACCTGCGCTTTCGCTATTATGCCGGTTCGAGCGACTACTACGGCGAATCCCCCTTCATCCAACTGGCTTTAGATGGGACGCCGCGGCCGGCGGCAGTCTTTCTCTGCGCGGGCAACGGAGCGTGGAAGACGGCTCTGCTGCGTTGCGTGGATTTGCCGCCCGGTGACCATGTGCTGCGTCTAACCCTGGGTACCAACGGTTGGACGACCCGTCTCAACTGGTTTGAGGTATCGCCCAACGCATTCGGCTTAGGTGGTACAAGCCTTCCCGCGCTTGGCCGGGCATTCCTAAACGGAACGCTTATAGCAGCACATCCAATACTGGCGAGCGGAGCGGTTCGCATCCAGAGCGAGGATTTTGACTTTGGGCCTGCTGCGCCCAGCGAGCCGCAGACGGCGCGGTCTGATTACGCTAGCTTCGTCAACTTTGATTGGACCGGCGGCAACGAGGATGGCTACTATCGTCAGGAAAACCCTGACGTTGAAGTCTGCGGCGATCTTGGCGGGGGTTTTCATCTTTCGCGCAGCGCCAACGAGGAGTGGCAGGTTTATACCATCGAAATCGCCCAAGCGGGGAGCTATGTCTTACGGGCCCGCTACTCTACCGCCAACGCGGGCAACCAGTGGGCTTATCCCTTTGACCTCGGCGTGAGTGTCGTCGGCTCTCCCGCGGCAGAGGTACGGCTCCAAGCCGAGCGCACGACAACAGATCCGGCCCTTCAACACTCAAGTTGGCTCACGAGTCAGGAAAGTCCCTCGTTTAGGCTAGAAGCGGGAACTCAACGCTTGAGACTGCGGGTTTATTCGCACGCGAGTTTTAACTTTAATTGGTTCGAGCTTGAGCGCATAGGGGAGTAGTATGATGCCAAAAAGTTTCCGCGACGCATTCATCGCGCTGAGCTCCGTCGTTTATTTGCTTGGCTTTTCGGTGGGAGCCCAGTCTCAAGCGGATGTTGTCCCCGGCGATTTTTACTATGAGGCAGACAATCTTCCCAGCCTAGCCTCTATCGTGGCGCGGTCACCGACTGATCGCGCCGTTTATGGGCTTTACGCCTGGCACTGGGAAGTTGGGTATGAACCCTTCAGAAAAGGCTATGCCGATATCGGTATAGCTTCGCTCAGGCTCTCCGGACCGCTGTGGGAACAAACCCAGTGGATGGATAGTTGCTCAGGCGACCAGGCCTTCAGTCATCTGGCGCGTAGCGGCTTGGAAGTGATGTTTACCGTACAGATTGAGGAGACGAGCACCAGCGCCACCCCCGGCCAAGGGCGCGGGGAATCGACGACGAGTCAGTTTACCGGTAGGGCCGACTACGTATCCGATGAAGAATTCCTATCCGCCTATCGGGCCAACATCGCGGCCGTCTTGAATCGCTATGGACCAGATGGTTCGTTCTGGTCTGCTCACCCAGATTTGCCGCGGTGGCCCTTGCTTAACATAGAGCTATGGAACGAGCCGAACTTCGGCTATATGTGGCCCCAAGGCTCCGATCCGCAGCGGCAGGCCCTCTATGCGCGCATACTCTCAAATTGTTATCCGTATATCAAGCAAAACTGGCCGACCGTGCGTGTCGTGGGTTTCGGCGCCGGTGGAGACGCCGCTGCCGACAAGGGTTTCATAGCCGGAGCGCTTGCCGCCTCCTTGAGTCCGCCCCCCCGTGAGTGTTTCGACGTGCTTTCTACCCATCCCTACGTAGACCGAAATCCACCGGATGCCCACCGCAACGACTGGATCGATTATTCCATCGCGCAAAGCTTGGATGAGATTCGTCTTAGCCTGGGGTCTTTTGATAAGCCTATTTGGTATACGGAAGTCGGTTGGCCTATTTCCCAGGCGGATGGCGGTGAATTTGCCATGCCGGCGCATGTCACCCTGACACGGCTTTTCCAGGCCGCCTACGTAACGCGGATCTACGCCTGGGCCTTGCGCTTAGGGGTTGATCGGGTTCACCTCATGTTTACAAAAGATTCTGATTCCTACAACGGCGGTATTTTTAACAGTGATGGTTCTTATCGCGAGGCGGCCCACGCAATACGTACCATGAGCCGACTCATGCCACATCCTAAGCTTATGGGAGCCATCAGCGATAACGTTGATGGTTACTGCGCGTACCGTTTCCGAAGCCGCGCGACTGATCCTTCATCTGGACAGATTATCATGGCTTGGAACGGTTCTGGGAAAAAGACCGTGAGTATTCCATTGCCCCCCGGCCGATACGTTCAAATAAGCATGCTCGGGCTTGAGCAACCGCGTAATTGCACAACCGGCCTTTTAAGTTTGGAAATCGGTCCCTATCCGGTGTATATCAAGAGCGCTTCAGTCGGTTCCATCCCGGCACCATCAAGACTGAGATTGTTAAAATGAAGGAATCAATCATTATGCTGACAAAAAAAATAATCAGCACTCCCTTAAGGATCTTGATGCTTCTAGCGTTGTTTTTCATGAGTGCTTGCAGCGTAAAACCGCGGGCCATAGAATTCCGCGGATAATCCTTTAGCCTTGCCTGGGATCCTCCCTCACCGCTTTCCGTAGACGGCTATGAAATAACTGGGTATACCCTCTATGCTCGAGAATTATCCAGTTTGGAATGGGTGCTTCTTGGCAAAACGGAATCAGCTGCCCAGACATCCTTCAGTATCGACGAAGCCATACTTGAGGGGGGTAGCTACGAAATCGCAGTCGCCTCCTCAAGCGCGGGGGGCTATGAAAGTTTTTTACATCGCTCAATGGACAAAGACGCTTTTCCGCAATCCGGCTGGTATCTTGAATGGATGCCCAGCGAATAGCGCCTTAATCGTGTTGATGGCCTTTCGCTCCCTGCTTTTGCTACCCTCGCTCAAGCCCTTACCCCTAGGCAACTCTACGCGCCTAGGGGTTTTCGCTTTTTCTAGCTATGTTCGGGAGACGCGTTTTCCAGGTGGCGCTCCCAGTCTAGAGTTGCGCGGTTAACCGCGGAGACAGCCGCCTTCACCCCAGCCTGGGCTATATTGGCGTCAATCCCGCAGCCCCAGAAGCGCCGCCCGTCAAGCCGCTCCACCTCAACGTAGGACACCGCCGTGGCCTCGGCGCCCTCGCCTATTGAGTTTTCATGGAAGTCGGTAATGCGCATCGAGGGTAGGCGCATCCCGGCTATGGAGTGCATGAAGGCGTCGATAGGGCCCGTGCCTCTACCCGAGAGGAGCTTTTCCTCGCCGCGGAATATCGTCGTCGTTTCCCAGGTGGAAACGCCCTCTTTGGCAAGTTCAGTCTCTCGGATGGACTCAAAGGCAAAGGGGGCGTAGGACTTGAGGTACTCAAGCTCGAAGATGCGGAAGATCTCCTCGGGCCCCAGTTCCGTTCCCTCTTCGTCCGCGCGCTTGTTGATCAGGCGCCCTAGCTCGGCTTGCATGGCCTTAGGCAGCTCAAAGCCATAGTTTTCCTTAATGATGAAGGCAGAGCCGCCCTTGCCGCTTTGGCTGTTCACGCGGATGACGGCCTCGTAGGAGCGGCCGACATCGGCCGGGTCTATGGGCAGGTAGGCTAGGTCCCAGGCAAGTTCGTCGGGCTTTGCACCGGCCGCTATCTGAGCCTCGCGCCGCTCAAAGCCTTTTTTGATGGCGTCTTGATGTGAACCGGAGAAGGCGGTAAAGACAAGCTCGCCGGAGTAGGGCTGGCGCGGCGGGACATCCATGCCGGTGTACTCCGTGTAACGCTTTACCAGTTCCGGCAGGTTTGAGAAATCCAAGCCGGGGTCCACCCCCTGGCTCTTGAGGTTGAGGGCGGCGGCTATGATGTCCATATTGCCCGAACGCTCTCCGTTGCCAAAGAGGGTCCCCTCCAGGCGCTGAGCGCCGGCTAAGAGGGCGAGCTCTGCGGAGGCTAGGGCACCGCCGCGGTCGTTATGGGTGTGCACGCTGATGATAGCCGCCTCAGGATGGGGCAAGTGGGTGGCGAACCATTCTATTTGATCGGCAAAGACGTTGACCGACGCAGATTCAACCGTTGCCGGTAGGTTGAGGATGACCTTGCGCTCGCTACTGGCTCCCCATTCATCCATCACCGCGGCGCATACTTCCACCGCGTAGTCTACCTCGGTGGCGGAAAAGGATTCCGGTGAAAACTCCAGCACCACCTCTGTCCCGGCCAAGGCGGGTAGGGCGTCTTTGAGCATGCGCACCCCATTGAGTGCCATCTGCTTGACCTCTTCCTTGCTCATGTTGAAGGTAACCTGGCGATGCACCGGTGAGGTTGAGGTATAAAGATGGAAGATGACGCGGCGCGCCCCCTCCAAGCTGTGGACTGTCCGGTCAATGAGGTCTTTGCGGGTTTGGCAGAGGACTTGGACTGTCACGTCTTGGGGTATGGCCTTGCGCATAATGAGGGCGCGCATAAAGTCGAACTCTACCTGTGAGGCGGAGGGAAAACCCACTTCGATTTCCTTAAAGCCTAAGCCGACTAAAAGCTCGAACATCCACATCTTTTTCTTGACGCTCATCGGGCTTACCAGGGCTTGGTTGCCGTCGCGAAGGTCGACCGAGCACCAGCGTGGGGCTGTAGTAATCTCGCGATCCGGCCAGCTGCGTCGCTCCATCTTCAGTCGGGGAAAGGCACTGTACTTGCTCATCGACTCCTCCTCATTGTGGGCCGGGAAACTAAGGCTTTTTAGAAAGGCTTAGCTGGCTCCCGGGCTAAAAAAAGCCCGCTACCGTTTTGCGGCAGCGGGCTTCAGATTCTGGCTTAAGGATCTCTTCAGACCCCGTCACCCCTGACCCGCCGTAGCGCAACGAGACCTAGAAGGCCGCGAAGGTTAAGGGGGAGAAGTTTGGGGCTTGCTACGGAAATGAAACGATCCATGCCTGGAGAGTAGCGCATTCTCCCCCATGCGTCAAGCGAACATGACAAAAAATAAAAAAACGTTCATCTCGCGCGGGCTCGAGCCCCTTGCTCCCCGGCGGCAAGAGCTCTACAATGTTGCCATGAAGGCGGATGACAAGGCCCGCGTGTGGCGATTTTTTTCCCTCTTTTCCGACTATGCCGGCTCAGGCTATCGGCAGGCAGAGGCCTTCCCTGACTTTTCAGACGGCCCTCTTTTTCCCACCTCGCGCCGGGTAAAGGCCGTCCCCACCTCCAAGGCCCTCGCCCCCGCGGCAAAACCCCTCGGGGAGAGCGGTCCCATCCTACCCCGCTCAGGAGATTCCATCCATCTGATTGCCTCCGAGGTCAATGACTGCCATGCCTGCCGCCTCTGTGAAAAACGGCAGAAGGCGGTGCCGGGAATCGGCTCAGCCGCGCCCCTCGTCATGGTGGTAGGTGAAGGGCCGGGTGCGGATGAAGACGCCCAGGGCCTGCCCTTCGTAGGCCCTGCCGGCAAGCTCTTGGATAAAATGCTGGCTGCCATCGATCTCTCCCGAGATAGCAATGTGTTTATTGCCAACGTGGTCAAGTGCCGGCCCCCGATGAACCGCGACCCTGAGGTCGATGAGCAGGAGTCCTGCGCTCCCTTCCTTTTGCGGCAGATAGGCCTCTTGCGGCCCTCCTATATCCTCAGTCTGGGTCGGGTAGCTACCCATGCCCTCTTGGGGTGCAAGGATCCCATTACCCGTATCCACGGTCGCTTCTTCGATTTTCATGGGATAGCCCTCATGCCCTCGTATCACCCCTCGGCACTCCTGCGCGACGAGTCCTTAAAGCGCCCCGCCTGGGAAGACCTAAAGACCCTGCGCGAGCACATCAACGCCCAAGGCTGAGGACGGGCGTGGAATACCTGGAGCTTGTTTTTGACATTCCCCTCGACAGGCGTTTTTCCTATAAAAACGACATGCTAAAACCCGCAGCCCTCGGCTGCCGGGTAGAGGCTGACTTTCGCAACCGCCGCCTGGTTGGCTACGTGGTAGGCCTGGGCGCCCAAGGGCCTGAGGGCCTTCCCGAGGCCAAGATCAAATCCATCCGGCGCCGCATAGACGCCCAGCCCGTTTTTAGCCAGGAATCCATCAGCCTAGCGCGCTGGATGGCCCAAACCTATTTTTCTTCAGAGGGAGAGTGCCTGGCCGGCATGATACCCGGGGGAAGGCGCGAGACTGAACTGCCCGGTTCGGGCTTGGACGAAGTGTTGATCGATCCACAGGCCCATATCCTCTCCGACGAGCAGGAGAAGGCCTTGGAGGGGATTTTTTCCGCCCCCGGCGGCCATCATTATCTCTACGGCATCACTGGATCGGGCAAGACCGAGGTATTCCTTCAAGCCGCATCAAGAACCCTTGCCGAGGGCCGCGCCGTCATCTACCTCGTGCCGGAGATAGCCCTAACGGCCCAGGTGGTGGATGCGGTTAAAGCGCGATTCGGCGCCCAGGCGGCAATCATCCATTCGGCCTTAAGCCCCTCGCAAAAACTCACCGAGTGGAACCGCATCCTCTGCGGCGAAGCCACGGTGGTAGTGGGCGCGCGCTCCGCCGTCTTTGCCCCCGTAGCTCGATTGGGCTTGATCATCATTGACGAAGAGCACGAGGGCTCCTACAAATCCGGTTCCTCGCCGCGCTACCATGCGCGGCAGGTGGCCATGCGGCGTTGCGCGAACTCAAAGGCGCGTCTCATCATGGGTTCGGCAACGCCTTCTGTAGAGGCCTGGCAACTCATGGATGAAGGGCGCATTGCGCGCCACGTGCTTTCCCGGCGCCTCTCCGGCGGTGCTCTGCCTGAGCTGCGCGTCGTGCCCATGGCCGGAGTTTCCGGTTGCCTTTCCAAGGAGCTCATCAGCGAGATACGGGCGGCTAAATCCGCCGGGCGTCAGAGCATCCTCTTTTTAAACCGCCGCGGCTTTTCCTATTTTTTCCATTGCAAGTCCTGCGCCTACGAGCTTGTCTGCAAGCATTGCTCGGTTTCCCTCACCTACCACAAGGAGAGGGGGCGGATGGTCTGCCACTACTGCGGCTTCCAAGCCCCACCGCCGACAGTCTGCCCTTCCTGCGGCTCGCTGGATGTCGGCTATTCCGGCTTCGGCACCGAGGCTATCGAGGAAGAGACGGCGCGGCTCTTCCCCGACATGAAGATCAGCCGCCTGGACACCGACTCCACCCAGAAAAAGGGAGAGCTGGATCGCATCCTCTCGGATTTCAGGCAGGGAAAGATCGATATCCTTTTAGGCACGCAGATGGTAGCCAAGGGTCTCAATTTCCCCGGGGTGCGCTTAGTGGGCGTAGTGATGGCCGATACCGCCCTCCACTTGCCGGATTTTCGCGCCGCCGAGAGAACCTTCTCCCTCATCGTCCAGGTTGCCGGGCGGGCCGGGCGCCACTTCCCAGACGGCCGCGTCATCATCCAGACCTTCAGGCCGGAAAACCCCGCGGTGCGGATGGCCGCCCAGGGCGACCTCGAGGGCTTTTACCGCGCAGAGCTTGCCCAGCGCCGCATGGCGGATTTTCCTCCCTTTACCCGCCTCATTCGCTTTGTCTTCCGTTCACGCAGCCTGGAAGATGCCCGCGCCGCGGCACGGGACTTCGCTTCTCGCGCCCGCGCCGCCGTCGCTCAGGACGTGGAAATCTTGGGCCCGGCGGAATGCCCTATTGCCAAGGTTGCCCAGAACTACCGCTTTCAGCTTATCATCCGTTCCCAGTCCTTCGGGCCCATGCACGCGGCATTACTCAGTCTCCATGCCGCCTACCAATGCCCAGGGACGGTCTACCTAGAGGTTGACCCAGATCCGGTTTCCCTTCTCTAGGCCTTGATTCTGGCTTGAGTGCCCCGCTTGCGGGGCTGCCCCCTTTGCGGGGTTAATAGTATCGATAGGAGGAATTTTATGAGAAAAGAAGTAGGTATGGCTTTCAAAGCCGCTCTCTCCCTGGCCCTTGTCCTTGGGCTAGCCCTCTCCCTCGGCGCTTGCCTCAGTCCCGGCCAGGCAAAGACGGCTGCCCCGCCGGCCTTGGCATCCGAGGTCAAGATCAGCATTTTGCAAACAAACGACGTTCACTCCCGGGTTGAGGCAAGCGCGAGCGAACTCGGCTACGAGCGCATAGCGACAATTGCCAACATGACCCGGGCTGAGAACCCAAACACCATTTTAGTAGACTCAGGCGATACCCTTCATGGACTACCCATCGCCAACCTCGAGCGCGGCATGAGCGTCGTTCGGCTTCTGAATGCCATTGGCTACGATTACTTCAGCCCCGGCAACCACGACTTCAACTACGGCCAAGAGCGGCTCATCGAACTGTCAAAGGGCCTGACGGCAAAAACGCTGTCGGCCAACGTCTTGAAAAACGGCAAGGCCCTTTTCACTCCCTATGATATCCGGGAAATAGGCGGTTTGCGCCTTGGCTTCTTTGGCCTGTCTACCCCGGAAACCGCCTACAAGACGGACCCCAAAAACGTGGCCGGGCTTGATTTCGCAGATCCGCTGGCTGTTGCAAAGCAGACCGTGGCTGCCATGCGCGGCAAGGTAGACTTGATCATCTGCGTAGCCCACCTGGGCCTTGACGGTTCTAGCGAGGTGACAAGCCAGATGGTAGCCCTAGCCTGCCCCGAGATAGACGTCATCCTCGACGGACACAGCCATACCAGCTTGGAGGATGCCGCCAAGGAAAACAAGAGCACGGCCCTCATCGTCAGCTCGGGTAATTACGCCCAGTCGGCATCGATCGTGGAAATTCTATTTGGCAAAGATAGAAGCGTCCTATCTAAATCCGCCCGTGCCGTAAGCCTCAAGGCAAACCCCAGCCTGGCATCCGACCCCATCATCAAGAGCCTGGTAGCGGAGCTCAAGGCGGCGCAGGAACCCGAGTTGGCAATCAAGGTCGGTTCGACAGCCGTCAAGCTGGAGGGAACGCGCAATGTAGTCCGCTCTAGTCAATCCAACCTGGGAACGGTTCTCGCCTCCGCTATGCTCTGGGCTACCCAGGCCGACGCCGCCATCTGGAACGGGGGCGGAATCCGCGACTCAATTCAAATAGGGGATATCAGCAAAAAATCCGTCTTCACCGTCATGCCCTTTGGCAATTATGCCATGACCATAGAGCTTAGCGGGGCTGACCTCAAGGCGGCCTTGGAGAATGGCGTATCCAAGCTCCCCGACCCTGACGGGCGCTTTCCCCAGGTTGCCGGCCTGAGCTTTACTATTGACGCGGCCAAACCCGCAGGGGAGCGCCTGAGCGCCATTATGGTGGGTGGCGCCGCGCTTGACCTTTCAAAGAACTACGTGCTCGCCGTTCCCAACTTTCTTGCCTCCGGCGGCGACGGCTACACAGCCCTCAAGGGAAAGAAGCTTGTCAATGAATTTTCCTCAGACGCGGAGATCTTCATTGCCTACCTGAACTTTTTAGGCGGGCAGATAAACGCGGAAAACATTGGAAAGATTCGTTAGGCTCAAGACAAAGCGGAAATGGCGGCGGCTCTAAAGCTGGCGCCTTGGTACTTAAGGCCGGGTTATCGGGTTATCCGATACCCGGCCTTTTTTTACCAACCGATCAAGCTGTCTAAGCTGGGGAGTTTCCAGAAGTTGGAAGCGACGAAGAGGCCATACATGCCCATGAGGACGGCCGCTTCGATGCGGTTGAGCTTGCGGCCTGAGGTTACGAAAATTTGGATGAGGACGGCGGCGAGGATAAGGAAGGGCATGGCAAAGCCTAACATTTCCTTAGAAACCGCTATTGGGCTTACGAGGGCGCAAATGCCCAAGACGACAAGCTGGGTAAAGATGTTGGACGCGTAGACCTCGCCGATAGTGACGTCTGCCTTTTTCTTAAAGGTAGCCGAAAGGCTAATGGCAAGCTCAGGCAGGCTTGTACCGAAGGCAAAGAGGATAACGCCCAAGGCTAGGGGAGGAATGCCTAGGGCTAAACCGAGGAACTGCCCGGAATCGAGGGCCACCTTTGCGGAGATGATGATTCCGGCAATGCCGGCTATGGATAGGAGTACGTGGAGCCACATCTTGCCTTGGGGTTTTTCGCGTCTTTCAGATTTCTGGGAACGGGCCTTGAGAATGACGCTGACTATGTAGGGCAGGTAAGAAATGATGAGGATGAGGCCGTCAAAGCGAGAAAGCTTTCCATCCAGGGATAGCACCATGACTAAGGCGGATGAAAGGATCATCCAGGAAGATTCCCGCTCGCGAATCTCCTCATGGATATTGATGGGGCGGATGAAGGCGCAGAGGGCCGTTACGAAGGTGAGGGTAACGAAATTCGAGCCGATGACGTTGCCGATGGACAGCTCGGAGTTGCCCGCCGCGATGGCAAAGGCGGAAATGGTAAGCTCGGGCAGGGATGAAAGGACGCTTACCCCCAAAACCGTTATGACAAGGTCGTTTACCCCGAGGGCTTGGGCGATGGGGGTGATTTTGCGGGTAACGACTTCCGATGAAAGCCAAAGAACGGCGATGCCGCCAAAAAAAAGGACTATGTTCAAAATCATGAATATCCTACCTAGCCACTTGAGTGTATGACAAGCATCAGCATAGCCTAAACAATATTACTCATGCAAGGCGATTTTGTAGCTGATATCCATGCTCCACGGAAAGGGGTTGTAGGGGAAAACCGTAGGGGTTTTCCCCTACCTGGCTTAGGGTTGCATATTGAGCTTCATGAGGAAGATATCCCCATCCGTGTTAACGCCGTTCGTGTCGGCATTCTTTGCGGTGGCATCTTGGTATTCGATGTTGTAGCCGCTTAAGCTTTCATAGACGCCGCCGTTAGTGGAACCGGTCACGAGGCCGGCATTAACCATGACCTGGGCGCTGACGCTTACGTCTGCGATGCTGGGCGCGTAATCCTCAAGTGCGACATCATCGACTACCGTCGCGTTGTACCAATGGCCGAAATAGCGGTGGTAATTCATGCTTCCGGTGTAGACCTGCCCGAAGAGCACAAGATTGTCGCCCAGTACGGAAATGCCCTTAATATGATGCTCGCAGACCGTGGCGGGGCCGACGCCCGTGTAGTAGAGCCCGCCCCATTGATAGGAAAGATCCGCGGCCGACAACTTAAGGAGGAGGGCGTCTCCGCTGGCCGTATCCAAGCCTGGGTAGGAGTAGCGGCCGCCTAGGTATACCGAATCGCCGACAACCTTCACTACCTTAGTTGCATGGTTGTCCCCGGATGCCCCGGTGAAGGTCTTTCCGGCGCTAAAGCTGCCGTCTGCAGCGAGCTTGATGATGGAGAAATAGGTGCTTGCGCCCCGTCTGTCGGCGGAGAAGTAGATATTGCTGCTTGCGTCAGTTGAAACGCAGTTTAAGTTGCTTCCCGATCCCATAGCGACAGTCTTTGCCCAGGTAACCGTGGCGTCGGTAGTCGTATAGTTGAGCTGACAGGCAAAGCCCGTATCGCCCGAGCCGTACCAGCCGCCGATGTTGAGGGAACCATTGGGCGCCAAAGCAATGCTGAAGCCGCGGTCGTTATAGCCTGGGCTGGGGTCTATGAGGCGACTCCAGCGGTGGGCGCCATCAGCCGGGTTGAGGTTTGCTACGAAGACACCCACTTGGCCAATGGTATTGTCACGGGCTACGCCGGTGAGTAAAACGGAATCAGCGGTAGCGATGATTCCGTAGGGATCGGCGGCGTCGGTGTAAGTGAGTCGGGCGGTGTCGGGGAACCAGTATTTACGCCAGATTTCGGCGCCGTCATCCGGGTCTATTTTCATAACGAGCCCAAGGTAGGAGCTGTTTGCGCCATTGCCGACGGAGGCGGTAAGGTAGATGTTTCCTGATGGGTCAATGGCCAAAGACTGGGCCGAGCCGCCGGACTCATCGTTTTGGCCAGGGTCCTTCATTCTGTCGTCCCACTCGGAGCTGTAGCGCATTTGCCACACAAGGTCGCCGGCGGAGTCAACCTTGGCAATGAAAATATCGTAGTAGAAAGAATCTCCCGAGATGCTTTTACCGTTACCGGCAAAATAGATATCTCCCGCGGCATCCGTGACCATGGCGCTGGGCATTTCGTCTTGTGAATTGCCATAGCCTCCCCAGATTTTTGAAAAAACCTCGGTTCCATGGCTGAATTGGGTGGCGGCGGCGGGACGGCCGCGGCCTACCACGGTAAAGCTAAAAGTTTTTGTGCCGTTATAGGCGATACTGACCGTGGCCGACCTGTCCCCCGCGTAGATGGGGCCGTAATCTAAGTGGAATTCGTAGGAGGCATTGGGCGCGACAACCTCATCACTCATGACGAGGGGAATCTTATTATGGAGTTCCAGGGTACAGTAAAGGATCATCCTTTACACTTCTCAAGGATCATACTTTACACTTTTTGAACAAATGCAGACCCTCTGTG
>JBGSOB010000237.1:0-7516 GCA_041739325.1 Treponematales bacterium
AGGCCCTGCATCCTGGGATCTTTGGGCTATAAAGAAGTCTCCCCCGCAGTCGGTTTCTATCCAAGCCCCGGTTGTCCCCGGGCCTACCCTGGCTAGGGGATGCATGGCTTGGATCTCCTCCGGAGCGACGCTCAGGCTGTAGCTGTCCCCATCAAGGCGGGCACGGGCGATAAGCTTGAGCTCCCGCCCCTCGCGCCGGGCCGCCCGCAGTCGGTCTGGTTCCAAGCCGGAGATTCCAACAACATTGAAGTCGGATACACGGCGATACTGCCCGAGGACGGCCCCGGAAAAGATTGCCAGCTTTGCCCCGGTGTCCAGGCCAGAGATATCGAGCCGCGGGTCGGTTTCCGCATAGCCCAGTTCCATCGACTCAAGCCACGCCACGTCGAAGCTCGAGCCTTCGGCCATGCGGGCTAGAATCGTGTTGACGGTATTACTCAAGATGGCTTCAAAGAGGATGATGCGCGCCCCGGCGAGATCGCGACGGCAGAGGGGCAAGAGGGGAAGGCCACCGCCTACGGCGGCTGAATAGGCAAAACCGATATCCTTGAGTTTTGCCTGGTCTTCCAACTGCCCCAGCTTGAGGGCCAGCGCCCCCTTATCGGCGCAGACGACGGAGATGGAGCGATTCATGGCGTCTGCCATGAGGGCCCCGCCGGGCTCGCCGGAAACGACGTCAGTGGGAAGAAGATTTACCAGGATGTCCGCTCGGGCGGCGTCTAAAAAAGAATCCCGCCCCTCAAGAGTCGCCAAACCCCGGAAACATGCCGAGCTGAGGGGGCTCCCATAGCCGCCAGACTCTTGGGCGCCGGAGGTCTTTGCCCCGGCATCTTCCCCAAGGCTACAGATGCTCTTGCCCCCCTCCTTAGCCGCGATCAGCTTGCTTAAGTCAAGACCGGCATGGTCGGCAATAAAGCCGGAGGAATCGGCGACTGCGGTAACTCGAAGTTCAAGTCCTTGCTTGAAAAGAAAATAATCACGTTTTTGATGCAAGAGAGACATGAGCCTTAAGCCCATATTCCCCGAGCCGGCAATGGCAACATTTACGATCTGCATAGGCTTCCCTCTTCCTCTACTATAAAACATCGGCAGAGCCTCGGGGAGAGGCCCCTTGCTTGTTTATTTCCCTTTTTTCTGCTATGCTCCTGCGAACATGAGCCCTAAAGCCCAGAACCACCCAGACGCGGATTTCAAGGTCAATCAAGAGATCGTCTACCCCAGCCAAGGCGTAGGCAAGATCCTCAAGATCGAAAACAAGCTCTTCAAGGACAAGAAGGTTCCCTACTATGTCATCTACCTTGAGGTTTCCGACATGACCGTCATGGTCCCCGTCGACAAGGCAAAGGAACTGGGAATCCGCGCCATCGTGCCCAAGAAGGACGCCGAGCGCGCCCTCGCCCTCATCTCCGAGCAGTATGAGCCCATCCCCTCGGATTGGAAGCTCCGCTACCAGATGAACCTGGATTTGCTCAAAAAGGGCTCAGTGCTCTATATTGCCACCATCGTGCGCTCCCTCTACCACCGCTCAAAGATCAAGGAGCTGCCCATACTGGAGCGCAAGCTCTACGACTCCGCCCTCAAGCTCCTGGAAGATGAAATCTCCTTCTCCCTGAATAAATCCAAGGAAGACGTGGAGGAGCTCATCTTCTCCCACTTGGAAAAATAGAATGGCCGCCCAGGCCGCCGCCCTGATTACGGCGGCCGGCTCCTCCAGCCGCATGGGAGCCGGACCGAAGAAGGAGTTCCGCCTCCTTCCCGGCAATGCGGGCGGCAAGAGCGAAACCGTCCTTTGCGCCGCCCTGCGCGCCTTCATTCAAACCAAAAGCTTTTCCAGCATCGTCATTACCTGCCCGCCGGGGCAGGAGGAAGCCGCCCGCGACGCCCTTGACCCCGAGCTCCTTGCAAGCTACGGCGGCTGCCTGCGCATCATCCCCGGCGGGAAGAGCCGCAGGGAGTCAGTCCTCTACGGCCTTCGGGCCTTGGCGGACATGGCCCCAGACTACGTGCTTATCCATGATGGCGCCCGCCCCTTCCTAAGCCCCGCCCTCATCCGCGCCGTCCTTGATCAATGCCAAGCCCATGGGGCGGCCGTCCCCCTCATTCCCACCGTAGACAGCTGCAAGGAAGTCGACGAGGAGGGCATCATTCTGCGCCACTTAAACCGCGCCCGCGTCATGGCCGTTCAAACCCCCCAGGGCTTTGCCTACCCCGGCATCCTAGAGGCCCATGAGAAAGCAGTCGCTCAGTGGCCAGAGCGGGAATTCACCGACGACTCAGAGATATGGCAGCTTTACCGCGGCCCGGTATCTTCCGTACCCGGCTTGGTGGAAAATATAAAGATTACCTTTGCCCAGGACCTCTCATGACGTTGGCAGACATTCGCGTGGGACAGGGCTGGGACAGCCACCGCTTGGTATACGGCCGCGACCTCATGCTAGGTGGGGTGAAGATAGACTTTGACAAGGGTGAAGAAGCCCATTCGGACGGGGACGTTTTAATCCACGCCATTATCGACGCCCTCTTGGGAGCCGCAGGCCTAGGCGATATCGGCTTCCACTTCCCCCCCTCGGACATGCAATGGAAAAACGCGGATTCCCGCCGCCTCTTGCAAGCGGTGCGCGAGCTCTTGAGGCAATCAGGCTGGGGGATCATCAATATAGACTGTACGGTGATTCTGGAAAAACCTCGGCTTTCTGGCTACCGCGAGACGATACGCGAAAGCCTTGCAGCCTGCTTGGGCATTGAAAAAGAAAGGCTTTCCTTTAAGGCAAAGAGCGCCGAGGCCCTGGGAGAGATTGGCCGCGGCGAAGCGCTTGAAGCCCTAGCCGTCTGCCTTATCGGGCGCGAGGCTTGAGGCGGCCCCAGAGGTGTTTAGTCTGAGGCTCTGCGGGCCCCTGGGAGATTGCCGCCTTATCCGCGGCCGCAGGGCGGCCCTCAGCCTCCTCCCCGATGGCTCTACCCTCGATAGCGCTGCGCCTGATGGCGAGACGCCATGTGGCGAGTCTGCTGCCGGCGCCCAGGCTCAAGAGTCAAGCTTTGAAAATCAGATATTCAGAACCCAGCACTTCAAACTCTTCTACGGAAGCGATCCCTCCCGTCTCTACGAAAGCGTGGATCTCATAGCCAACGAGTTTGGCTATCGCGTTGCCGTTTTCTCCCTCCCCCCCGACGCGCGCAATCTCTACTACCGCGTGCTGAGTGGGGAGGGCCAGGTCTTTGACCTGGGGGGCAGCCCCTCCTGCCAGGGCATCTTGGAAAGCGCCGTCAGCCTCAGTCTCCGCGACATGGTCTTAAACATACGTTATTCCGGGCCGCAGGCCGGGGAAGGCGCCATCCTCCATGCCTCGTGGGGAAATTGGCAAGAAAGCTTTGACCTTACGATGGATTATTGCGACTATCCCCTGAGCAAGTACGGCCTCCCCGGCGGCTACGCCGAGGCGAACATAGACATCCCTTCCTGGGTTGAGGATATTGCCTTTGCCGTCAAGCGCAAAGAGGGCTGGGACAACAAAGCCGGGGAGGATTGGCGCTTCAGGCTCAAGCCCCTGGTAGAAGCGCGCAACGCGGGCATCGTCAAAGGGAAAAAAGCGATTGACATCATCTACAGCGCCGGAACTCTCAACCCGCCCATAGCACACTACGGCGTCAATGAGTGGCAGGACTGCGCCGAGGCAGTGCTGAGCTACCGGGGCGCAGGGCTCTGGGAGGCAAGGCTGGCGCTTGACCCCGACGCGGCGAGCCTCAATATCTGCTTTAGGGATAATAATTGGAACTGGGACAACAACCGTGGCCGGGACTGGGCCTTTGATATTCGCTAGGCCGGGGCTTAGGCGGAGTCCGCCTTGGCGGAGTCCGCCTTGGCTGAATCCGCCTAAGCGGAATCCGCCGGGGCGAGTTTGTCAAAGAGAATAGTGATCTCCGCTTTGTGGAAGAGGGCGGCGTACTTGCGGGCGGAAAAACCCAGTTTGTCTTGGATATCCGGATCTGCTCCGGCGGAGAGAAGGATGCCGGTAATAAGGGCGTCATGGCGGCCAATGGCGATGATGAGGGCCGTCTGCCCGTCTTTTGACTGGAGGTCAGGGCAGGCCTTGGCGGCTAAAAGATCCCCGACTATCTCCGCCGCGCCGCAGGCGACCGCATCCATGAGGGCGGAGTTGCCGCGGTCATCGCTCTGGGAGTCCACGCTTGCCCCCCGCTCCAAGAGGAGCTCCAAAACGCGGCGGTGCTTATAGCGAGCGGCCAAACAGAGGAGGGGCACGCCGTGGCGGTCGCGGGCGTCGGCGGAGATGCCGGTTTGAATAAAGAGGTCCACCGCTTTGAGGTTGCCGTCCTTGACGCAGCCGGCCATGCCCTCAACCGTAAATGAAAGCCCCATATCGAAGAGCTCGCGCCGGGCGTTGCTTTTTTCCCTTTCGGAAAGATAGAGAGACTGCTCAACGATGTAAAAGGTAGAAAGCTCCTCCACCGTGTCTATAACGGGGAGGCTGGAAAGATAGGTAGCCACCCTAAAATCCGGGTTTATGCGGTAGAGGGCGGTATGGAAGCCCCGTCCCAAAGAATGCCCGACAACGAAGGGCAGCCAGGTTTCGTCGCGGCTGGCCGCCGACCAGATGACAAGGTAGTGGCTTATCTGCTCCACATAGCCCTGCAGTTCGCTAATGCGCAGATTTTCCCAGTCCTTACGGACCTTGAGGGCAAAGGCGTCTATGCGCAGGTCTCGAAAGGCGTTTAATAGGCTCAGGCTCTCCGCCGCGTCCGCGGGGGAGCAGAAAATAGCCACCCTCATGATACTCCCCGACGATACACGCTTAGCGGCCGGGAAAGGCCGACAAGGTCACGCAACTCAATGGATAGGCTGCCGTAGTCGTCCTGCACCAGGCCGACTACGAGAAAAGCCCTGTTCCCTTCTAATATCGGCATAAGGCGCTCATAGGCTTGAGGGAAAAGCACCGTCTCGAATATCCCGTACTCATCCTCAAAGGAAAGGAAGCCCATGGCCTTTCCGTTTGAGCTTAGGATTTCCTTGCCCGCGGCAAGGGTTCCGCAGAGGCAGACCGTCCGCCCCCGGGCCTGAGCGATACAGCGGGAATCGATGGGCTTGTTCAGGCCGCGCAGGGCGGCCGCCTTCAATGCCCGCCCGTTAAAGAGGGATGCCGGGTGGCCGGAAACAAGGAGGCCCAGGCAGGCCTGCTCGTCTGAAAGCTTTTCCGCGCTCTGGTAGTCCCCCGCCGGGCAGGGTGGATCCTGGCGCGCAAAGAGTTCGTTCTGGGCCTCCGCCACCGACTCCGCCCCGGCGTACTTCTCCGCCCCAGCGCCCTTCCCCCCAGGGGCGGCCAAGCCCTCCCAGGCCCAGAGAAGGGCCGGGCGGGTGGCGGGCATAGAGCCTGACCAGGGCCCCAGGCCGTCCAAGGCCCCGGAAAGGACAAGGGAGCGCAGCTCAGACTTGTCGGGGTGGCCGCGGCGGCAGAAATCTTCCAAGGATTTGAAGGGCCCGCCCCCCTCTCGCGCAGCAGTCAGGCGGGCGCAGAGGGCGGCTGATATGCCCTTGAGCTGGGAGAGCCCCGTCCGCAGAGCGGGCTTGCCCTGGGGCGTAGCCGACCCGAGTGTCTCCATACCAGAGCTCCCCGCACCAGGCGCCCCGTATTCCAGGGTATAGAGGGCCTGAGAATGGTTGACGTGGGGCGGCAAGAGGGCAAAGCCTAGGCGCCTGGCCTCGTTGAGGTAGACCTGTCGCGAGTAAAAGCCGCCGCCGTTGTTGACGACGGCGCACAGGAATTCCAGGGGGCGGCGGGCCTTGAGGTAGGCAAGCTTGTAGGAGACGAGGGCATAGGAAGCCGAATGGGCCTTGCAAAAGGAATAGCCGTCAAAGGAGAGCATCATCTCCCAAATCCTGGAAGCCTGGTCTTCCCGTATGCCCCGCTCGCGACAGCCTGAGAAAAAAGAGTCGCGGAAGGCCGGGATGCGCAGCCGGCGGTCTTTCTTCGTGAGGACCTTGCGCAGCCCGTCCGCCTGCGTGGCGTCAAAACCGGCGGCGGCCTGGGCAACCCGCGACACATCCTCCTGGTAAACCATGATGCCGTAGGTTTCGCGCAAGGCATCTTCCACCGCCTCCGGCAGCCGCTCCCAGCTCAAGTCGTGCAAGCGGTCCAGGTACTCCCCTATCCAGCGATTAGCCGCCGGCCGGATGATGGAAGAGGCGGCCACCAGATGCTCGTAGTCGCCCCGCCCCATCTTTTTAAGCAGGCTGCGGGTAGCCGGCGACTCAACGTAGAAAACCCCCAGGCTGTCCCCGGCTTCAATCAGGCGCCGCGTGGCGCGGTCATGAACCACGGAAAAATCCCCCCACTCGATCTTGCGGTCAGCGGGGAGAAGGGGGCGGCAGAGTTCGATGCAGTCGCGCAGGACGGCCAGGGAGCGGTTGCCCAAGAGGTCTATCTTGACTAAGCCGGAAGCCTCAACCCCCTCCTTTTCCCAGGCGCCCAGGGGATACCCGGCCAGGGAGGGCTGGACGTGAAGGTAGTCCGTAATGGGGCCGGGGACGATAACTACCCCGCCGGGGTGAAGCCCCACGTAGCGCGGCAAACCGCGCAAAAGCTCTGCCGAACGGCGGGGGCCAAAGGGAATCTCATCCCAGCGCCCGGCGGAATGCAGGCCAGCCCAAGCCTCAAGCTCGGCATCGCTTGAGCCGAAGGCAATGCCCACTTCGCGCAGGGCGCCGCGGCGCCTAAAAAAACAGTGGTCGGCAACCATAGCCGAGCGCCCCGCATAGCGCTTGAACACAGACGCCAAAAGGGCCGGCCTCTCGTCCCAGGGAAAGTCGATGTCGATGTCGGGAGGGTCTTTGCGCCCCTCGTTTAAAAAGCGCTCGAAGTAGAGGTCGTGCTCAAGGGGATCAACGTGGGTAAGCTCAAGGAGGTAGGAAACGATGCTCGATGCGGCGCTGCCCCGGCCGCAGGTACGCGGGCAGCCGCGCACGATATCCCGAACCGTCAGGAAGTAGGGGGCAAAGCCCTTAGCCCCTATCATGGCAAGCTCGCGGTCAAGGCGGGTGGAGATGTCGGAGCGCAGGTAGCCACCAGCCCCGTAGCGCCGGCCGATACCCTCGCGGCAGAGGCGGCGCAGGAGTGCCTCCGCCTGCCCCGCGCTCAGGGTCTTGCCGGGATTGAGGCCGGGAAGGGACTCGGACGAAGGAATGCTGTAGGCGGGAAAGATGGGGCTGGAGGAGAGAAAGGCCTGGGCCGGCTCGGCTTCCTCAAGGAGGGCGGAGGCGTTGGAAAGGGCCGTGGGGACGCTGGCAAAGAGCTGGGCCATATCCTCTGCCCGGCAGGGCCGCCAGGATCGCTCCGGAATCTCCTCCTCCGGCAGGGCCCCCGAGCCCAGGGCGGCATCCAGGGCGGAGAGGCTCAAGCGAAGATCTATTGAGCGCATAAGGCGCCAGCGGTAGTCGTCAAGGGCGTCAAAGGCAAGGGGCCGGGAGATGGCCAAGAGAGAAAGCCCAGCCGCCGCTCCGGCGCGG
>JBGSOB010000008.1:0-11841 GCA_041739325.1 Treponematales bacterium
CAAGCTCACTAGGAGGGCCGTAACATTGGCGATAGTTGCTACGCAGATCCAGCCAAGGTAGACGTGAATAGGCAGGCTCAGGCCCCTTCTGATGATGGCGGGCGCGCGGGGAGAAGCAGCCTGATGAAGGGCGCCCCCAGGGCTAAGCCGACGATACATCCTTTCTGCCAGGAAAATGAGACTGCCGAGAATGACGAGCATAAGGGCGAGGGAAAGCGGCAACAAGCGCCAATGCCAGGCGAATATCCATGCGGCATTGGCAAGGGCGTTTAGGGAAAAAATTAAGGAATCGAGGGGCTCCCAGGCCCCGCTAAAGGGTTTTTTTGACAGGGCCTGCGTGAGGACGATAAAGGCAAAGAGGCAGAGGAGGAGGTAAATAAGGCCCCAAATAGAGAAGGTCAGGCCTGTCGGCACGAAGAGGTTGGGGATCTCGTCTGAGAGCTGACCGGTATTGACCCCGTTGAGGGGCAGGGCGTTGGCGAGGGCGTTCACCCATACCATAATCGCGAAAGAGGTGAATGCGAGGATGGCGGCGGCGATACGGGCCAGGCGGCTTTCTTTTTTCTGTGTCATGGATTCCTCCGCGCCAAGCATAATCCATAGGCCAGGCCCTGTCATGTAAAGCTTTATAAAAATACTTGACTTTTGCGGTATGGGGATTTACCCTCTAAATAAGAATGAATCCTAATTAGAGGGATCGTGGAAAAAGGCATAGCCAAGGAAGTCAAACGCTTCAAAGCGGTCGCCAAGGCGGCGGGGCTCAAGATAACCTCTCAACGCCTGGAAATTTTTAAGGAAATCCAGGGGCGTGAGGACCATCCAGACGCGGTGGCGATCTTTGAGGCGCTAAAGCCCCGTATCCCCGGCCTATCCCTGGATACGGTGTACCGGAGCCTGTGGACCCTTGCCGACCTAGGATTGATTTCAACGGTGGGCCCCAGGCAAGAGAGCCAGCGCTTTGACCCCAAGCAGGAAAGGCACCATCACTTTCTTTGCCTGAGCTGTGGCAAGATAGTGGATTTCACGAGTGATTCTCTCAACGATTTGCGCCTGCCGCCCTCACTCCAGGCCTATGGCCGGGCTATCGAGGCCCAGGTTGAGGTTCGCGGTTATTGCAAGGATTGCGACGCGGGGGCGGCCGATGCCGCCCATAAGAATAAAAGGCCTGCGGGCTGAAAGGGGAGGAAGAAATGGCTGAGGGTAAAAAGTTGACTACCAGAAACGGCGCCCCGGTGGCGGACAACCAGAACGTCATGACGGCCGGGAAGCGGGGGCCCCAACTCCTCCAAGACGTATGGTTCTTGGAAAAGCTTGCCCACTTTGACAGGGAGGTCATCCCCGAAAGGCGGATGCATGCCAAGGGCTCGGGGGCCTTCGGGACCTTCACCCTGACCCATGACATCAGCAAATACACAAAGGCGAAGATCTTTTCCCAGATAGGTAAAAAGACGGAAATGTTCGTGCGTTTTTCTACCGTAGCCGGCGAGAGGGGCGCCGCCGACGCCGAGCGTGACATCCGCGGCTTTGCCATGAAGTTCTACACCGAGGAGGGAAACTGGGACCTGGTGGGAAACAACACCCCCGTTTTCTTTCTTCGCGATCCTCTGAAATTCCCGGACTTAAACCACGCCGTCAAGCGCGACCCTAAGACCAATCTGCGCAGCGCCAAGAACAATTGGGACTTTTGGACACATCTGCCCGAAGCCCTCCATCAAGTCACCATCACGATGAGCGAGCGCGGAATCCCCGCCTCTTACCGTCATATGCACGGCTTTGGTTCCCATACCTTTTCCATGATCAACGCCAAGGGGGAGCGATTCTGGGTCAAGTACCACCTTGTCTGCCAGCAGGGCATCAAGAACTTAAGCGACGCCGAGGCCGAGGCTCTGGTGGCCAAGGATAGGGAGAGCCATCAGCGCGACCTTTTCGAGGCTATCGAGCGCAAGGACTTTCCCCGCTGGAAGATGTTCATCCAGGTAATGCCGGAAGCCGACGCGGCAAAAATGCCCTATAACCCCTTTGACCTTACGAAGGTTTGGTATCACAAGGATTATCCCCTCATCGAGGTGGGGGTCTTTGAGCTCAATAAGAACCCAGAGAATTATTTCGCGGACGTCGAGCAGGCGGCCTTTAACCCGGCTAATATCGTTCCCGGCCTTGGTTTTTCCCCGGACAAGATGCTGCAGGGCCGCCTCTTCTCTTATGGCGACGCGCAACGCTACCGTCTCGGCGTCAACCACCACCAGATACCGGTCAACGCCCCGCGCTGTCCCTACCACTCCTACCATCGCGACGGCTCCATGCGCGTTGACGGAAACTACGGTGGAACCCTGGGCTACGAACCCAATTCCTACGGCGAGTGGCAGGAACAGCCAGAAGTCAAGGATCCGCCGCTGGATCTTTCCGGCGCGGCCGACAACTGGGATTTCCGGGAAGACGACGCCGATTATTACAGCCAACCGGGAGCCCTCTTCCGCTTGATGAATCCCGCGCAGCGTGAAGCCCTCTTTGCCAATACCGCCCGCGCAATGGGCGACGCGCCCCAAGAGATCAAGGCGCGCCATATCGGCAATTGCCTTAAAGCCGACACCGCCTATGGCGCGGGCGTGGCAAAGGCCCTGGGAATCCCTCTGGCGGACGTTTAAAAAATGAAAGAGCAAGCTTAGGGCGCGGGGGGACGGATACTCAGTCCGCTAAAACGGAGAGTCCTTGCCCTACTAGGCTGGGTGGCCTTTGGCGTGGGCTGGGTGGGAATTTTTATGCCCGGCCTGCCCACGACAATCTTTTGGATACTCGCCGCCTTTTGCTTCCTGCGGGTCAATCGCCGGGCCTACGACAGGCTGATAGGCCACAAGCGCTTTGGGCCCGCGGTGCGGCTCTTCGTGGAGGAGGGCCGCATCAGCGCCCGGGGCAAGCTTATCTCCATTGTAGCCATGATGGCCTGCGCTACGATTGGGGCCTTCGCCCTGCCGGGGCTCTGGCTCAAGGTTTTAATAGTCGGCCTCGCCTCCGCCGGGAGCCTTTGGGTGGGCCTTTTGCCCACGCCGGGGCGGAGTGAAGAGCTCGTGTCAAAGGAACTTTGAACGTAGGGGCTCGAAGGGCCCCGCGTTTATCCCGCCCGTATGGGAAGAGGGAAAAAAAATACGTTTAGGAGATCATTATGGAAAACAGCGAAAATGTCGCGGTGAGCCTGCCTCGAATAGGCGAGAAAGCCCCGGCCTTCAAGGCGGTCACAACTCAAGGGCCCATCGATTTTCCCAAGCAATATGAAGGATCCTGGGTCATTCTCTTCAGCCACCCTGCTGACTTTACCCCGGTGTGCACCTCGGAGTTTATGACCTTTGCAACCTTGGAACCCAAATTCACCGAGCTCAATTGTAAGCTGGTGGGGCTCTCGGTGGACGGCCTCTACTCTCATATCGCCTGGCTGCGCACCATCAAGGAAAAAATCCAGTACAAGGGCATGAAGGACGTTGAAGTCAAGTTCCCCCTCATCGAGGACATCACGATGGAAGTGGCAAAAAAGTACGGCATGATTCAGCCAGGAGAATCCAACACCAAAGCGGTGCGCGCCGTTTTTGTCATAGACCCCAAGGGCGTAATCCGCACCATGATCTACTATCCGCTCTCCATGGGAAGGAATTTCGACGAGCTTATCCGCGTGGTGCAAGCCCTCAAGACGGCTGACGAATTCAGCATCGCCACCCCGGCAGATTGGCGTCCCGGCGACGACGTTATCGTTCCCACCGCCGGCTCCTGTGGAGTTGCCAAGGAGCGCATGGAGAGCAAGGATCTTACCTGCTACGACTGGTTCTTCTGCACAAAGAAGATCAGCAAGGAAGAGGTTCTGGGGAAGATTCTCAAGAAATAGGAATGAGGCTTCATCCCCAGGCTATCAGGAGCCGCTGGGATTTACCCTACGCAGGGCATCCAGCAGGCTCTTGGTATCGAAGGGTTTCTGGAGGAAGGCGCTCACGCCCTCCTCCAGGGTTTCCTCGATACGCGGGTCTTGGCGGAAGCCGGACATAAGTATGATGGGGATATCTGGGTAGTTAGCCTTGATTCCGGTAAAGCATTCGCGACCGGATTTTTTAGCCATGACCATATCCAGCATCACGAAGCTGATTGATTTTGCGTTGTCCCTAAAACTGCTCAAGCCTTCCTCGCCGTCGTCGGCCTGCATCACTGTGAATCCTATTTCCTCAAGGATTGCCGCAAGATTGCTGCGAAAGAGCTCTTCATCGTCAATCACTAAAACCCTACCCGATCCCTTAAAGGCAGCAAGCGACATCTGACGTTCCTCAAGCCCTGCCTGACTGCCGTCTGCCTGGGGAAGATAGATGTTAAAGGAGGTTCCAAGCCCCGGTTCGGAGTAGACGGTGAGAAATCCCTCGTGGGACTTGATGATGCCGTAGACCATGGAAAGGCCCAAGCCTGTGCCGGTTTCCTTTGTCGTGAAAAAGGGTGTGAATATTTTAGCCAGGGTGTCGGCCGACATGCCAACGCCGCTGTCCCTAATGCAGAGGAGGTGGTAGGCCTTTTGTTGCGCTTGGGGATGAATCCTTCTAAAGGCATCGTCCGGCACGCAAGCCCCCCAGGTCACAAGGAGTTTGCCTCCCCAGGCCTGCCCGCTGGGCCGCATGAGCGTCATGGCATGGGCGCTGTTCACGATGATGTTTAGGACAACCTGTTCCAGCTGAGTCGGGTCTCCCATGATCATGAGGGGATCGCTCGGATTGCTTGTCACTATTTCAATGGACCTGTCCATACTGCTGGAGACTATGGCTAGGACATGGGAAAGAACATCCCTGAAATCCATGAGTTTGGTGTGGAATTCCTGCTTTTTTGAAAGGCTTAGCAGTTTTTTTACCACGTTGGCCGCCCTGAAGGCGGCGTCGTTGATGGTTTCCAAATGTTGGGCCAGTTCATCCTCTTCCAGTATTTCTCCCCTCTCTGCCTTTAATTGAAGGAGGGAAACGGACCCGGTGATGCCCGCGAGAATGTTGTTGAAATCATGGGCCAGACCCCCTGCCATCAATCCCACAGCCTCCATTTTTTGGGCTTGGATGAGCTGTTCCTCAATTTTTCTGCGCTCGCTGAGGTCGATCACGTTCGCTAAAATGTAGGGGCCGTCGGTAAGATCAACCCTGCGCAGATTAACCTCTGTGGGAAAGATGGACCCGTCGTGGGGTCGACGCGCAAACCAAGAGAAATTCCGTTCTGCTCCGGTAATGACATCCGCCCAGGTTCTCTTTAGGGGTGGGATGTCGTTTTCCTTGGCTGAGTAGTCCTTTTCAATATCGTAGGACAGAGCCTCGGTCTTATCATTCAGGCCAAACATCTGGAGCATGGCCCGATTTACGTCAAGGATCTTGCCGTTTGCATCGTGTATAAAGACCGCCACGAAGCTGGTGTCAAATACAGCGCCGTAGCGGCGCTCGCTCTCAAGCAGGCGGTGGTTGGCCCCCAAAATATTTTCTGCCATCGAATTGACGGTGTCTATGAGAAGATTCAGGTCCTCGTGGCGGCCGCGTTGGATGCGATGGCCGTATTCGCCTTCCCCGATTGCCTGTATCCCGGTGAGGATGGGGGAAAAGGGTTTTACCAAGTAGCATCTGAAGACGATGAAAAGGGAAAGGGTGAGGGCTACCATGACGCCTAGAAGGAAACCGGCCGTCATGAGCGCGAGGTTCCTCAAGGATGAACGAAGCTCCACGTCGGAGAACCAGAGGAATGCCTTTCCCACATCCATGCCGGATTCGGAAATGAGTATTTCGATGGCGCTAGCATCCGTTTCACGCCGCGGGGGCTCGTCGACAATCACTCCGGTTGCTTCGGAAATAACGCGGATGCCCTCTATCTTGCCGGTTGAAAGGTAGGCTTGCGCGATGTTTACCACAATGTCGTCGCTGAGGGTGTAGAGGGGCGAGCGCAGGGCGCTTTCAATGGCCCTGGAGGTTGAGTCTGAATAGCGTTCCAGGGACTTGCCGAGGGTAATGTAAAAATAGATTTGAAAGAGGCTTCCCACAAGGAGGAGGGCCGCAAGGGTGGCGCCGCAGATGAGGAAGAAAATATCCTTTTGTATCGTTCGGCTCCCGCCCTTCATCCGCATTCCTTAGCGGTACTTTGCCGCGATGGTTTGCATGCGCCCGCTCTTGATGAGGGTGGCAAGGAATGCGTCTATGCGCGGAATGAGGTCGGCTGCCCGCTCTGAGAGACCGATATAGATGGGCGTCTTCTGCTCGGGTATGAAGAGAGTTTGCTCCAGCTTGTCGCTCAAGCCCTGCTCGCGGATATCGTAGGCAATGTTGGGGTTGGTGCCGATGGTAAGGTCGATGCGCCCAAGGGCGAGCATCTGTATCAACTGGAGCTCGGTGGAAATGCCAACTTTAGTGAGCTTGATGTCCGAGTTAAAGGGCTCAAAATAGACGGAGTTGAGCGAGTATCCTATTTTTTTCCCGTAAAGGTCAGCGTAGGTTTTTACCAGGGCGCCTTTGCCTTTTTGCGTGTAAAAAACCGGACCCACGGTGAAGTAGGAGGTGGGGACATAGCGGATGTAGGCTTCCCTTTCTGCGCTCTTGGCTATTCCGGTGATGATATCGGCCTTGCTTGTCTTTATCATCTCCAAACAGCGGGCGAAGGGGTGGCGCTCAAAGCTGACCCTAACGCCGAGTTCGGCTTCCATAAGCTCAAGCATGTCCGTGTCTATGCCGCGGAAGCCGAATCGATGGTCAGCGTCCGTGACGCGGAAGGGTGGCCAGGCTTCGTTGACTACCACGAGGGTTCTGACAGCCGGGGTTTGGGCCGTTAGGAGGGCAAGCGGAAAAAGCGCGGAAAAGAGGATTGCGGAGAGGAAGGCTTTATTCATGGAATACCCCCAAAAACCCGCAGTGTTAAGAATTCCGGGTTCAGGCTAAAGTCTAAGCCCGAAAGCTCCGGAAATCAAGATATTATTCCCTAAAACAGGTTGTCCCTCCACCTGCAAAAACCCCTAACAATTTCGGTAATTTTAGGATTATGCGAGGCGCTTGCGAATAGCTTTGAAACCCTAAAAACTGGTTCAGACGCCCAAGGCCCTTGGCAGGGGAAATGGGCATTTGCTATTATCAGCCTATGGAAGAAAACATCGATATGTGGGAGGAAGCTAAGACCGCTTTAGCTGATGAGGGCAGAGAGATCTCAGGGCCGGTCCTCTGGTATACCGCGCAAGTCATAGATCATTTTCAAAATCCCCGCCATGTCGCGGATGATTTTGGAATAGAGGCTGACGGGCTGGCCCTTATAGGCGATCCCGCTTGTGGCGATCAAATGAAGCTATGGATTCGGGTTAAAGGTGAAAGGATAGCCGAGATCGCCTTTAGATCCTTCGGCTGTCCTGGGGCTATCGCAACATCATCCATGCTCTGTAGTTTGGCTGACGGAAAGTCGCTTAAGGACGCCCTGGCGATCACGGACGATGACGTGGTTTCCGCCCTTGGGGGCATACCGGAAAACAAGAAGCATTGTTCGCTCCTTGGGGTAAAGGCCCTGCAAGCGGCGATAGCCGATTATAGAAGTCGCTAGAATGGTCGACGATACAAAAGCATAGGGAGAGCTAGATAAAAAAGGCCACAATTCTTATGGGAGTCTGTGTCTTTTTTTAGGAGCCTTGCCAGTAGATTTAACTTGATTGTAATCCCTTACCTACCCTAAGTTGAGAGCCCCGCCTACATATTTCTTCCAGTATTTTTTAGATTATTCACCGTACTGAGTATCTTGAGTTTATTTCTTCAGAGGAGAGTCACATGCCCCAAAAAGATGGAACTGGAAAAGATGGGAAGGGTCCGCTTACCGGAAAACAACAAGGGCACTGCCCGGGGGCCGATCCAAAACCGGGACCGTCAGTAGGCGGTGGGCAGGGCAAAGGTACCGGCAACGGCAATGGCAACGGACATGGCGCTGGCAATAGGCACGGGCAAAAAAAATAAGGCACCTAGGCCTGATTGGCTGACTTCCAAGGGCCTAGCCCTGCCGTTGAGGCAGGATTAGGACCCTCCTCAGGGCTTGAGAAAGGCTATTCCCTTCCAATCAATCTTTCCCTCAGGGCCTACTAAGGCTTCGTCCGCGTGAACGAACTCGACCCTGCCCACGAACATCTCATGGGAGCCGGTGCGGATCGAATCCACTACCCTGCATTCGATGGATACCGGGCAGTCTAAGAGAATAGGAGCCTTGACCTTTTGACCTTCGCCCAGGCGCAGGCCCAGCTTTTCCAGCTTGTCCTCGTCGCGGCCGGAATGGCTGCCGAGGTATTGATAGGCCTGCCGCATGGATTCAGGCACGAGATTGGCTACAAAGACCCCGGTTTCCTTTATCATCCCGTAGGAATGGCGCGTGGGTACGATGCCCACCATAAGCATGGGCGGGTCATAGCTGCAATTGCAGGCATAGGCAACCACTAAGGCGTTGTTTTTGCCGTCGGCGCCACGGCAGGAAACGATGATTTCCGTGCGCGGCATAAGCGCCGATCTGGCGGCTGCCCCGCGTTTACCCGCAAGGGGCGATTCCTCAATGATCGCAGGCATTTGCACCCGTCTCCAATTTCCCTTGTAGGAACATCTCCGCTATTTTCTCAGGGGCCTCTGAGGGCGCGCCCACCACTACCTGGATATTATTGCGGGCAAAGAGGCTTTGGGCGCTCTGTCCCATGCCGCCGGCAATGATGTGGCTTGCGCCCAGGCCGGCGAGCCACACCGGATAGCGTCCCGGTTCATGGGGCGGGGGTATGACGTTTTCCTGTCCAAGAAGTTTTTTTGTGCCCTCGTCCACGGAGAGTAGGGCAAAGCTCTGACAGTGGCCGAAGTGAGCGGATAATTTTCCATCAGTGAGGGGTATGGCGATTTTCATGGGGGTCTCCTTTATGCTTGAGCAAGCAAGGCGTCTGCCAGGCTTAACCCGGTTTTGACCTGGCGATATGTCATGCCGGCCGCCTGAGCGGCTGCGGCGGCCTTAGGTCCCAGTTCCGGAGCAAGGATGGCTTGCACCCCCTGCTCGGCTAAAAAAGAGACGGCCCCGGTTCCGGCGCCGTGCTCGGCATTGATGCCGCCATTAGCCACGATCTTCCAGGCCTTGTCGGCATCGTCATAGATGGCAAAGCTTGCGGCCCTACCGAAGACATCACTGACCGTCTTCCCGTCACCCGTGGGTACTGCGTATTTCATCTGTGCTCCTTTGAAGTATCTCTATAAAGCCCTTGAGGGCTGCAGTCGCGCATTGCGCGGCCTTTCCATCCAGCTCGATCCAGGACTTGCCGCCTTCCTCCGCGGAGCGCAGGGCAGGGTCAAAGGGAATCTCCCCGGCAAGGGGCAGATCCTCACTCTCGGCTAAAGCGCGGGCTTTTGCGTCCATAGCCGGGTTTAAGCCCGTCTTGTTGATGATGACGGCAGCTTTGCGCCCCATGCCGCGCAAAAGCTCCGCTAAGCGCCCTGCGTCCCGAATCCCCGAGGCGCTGGCTTCCACGACAAGGAGAACCCAATCCGAGCGCGTCAGGGAGGCTATAACCGGGCAACCTATGCCGGGCGGCGCGTCCACCACTACATGTTTGTCTGTTCCGGCTTCCCTGCGCGCCTCCTCTCGGACAAGGGCGACTAGTTTTCCGCTTGTGTCCTCCCCGGGAATGAGTTCGGCGTGAACAAGGGGAATGCCTATCCGTGAACCGGAGATAAAGAGCTCCCCGGCCTTTTTTTCAAAGGGCTTAATGGCCCCGGCGGGGCAGCGTGGCAGGCAGGCGCCGCAACGCTCGCAGAGATCCCCCTCAATGCGGTAGGCAGAAAGAGCCGCGCCGGCCCGTAGCGCGTGAAAGCGGCAGGCGGGGAGGCAAGCCCCGCAGCCAAGGCAGGCAGCGGCATCAATATGAAATCCCGGCCCGGCGTCATAGGGTTTTGCGCTTATGATTTTTGCCCTCAGGGCTATTGCCCCATTGGCCGCGTCAACATCGCAATCAGCCAGGACGCAGTTAGGCGCAAGCAGGCAGGCAAGTGCCGCGGCCACGGATGTTTTTCCCGCCCCGCCCTTGCCGCTGGCAACGCTTATGGTCAGCATGGGGAAGCCTCCTCTGCCCCAGCTAGGGCTTTTGCCAGTATGGCTTCCACCTCGCTCATCAAGGGCTTATCATCCGTCCAGAGCCTTGCCGCGGCGCCGGAAACGGCGCGTTCGCGTAAAAAGGGTATGCGTCCGATGACGGGGAAATTGTATTCGGCGCAGGCGCTCTCGATATCGGCAGAGCTAAAGCCGTCTTTGTTGATGACGACCCCGGCTCTCATGCCCCGCTCGCTCACGAGGCGCAGGGCGCCCCGCAGGTCGTGGAGGGAAAACTCAGTCGGCTCGGCAACGAGGATGACGTAATGCGCGCCCTCGATGGAGTGGGTAGCCGTGCAAGATGTGCCCGGGGGGCAATCACGGATCTCTAGCTGTGCATTCAGGGCGGCGGCGCGGCTCTTCGTTGCCTCAATCACCGTCGTGGCGCGGATGTCGCCGATATCCATCTTGCCTTCAATGATGGCTAAGCTGCCTGTGTCGAAGCCGGAACTCTGTCCGACGCGTATATCCTCTTCCGTCAGCGCCCCAGCGGGACAGGCGTAAACGCAGGCGCCGCAACCCTTGCATATTTTATCATTTACGCTTACCACCTTGCCAATGGAAAAAAGGGCGCCAAAGCGGCAAGCCTTTCCACAGAGGCCGCAACCCGTGCATGCCTCTTTGTGAAAACGCGGCACCCTAATAAGAACGCTTTGGGCTTCGCCGCTTTCGGTGGCTTGCGGAAAATAGGCAAGGGAATCGGGAGCTTCTACGTCAAGGTCGACAAGGATGCTATGCGCCCTGCTCGCGGCGCATAGGGCAAGATGGACGGCGAGGCTCGTCTTGCCCGTACCGCCCTTGCCGGAAGCTACCGCGATCACCGTATGTGGCGCGGCCCTCACTTTCCTTCTTCCGTCGAGCCTTTTTCATTCAGGGACGCGGCTAAGAGGCTCTGCGTTCGCGCCAACTCCGCTTCTAGGGCAGCCTTGCGCGCCTCAAGCGAAGCCCTCAAGCCGGCTTGGGCGTCCGGTACCGCCCCCGATGCATAGCCGACTCCAAACCAGGGCTGTCTTCCGCCAAAGCCGCGGCCAAGCCCACGCCCTCCAAAAGAAGTCCTTCCGCGGCCGCACCCGGGGCCAAAGCCGCGATTCCCAGCTGCTCCGCCTCCTTGGGGGCCGCAGCTTCCCATTCTCCTACCGGTCTGGGGTCCTTCTCCCTCTGGTCCACGTGCATCAAAACCTGGCATAGTAACCTCCGTATAATAAATTGATATAAGGAAATACATAGATATTTCCTGGATTGAATAGAGCATATGCTCAAATCAGCCACAGTTCTAAAATAAGCAAATGCCCATAACCTGTCAAGAGAGACTCGTCCCAATTGACAGGAAGCAGCATTCATGGGACTATGGGCATATGACAATAACGGCCCTTATGGATAATATCTGCCAAAGGGCAGGCTTTAAGGGGGAGCATGGCTACGCCCTCTTTCTTGCCTGTAATGGGGTGGAAATCCTATTTGATTCGGGAGCTAGCTCTGCCTTTTTGGAGAATGCCCGCTTTTTAGGGATAGATCTTGGGCATCTGGACGCAGTCGTTCTTTCCCACGGACACTACGATCATGGTGGGGGGCTGTCCTCTTTTTACGACGCGGCCGCCGAGAAGCCACCCCTCTTTGCCGGCCCGGGTTTTGACACGCCGCGTTACGCCGTCAGTGGCGCGCAACGTCGTTTTATCGGCCTAGCAGGGACATCCCTGCCGCCGGCGAGCCTGCCGCCGGCGAGCC
>JBGSOB010000119.1:0-2654 GCA_041739325.1 Treponematales bacterium
AGTGTATTACCGTCATGTGCCGCTCGGCTATTTTTGCGAGCGAACCATGAAGGTGTATGACCTGGAGAAGTACCAGTTCTAAAGGATCATGCTTTACACTGGTGTAAGGAAAAAGTGTAAAGTATGATCCTTTTAGGACCCATCATCGCATCTAGCGTGGATGGGGCTTACCTTGCCGCTTGCGAAGTTTATGTAGCAAGTTATGACTATGCCATCCTAGACGTGGAATTCAGGAATATGCCCCTCGCTGATGGGAACTACGCCGTGATCGGCAGTTTTGCCGAGGATGCAATTGTTAATGATACGAGAATCATAGAAATTAACGGTGGATCTGGCGTTTTTAGCGGCAACCGTTCTGGCATTGTCGTATATGCGCCCATAGTTTTTAGTCTAGTGACGCCGAACACCTGGGAGCGTCCCTGGTATCCGGCTACGGAGGGAAACGAATCCGACTTTGGTAATATGCAGAATTTTAGTATTCCCCTTGCTCTCGACGGCCAGAGATACAGGGTCCTCGTCGATGGCTCTAGCTCTCCGGCGGCTATCACCATATTTTCCGCCGGGGTTACCGAACCGACGGCAACCATGAGTCTCACGCCTAGCGCTTATACTCTGTATCCGGAAGGTACCGTCCAACTTAGCGCTAGCTTTCTTCCGGCCGATCCAAGCAGACCCGTTTTTTGGAGTTCTGATAATTACAGCGTCACCGTAGACCAGTATGGTTTGGTAACTGCGCAAGATTATGCTTCACCCGGTACGGTCCGCATCAGTGCCTTCGGCCTTAATGCCGAACCTCCCTGCTCTTGCACCATTACTATTCTCGCTACGCCTTAGTTCTCACAGCGGTGAGGCCTTGCCGCGGCGGGCTCCGGCAGGCGATACTTGGACAATGACGAGTTCCGAAATCCCTGGGGCAAAGCCCCTCTGTCTTATCCTTGCCGCCCCGGCTGAATTTTCTCCCAAAGCCCTTTCTCTGGGGGCGGCCTGCGTCGTCTCCGCGCTGAACGCGGACCCCGAGATTCGCAAGGGTCTTGAGGCCCGGCTCTGCAATACCCTCTGGGGGGAGTCGACATCGGAATTCGCAAGCCGGGTGGCGGCTCAGAAGCCCGCCTACCTGGGCTTTTCCCTCTATGTATGGAACCGCGCCTTTTTAAGCGAGCTGGCCCTCAAGCTACGCTCTCTCCTGCCTAGGGCAGTGTTTTTTTGCGGCGGGCCTGAGCCGAGTTCCCAGCCCTCGTCCTTCAAGCCCGGGCATCCCTTTGACTACATCCTTTGTGGCGAAGGAGAGTCCGCCGCCCCCCTCCTCATGCGCGCTCTTCTCTCAAACCCCTCCGCAGTGGCCATCGATCCCTTTATCCGGGCAGAGCTCATGGATCCGGAAAAGATCCCCTCTCCCTGGCTGGATCATTCCATCCTTGCCCTTGAGCAGGGGGGCGCCCTCTGGGAGCTTACCCGCGGCTGCCCCTTTGCCTGCTCCTATTGCTACGAGTCTAAGGGAGAGAAAAAACTGCGTCGTCTTCCCCTAGAAAGGCTCAAGGCGGAGCTTGCCCTTTTTATCGAAGCCGGGGTGGAGCAGGTGAGCGTGCTCGACCCCACCTTTAACGCAGACCGCGAGCGTTGCCTGGCCGTGCTGGATATGATTGCCCAGGCGGGTTCCGATATCCACTTTTCCTTCGAGCTACGCGCCGAGTTCCTAGACCGCGAGCAGGTCCGGCGTTTTTCACAGATCCCCTGCTCCGTGCAGATTGGCTTGCAAAGCGCTCATCCGGAGATTATGCAGGAACTGGGCCGCCCCTTTGACCCCCAGCTTTTTACGCGGAAAATAAAGCTTTTAGACGAAGCCGGCGTAACCTATGGCATCGACCTCATCTACGGTCTGCCGGGGGACAGTCTTGATGGCTTTATCTCCTCCATTGCCTATGCCCTTGCCCTCAGGCCCAACCATTTGGATATCTTTAGGCTGGCAGTCTTGCCAGGCACGGATCTGTCTGACCGCGCCGCGGGCTTAGGCCTTATATGGGACGCTCAGCCGCCCTACCTCGTACGCTCAAGCCCAGGTTTTGCCGCCACTGAACTTGAACAGGCCGCTTCCTTTGCGAGAGCTGTCGATGTCTTCTATAATCGCGGTCGCGCCGTGCCTTGGTTTTCCGTTCTCTGCACCGCAAGCGGCCTTTCTCCCCTTGCCCTCCTTAAAGAGATAGAAACCGCCCTGCGCCTGCGCAAGGACACCCAAGGCTTAGCCGAGCTAGACGCCCAGGGCGGCTATGACCATAGCCTTATAGAAGACTTCCAGATTGACTTTAGCCGGAGCCTCCTCCTTCATCGCAATCGCCCGGATTGCGTAGACCCCATGCTCGACCTTATCAGCCTTCATGGAGCCTACAGCCGCGCCCTCTCCGAGGGCCAGGAGAGCGAGCTAGAGCTTCACTACGATCCAGAGCTTATTCTAGGCCCTACAGGACAAGACCCCCGCGCCTTTGCAAAGACATCGCGCAAAATCAAGGCTCGCTATTGGCTGGGAAGAGATGAGGAGGGCGATATCGACATCCTGCCCCTTGCCAGTCCCCAGGCTAAGAGTGGCCCTGTCGCCGGAGCAAACGGGCCGACTAGCGGCAAGGGTCATGCCGGCGGCAAGGGTCATGCCGGCGGCAAGG
>JBGSOB010000197.1:0-12804 GCA_041739325.1 Treponematales bacterium
TTCCTGATAGATCACGCCAGCGGCACCCTGGCGGCGCCTACGGGCATAAGCACCATCAACGGCGAGATCTTCCGCATCTCCAAGGTGGTGCGCAAGTCCGTCCAGATCAGCTCCTACTCCTATCTCGACCAGCCTTATATAGGCATCCTCAGGGCGGATTTAGTGAATCGCTGGCTTTTCTTTGATGAGGACAGAAATCCCAACAATTACCTCGTCGTCCATAGCCGGAAAAACAAGCCTTTGGTCGTGGCTATCGACTACGATAAGGCCGACTTGGCGAGCGAAGTCATGAAAATCACCGGGGATCCGGATAAATTCGGCTGGTTTCGCTTGGAAAAAACCCGCTTTCTCACACTGCTCCGCCCGGCGCATTTCGAGGGCATCTCCATAGAGGTTTTTGACGCCAGGCTTAAGGCGATCTGCGGCATACCCGAGGCATTTCTCTGCTCCCTGGTTAAAAAGCTATTGCGGGGTTACGCGGATGAGTCCTATTGCCAGACCGTCGTTGGCAACATAGTCAAACGCCGCGCCTACATCGACGAGTACTTTAGGCGCATGTTCAAGCCTGCTTCGGAGACGGTGGACTCCCGCCATGACGACGAGTACGCCGCTTTTGGCCAAAGTTTTAAAAATCAATACAGGGACAAGAATTAGGACGTGGATAGCCCTGCTAGCCTCCCAGCGGGTCTAAAATGCGGTAAGGCTCGAGAAAAACGGTTTGACAAGCGGTTTTTTGTGACTTAGAGTATGTAATGAATTAACTTGTTTTTGCATTTCGTAGTCATATGGAGGTTGTGATGGACAAACAGACTGAGAAGGTGATCGAGCGGACGTGGTCTAAAGAGACCATTATGCAAGTGGAACTCGGCATCCTCCAGAACATGTTCGGTTGCCGAACCGAAGAAGCCGTAGAGGGATCGATTAGTTTTGCCAGGTTCCTGAGTATTTCGGGGCTGAACAACGACAATTATCCTTTGTTTCTCAAGCTACTCGAAGTGGAAAACCACTGGGTGATAGACACGATGGTCGGGAATAAAGACCCCTTCCTCCTCATATGTCCCATCCAATCGAACAGCTACCTCCTCTACACCGCCTTCAAATTGCTGACTAAATGGCATCCCGGCGGGATCTATCCCGTTACCCTTTCGGTAGTGTTAGGCGTTCTTCAAGCCGCTTACGCATCCCCAAAAGACGGATATAAAATCTTCGCGGTGTCCATTAACGACGTGAATAACTTGGGAAAGCACCTCAACAAAGAAAACGGCCAAGAGGATCCCAATAATCGCTGTATCCTGGATATCTTGGACAGGCTCGGCTCCCTAGCCGGAACCTCGAACGATCCCGAGAAGGAGCAAATGTCCCGTCAAGCGAACAACATTCGCACCTTCTTCTTCGATAAGCGCAAGAAGATGGAGGATATTATCCCCCAGGTGCTTTTGGTGAAGTCGGATTACATCGCCAAAGAAACGGCCCCGCGCCAAGTTTTCGCCGACTAAGGCATAAGGAGTTAGCACATGAAAGAGCTTTTCGATAAGAAGCAGGATTGGACGGACGAAGACGTCGCCGGAATCGAATACAACATGCTCAAGGGCATCATGGGAACCCGTTCCGAGGAATCGGTGGAAGCCGCCATGACCTATGCAGGATACCTGAACTTCACGGGAATCAACAATGGTAATTACCCCGTATTCCTCAAGGTTCTCACTACCCGTAATCACAACGTCATCGACGCCCTCTTGGGCACTCGGGACCCTTTCCTTTTTATGAGTTCGATCCAGCCCAACTATTTCATCGTGGCCACCTGCTTTAGCATCCTGGCCAAGTATCGCAAGGGCGAGATTTACCCCAAGACCTTGGGCATAATCCTGGGCGTGTTCCAAGCTACCTACAATTCACCCCTGGACGGCTATAAGATCTATCCCGTCACGGTGGCGGACATCAACAGCCTTGGAAAGCACTTGAACGAGGAGAAGGGGCAGGACGACTTGCTCAACCGCTCCATTCTGGACATTCTCGACAAGATTTCTTCCTTGGAGGGTCAGAATATCGACGAAGATATGGAAGACCTCGCCGTACACGCCCATAATTGCCGGAATAACTTCTTCGACACCACAAAGCGCTTGGTCGACATCATTCCGGAAGTCTTGTTGCGCATAGAGCCGAATATGGACAAGGACGTACAGCCTCGCAAACGCGTTCCTTTGGAAACCGCCGCTCAGAAATAGGCTCGGATCCATACGCCGCCTCGGCCTGAAGGCTTGAGGCGGCGCTTCGTTCATGATAGGAGGAAAGGCATGCTCGGACAGCCCTGGCCAATGTGGTCGGATAGAGAGATAGATGAGCTGAAGCTAGGCTATCTGAATGACATCATCCTTTGCAAGGATGGCAATGGAACCTTCGCCTCGATCGCTTTCGCTCATTACATGATCAATTCAGTCGGCATAAACTCCGACAACTACCCCATTTACTTCAAGCTTCTTGAGGCTGGAAACCGTTGGGTCGTGGATGTTATGGTGGGCGATAAGGACCCGGCGAAATTCTTTGGGAATATCCAGCCCAACACCTATATGCTCCAAGAGTGTTTTAAAATGCTTACCGATTGGAAGCCCGGCGAGGTTTATCCCAAGAGCCTGTTAGTGCTTTATGGTTTGATCACCCTCTGCTATGATAACCCGGATGAGGGTTACCGACTTTACCCGCTCACGGTAACCGACGTAAACAACCTTGGTAAGCATCTGGACAAGAGCAAGGATCAGATGGATGCTTTGAATCGGATAGTGCTAACCGTTTTGGACAAGATTGCAGGATTGATCGAGCCCCAAAAGCCGCTGCCGGCTATTGAGGTTCAGGATGTCGCCCTCCAGGCCAATAATATTCGCGGGAAATTCCTCGATATGACAAAGAAGCTAAATGAGGCTATCCCTGATATTATCCTGGTCCGCGGGGAATTGGGAAAGAATGAGGTTAAGCCGAATATTCCCGCCATTACCGTATAGAAAGCGCTAGTTCCTGTTAAGATTTGACAGCGCTATGATTTCTCTCGGATGCTTAATCCGCCCAGGGAGGGCTTAGCGGCCTTCCGCTGGGCATGGAGACGATAGTGAAAGAACCCAGCTTGGGGACTGAGCAAATAATCAACAATTGCTATATCCTCAAAGAGTATCTGGGCTTTGACGGCTTTTGTGAAGTCTGGAAAGCTTGCGCTATTTTTTCCGCCACGTTTTTTACGCTGCGTTTTTTTCAGGAAGGGATACCCGAGCCGCTGTTGGAAGAACAGCGGCGTCTTGTCATGCGGGCCTATGCTGTAACCCACCAGTCCATCCGCGATATTGTCGAGATAGACAGCTATGAGAATCGTTTGTTTATCTCATCCGAATACGAGGGACAGCTCAGCTTATCGGCGGTAGTCACCCATGGTGGGGGCTTTACCTTAGAACACATTTGCGGTTTTTCCCTTGAGCTTGCCCGCGGGCTGGATGCATTCCACCGGCAGGGTATTACTTATGGCACGCTGAATCCGCTTACCATCAATCTACGCTTTGAGAATGCCCGGGTGAGCGAGCTTAAAATGTCTAAACCCGGATATCTCCCCCTCATGGAAACCCTCAAGCAGAAACCTGAAGAACTAAGAAGGTCTGTGTATAGCTATACCGCGCCCGAATGCCGCGGGCTCTACGACGCGCCGCCGAGTCCGGCCAGCGACTGCTATTCGATCGGTGCCTTGCTTTACTTTTTCCTTACCGGCAAGGAAGATCAGGGCGGGCGTGGAAAAGATAAGGCCGCAAGCGATCCGCTTTCCGTGCAAAAGGCATCGAACGATCTTCTCGCCCTCGGCCTCAACGATGAGTTCATCATAATCGTGCTCAGCTGTCTGAGGCTGAATCCAGCTCTGCGCTACGCCTGTATGGGCGATTTTATTGCTTCGCTTAAGGGCTACCTGGATGAGCGGCGCGCCCGTTCCCTTAGCATGGGTGGCCTTGATCCCTTGGATGATATTGAGCGGCTCAATAAGGGCAAGCCCGTAACCGGCGCCGAGGAGATCGTTCGCAGGCTGGATATGGCCGAATATTTCCGTTCCCTTACGCGAAGCGGGCAACTGGGAGCGGCGGAAGATGAGATGCCTGTTTTCCCACACCCAAGCCTTGTGGAGCTCAAACCGGAAGTCCTGGGACCCAGCGCTCAACTTGTAGATGATGACGCCCTTAGCCCCGAAGATTTTCTCCAGCGGAGTAGGCTGCTATTTGAGAAAAGCGGACAACATGTGCCTGCTATGGCATCAAGAAAACCAGCTCAGGGCAAGGGGGGCGCGGTAGCCAGTTCAGAAACTAAACGCGACCAGGGAAGCGTGGAGCAGACACCCTTACGCAAGGAATCAAATACCCAAGACTTAGGTCCTAAGCTGGAAACGAGAGCGGCGGCTTCGGAAAGTAAGATTGAATCTGAGCCAAGCCCCATCTCCGCGATTACCCTCAGCGGCATAAGCGAAAGAGGAGAGCCTTCCCTTACGCAAGAAAATACCCCTGCCCGGGCCAAGAAGAAAGGGGTCAGCACAGATAAGTCTATTCAGGCACAAGCCAGTCGTCCCAAAAAATTAAAAAAGGCGGCGGATGATGATGACCATCTGGCCTGGCACCATGAGACCTTTGAAATTTCTAATCTCGCAGTTTTCATGAAAAGCGCCTTCGATGCCGCCTCCCTGGGGCATGGGTCTTTTAGATATATAAAACTTGTCGCTTCACCGCAATTCATAGATTCTATCGGTGAAGTGCTGGCGGAAATCGGTCAGCTCGGTATGCTTCTGCAATTCCCCGGCAATATTAAGTCAATCGTTGGATTTAGGATGGCGTTAGCGGAGGAATTGAAGAAGGCGAAATCTCAGCTCCCAAACTCGGTTGCCGTGAATGAGCACTTCGAAGAAATACTTTCATGTTTGGATAGCGCCATAGAGAAGAGTTCTAAAAACGAAAAGGCGGAAGCTGAATACCATAAAGCCGCTGAAGCCTTACTCAAACTTGGAAAAAAAGGCCGGCCGCTGGCCCTGGCTCTCATATCAAATACCCTGATTGATAAAGGCATGCGCGCCTTTCAAGCCGCCATCGCGGAAATTGCCGCTACTTCCTTTTTATGCGTCTTTGCTTTCTTCCCTGGAAGGCCGCCTATGGAAGCCCGGCTCAAGGTAGATCTACCCTGGAGAATGACTATCCAAGACGAAACATTAGGCGAAGAATAAATAGCTCTCAAACGATTGGGCTTCGTGCTCCTAAGGCACTTGAGCGCGGGTCCTGTGATGGAAAAACACTCCTCACAACCCGGCACAAGTACGCAATTGGGAACTGATAGGCCCTGGCCTCGCGTGCCTAATCGTTGTGAGGAGTGTTTTTCCATCCCACCCGCGCTATATTGCCCTGCCATGCACGAAGCGCATGCGCTTAAGAGCGGGCACGCGCTATGCAGAAAGAACGGCTCACTGGTCCTCGCTTCGCTGCGGGAATCGTTCGCCGCTCTTTTTTTCTAGCACCCACGCTGTTTTACCCTAAGGGCACGATACGCAGGCGCTTTATCTGCAACCGACAAACAAACCACAGCATGAATAGATTTAAACGAAGTCATACGGCAGGGAAAGGTATAATCTTCTTTCAAGTCAAAGGTTTTTAAAGGGTAGTAGTCTTTTCTGAGGTTTAATCTGCTGTATTAGTCAGGATTTCGAAATGGAAAATAGACTTGAAATAGGCTATCATGATGAAGCGAAAGGGAGGAATTCATGTGGCACGGAAAAACTATGAAGAACCACCTGCTTTCCCAACGGCTGCAGGCCCTGGGCACTGTGCCCGGTTTGTCGTCAGACGCCGTTGATTGCCTTGCCCGGCATTTGACTCTCAAACCGGCTACGGCTATCTACCGCTTTACTCTGAGGACGATGGACCCGGAAGGCAATGTGCCCGATGACGCTTTGGCGGACGCCCTCATTACGGCGGCGAGCATGGAAATCCTTATCATGGAATGGTGTCTCGTATGCAGGGAATGCACGGGAATCATCCACAGCGTACTCCGTTTTTCCGGTTATGAGGGTGGAACGATTCTGTGTCCATTTTGCAACAAGCAGGTAGCGCCGGATTTCCAGGAGAACGTCGAAATCATCTTTTCTCCCCATCCATCGCTGGGATTTCGAAAACCTGATCCCTTCCGCACGATACACGCCTACCAGGATTACTGTTTCAGCCGCAGTTTTGTCAACGGCGGAATCCTGAGATATGTCGCTTCAGGACTCCTGCTCTGGTACATGCCGGTTGGCAAGGGACAGAAGACATCAATTCCTTTCAGGCCATCGGTCGGAGTCGAATACAACTGTTTTTCAGTAGACTGCCACCAGTTATTCCGGATTTGTTGTTCGCCCGACGCAGCCCCGGCAAGCCGCGCCGAGATTGTTTTTCTCGAAGAGAAAAACGAGCCTATACCTGTTCTTGTATCAAGCGTTACAGAGACGCTGGTCCTGACCAATCTAACTGGAAAGAGGATCGGTGTGTCGATGCTCGAGTGCGGGGAGTGGGCCCGCTTTAATAAAGTTTTCACCGAGTATCCGATTTCAGCCAGCCGCCGGCTGATGGGCAGTCGAATACTCCTTAACCCGCTCTTCATCCGTCATTTCGGCCATCAGACCTTGACTGACAGCTTCTCATTCCAAGTAGGTAGGCTTGGAATCCTTTTTACCGACCTGAAGGGATCGACAGCGCTGTACTCGCGGCTGGGAGACCTAGGCGCCTACAATCTCGTGGGCCGGCACTTTGACCTTCTTGAAAAAGTTGTTGCGGAAAACCGGGGCATCGTCATCAAGACTATCGGCGACGCCCTGATGGCGGTCTTTCATGAGCGGCTTGACGCGGTCCGGGCGGCCGTGCAGATGCATCAGGCCGTCGACCAGGATTTTGGTCCCATGGAGGCCCAGCCCCTCCAGCTGAAGATCGGAATCCATTACGGAAATGTTCTTGCCGTCAACGCTAACCAGCGGCTTGATTATTTCGGTCAGGCGGTTAATGTCGCGGCTCGCGTCCAGAACGAAGCCGGCGGCGGGGAGATATGCCTCAGCGACAGCGTGCTTGACGACTATTGCCCTGCTTTCCTGACAGAATCCGGTTGGCAAGGGACAGTCAGTCGTTTGCAGCTCAAAGGCCTTGGCGAAGAAACCCCGGTGTACCGTTACCGGTGGACGAAGGGCTGAGAATATCCATTTCCAGATGCACTACTACCTCTATTAATCCGCGGCTTCTTCATTTAAGGGTGAAGCGGGCTTCCGCCTCGATTCCGTAGCCGTCAAAGTAAGCGAGGACGAATTTGTATTTTTTCCCGGCCAGATATCTCGCTTTCCGCTCCGAGGAGATGGATGTAGGATCAAAAATCGCCTTCCCCCCCGAGCTCAGGCCAAGATCTGCAAGGTAGGCCCACCAGATAGCCGGCGGATCGCCGTCAGGCACTTGTTCCGCTTCGTAGATACCTATCCAGTCTCGCTTGTCGGGAAGGGTTCCGCTCATCGAAAGATCGAAGGGTATGGCATCCTTTGGACCGTAGCTTACCGTGGGCAGGGTTATCGCGGGTTTTCCGCTGACCTTCCCGCCTGAGGAGATAAAATAGAATTTGTGGTTGTATCCTTCGATGCTGTAGGCGATTCCGATGGATCCCATAGACAAGTACCTATCGATCACGCCGTCCGACCTAAGTTGGGCAAGAGCGAGCTCGGCTGCGGCCTCCCCCGGGATAAGGGTGCTTGTGAAGGAATATGCGGCTCGCCCACCGGTCGGGGAGAAGCCGGCCTTACGCAGCGTCGCTGCGAAGTCGGCGGAAGGTTTTTGGAGGAGGGCTGTCGCGGCTGCATCGAGTTCGGCCGGCCTGGATGTTGAGCCTTTGCCCATAGAGCTAAGGGTTGCGGAAATGCCTAGGGTAATGTCCTCGCGCATTTTAGCCACACGCGAAGGTTCAAGGTAGTATGCGCCGGGATCAGAGTCCGAGAGAAGCTCGACCTTAATTGTCTGCTGAATAGAGAAGTCGCCCTTGGGTTTTTCACCCGAATAGTAGTGACTATAGCTATAGCTTTGGAGGCCGTTCTCCACCCTGACCGCCCAGTCTCCGATCTTTGTCTCCTTAAGCTCTCCACGGTTTAGGTAGATCGCGTCCGCGCCGCTGCGATTATAGAAGGAGCCACCGAAGGTAGGGTCGCAGGGAACCCAGCCCCTGCCCTCCACGTAGTACTCCGCCCACATGTGATATGCCCATTCATTCTTTCCCTCGATCACTCCCCCGGACTTGATGCGAGCGGGGATTTTTTGCGCACGGAGCAGAGAGCAGAAGTAGACCGCGTGGGCTCCGCAATCCCCCGTTGGGTGGCCATCCTTCCCCTTGCTGTACATGTCGTCAATGCATGAGTACTCTATGCGCGAGTAGGGCATATCTGCGTATACGAAGTCGTAGGCCGCCCGGATGTATTCGAGGCGCCCCTTGTTGGCCGCCCGGAGCTTGCGCGCGTTTTCTAGTACCTTGGGGTGGCTTGGATCGATCTGCCCCGAGGTTCTACGGGTATAGGTTTGAAAAAGGGCCGACGACTCGTCATAAGGCGGGATGTCGCTGAGCCCTGATAAATCAGCTCGGTACTCGTAGGTGGTGATGTCGTAGCCGATGCTGAAGTCCGAAGGTGGGGAGTCGAGGTCGATCGCGACGAAGCGATCGAATCCGTCGTCAAATGAATTCAGGCTACCCTTGCCCACCTTCAAATTCGTGACGCTGTGCACCTCATCCGAGCTGGGAACGGGGATGACCATGCGCAGTTTCCAGGACGTGCCGGGAGTAAGACTGAACTTAGTGGGGCCGGGGAAGGTGAATGTGGTGGTTACCCGGTAGGTCCTGGGGAAGCTCTTGATGATTCCGCCGCTCAGGCGCTGGATCGGCGCTTCTTGGGAAGAAACCGACAGGGCTAAGGCCCCGCTGAGCATATACGCGAAAAATTTAATTGCGTCTCGTTTGTTCAATCTCATGCCTTTTAGCCTAATGCAGATGCATCTCATAAAGCAAATGGCCACGTCGTCCCTGCATCAATAACTCTCAAGCGGCTCAGCGTTATTTTTTTGACATCTAAGGTAGCGGGTGCTACTATAGCCGCATACAAGGCTCTTCCCGCCCAGGACTCGCCATTGATACCAGGGCGGGGGAGCGAAAAGGTGTTTTATGAAAAAAGAAAAAGCTGATGTGCGTATACCCTTTAAAGCGTATTGGGATATCCTTGAGAAATACCTGAAGAGGCGGAAGAGGGCCTTTTTCCTTCTTAGCTTCCTCATCCTAGCGGGAATAGCCCTCCAACTCATCAATCCGCAGATCATGCGCCTGGTCATAGACGGGGCCCTGGGTGGGAAACCGAACGGCTTCCTTCTCCTCCTGGCGGGGATCTTCATATCCGTGGCTTTTGTACAGCAAGGCTTTGCCGTTTGTTCGGCTTACGTGGGGGAGAGCCTAGCCTGGAAGGCCACCAACGAACTGCGCGCCGACCTGGCCGAACACTGCATTTCCCTTGACATGAAATACCATAACGACACGACGGCCGGCGAGCTTATCCAGCGTATAGACGGAGACGTAGCAGAGTTCTCAAATTTTTTCTCCCAGCTTGTCGTCCGTATCCTGGCAAACATTCTTCTCATCATCGGGATCATCATAGTCCTTTTCTTCGAGAACCCCCTCCTGGGGCTGGTCTTCGCCTTCTTCGCCCTTGTGGCCCTAGTCAGCTTGAACCTAGTGAAGAACCTAGCGGTGGGCCCGGAGAAGGCAAACCGCGAAGCGTCTGCCGAGCTTTCAGGCTTTCTTGAGGAAAGGCTCTCGGGTACGGAGGACATCCGCTCCTCGGGGGCGGTGGACTACGTCCTCAGTGGCCTCTACGCATTGCAGCGCAAGATACTCTTCCACTGGCAAAAGGCGGGTGTCATGCATTTTTGGGTTCGCATGATAGCCGGCGTCATTTTAACATTCGGGATAGCCGCGTCATTCATTGCGGGCTACCAGCTCTACCGCACTCACTCCATGTCCATGGGTGGGGTCTTTCTCCTTGTCACCTACATCCTCATTCTCTCCCGTCCCATCCGCGAACTCTCCCAGCAGGTGGATAGCCTCCAGAGCGTAGGGGCAAGCGTGGAGCGCATAAGGGAGCTCAAGGAGAACCGTCCTTCCATCCTTGGCGGCTCGGGCCTGGAGCTGGAGGCGGGAGGTTCAAAGGCCCTTGCCTTGGACTTCCAGGACGTTTGCTTCTCCTATGCGGAAGGAGAGCCCGTGCTTGAGGGCCTCTCCTTTTCCCTCATGCCCGGCAAGGCCCTCGGCATCCTGGGCCGAACGGGATCGGGCAAGACGACTATAGCGCGCCTTATTTTCCGCCTCTATGAACCTGGGGCAGGGAGCCTCCTCTTAGGAGGGAAACCCATACAGGAGGCGACGCTCGAGGAACTGAGGAGCCGCGTTGCCATGGTGACGCAGGACGTGCAGCTCTTTCAGGCCACGGTGCGGGAGAATATCACCTTCTTCGACGCATCCATAGACGACGCGCGCATCTTGGAGGCAATCGGCAAACTCGAGCTTGGTCCCTGGTTGGCAGGATTACCCCAAGGCCTAGACACCAAGCTTGAGACGGGGGGGCGCAGCCTCTCGGCGGGAGAAGCCCAACTTCTTGCATTCACCCGTGTATTTCTGCGTGATCCGGGCCTGGTAGTCTTGGACGAGGCATCTTCCCGCCTCGACCCCGCCACGGAGCGGCTCGTGGAGCGCGCCGTGGACAGGCTGCTGGAGGGGAGGTCGGCCATAGTCATTGCCCACCGTTTGGGCACGGTGGAACGCGCGGATGACATCCTCATCCTTGAGGGTGGAAAGGCGATAGAGTACGGCGAGCGCCTGAAACTCGCCCAGGATAAAAACTCAAACTTCTCTGCCCTCCTCCGAACCGGCATGGAGGAGGCGCTAAAATGAAAGGACTTCCCGCGTGGAAGGTGATACTTGCCACCATCCGCTATAAGCCTGGGCTGTGGCTCCTCAACACCCTCTCTCTCTTTTTCCTCATGTTCTTCTTCATGATGCCCGGCGTGGTGTCTCAGAAATTCTTCGACCTCATATCAGGAGAAGCGCCCGGAGTCTATGGTATTCGCACCCTCGTTGCCCTTCTCTTTGTGAGCGAGATAGGCGGGGTCCTGGGCATACTTGGGGCCATCAAGACGAACATACCCTTCTTTGTGTACAGCATGACATTGCTGCGCAAGAATCTCCTTTCCCACATTCTGAGAAAGCCCGGCGCATCCGCGCTTCCCGATTCTCCCGGTGAAGCCGTGAGCCGTTTCATGGGAGACGTCTTTGAGATACCCCTCTTCGCGCTCTGGATGAATGACCTGTCCTCATGCCTGGCCTCCGCCACAGTTGCAATCATCGTCATGATGGCTATTGATCCCTTCATCACGACTATCGCCCTTCTGCCCTTTATCGTCGTGGCTTTTGTCGCCTTCTTGACCATGGCCAGGACCGAGCACTACCGCGTAGCCAGCCGCAAGGCGGCGGGCAAAGTGACGGGCTTCATCGGAGAGCTCTTTGGGGCGGTCCAGGCCATCAAGGTGGCGGCCGCCGAAAAGGGAGTGATTGAGCGCTTCCGAGAGATCAACGAAGAGAGGCGGAAGGTTTCCCTCAAGGACAGGCTCTTCAATGAAGTCCTCAACTCCTTCTTCAACAACGCCTCCACGATTGGGACGGGCATGGTTCTTCTCTTGGCCGCCAGAGCCATGAGGGCCGGCACTTTCAGCGTTGGCGACTTTGCCCTCTTCACCTTCTACCTGGGCTTTGTCAGTGAGATAACTACCTTCATGGGGCTCCTGGTGGCGCGCTACAAGCAGATAGGCGTCTCCGTGGAGAGAATGGAGCGCCTCATGGGCGACGCGCCGCCCGGCGAGCTTATTGCCTTTTCCGATGTCCACCTCAGCGGGGACCTTCCTCTCCTCAGGCAACCCGAGCGCGACGGCAGGGGCCTCATTAACCTGAGCGCCCGCGGGCTGACTTACCACCATCCTGGGACGGGCCGCGGCATTGATGACTTCTGCTTGGAAATAAAGGCGGGCACATTCACCGTCATTACCGGGAGGGTGGGATCTGGAAAGACAACGGCCCTCCGCGTCCTCTTGGGGCTTCTTAACCGAGAAGCAGGAGAGATTTTTTGGAACGGTGAAAGGATCGATTCGCCGGACACATTCTTCGTGCCACCGCGTAGCGCCTACACATCACAGGTGCCCCGCCTCTTTTCGGAGTCCCTGCGTAAAAACATACTTATGGGCTTGGATGTGGATGATGCGAGGGTGGTGGAGGCGCTGAGACGGGCCGTGCTCGAGGAGGATCTTGAGGGCCTCAACGAGGGCCTTGATTCCCTGGTGGGTCCTAAGGGCGTGAAGCTCTCAGGCGGCCAGCTTCAGCGGGCGGCGGCGGCCCGCATGTTCGTGAGGGAAAGCGATCTCTTGGTGTTTGATGACCTTTCCTCCGCCCTGGACGTGGAGACCGAGTCCCTTCTTTGGGAGAGGGTCTTTGAACGAAAGCAGGGAACATGCCTGGTCGTTTCCCACAGACGGCCCGCCCTGCGGCGCGCGGATAAAATCATCGTTATGAAAGATGGCCGAGTGCTTGCCGAAGGAAAACTGGCGGAGCTCCTGGAAAGCTCTGAGGAGATGCGCCTCCTCTGGTCTGGGGAGGGCGGTCAGAGCCTAATATTAGGCTTTGCCAGCTCGACGGGGTGGGGGTAGACTGTCCTCATGACCG
>JBGSOB010000016.1:0-15832 GCA_041739325.1 Treponematales bacterium
AGCCGGGCCGCTTACAGCAGGGGCCTGAGGAAAAGTTGGCTACGGCAGGTTTGATGCTTGGTTTCATAGTATCCTCCTAAGATGCATATCGTCCTTTTTTTATCGTATTATCGCTAAAATTGCAAGGGGGGGTGATAGCGGGGTTTATCTCCTGACTACGCGTAGCCCGATGAGGGACCCCATGGTGGGTGGGTTCATGTTGTTTCTAAAGCTCACCGAGCAGTTTGTTGACGTGATTGCCCATGAGCCGCCGCGAATGCAGCGTAGGGCCGCGCTACTGGGGCCGCGGTAGTCGCTTAAGCTTCCATCGGGATATGCCCCATGCCAATCCCAGCACCACTCCCAGATGTTTCCGCTCATGTCATAGATGCCTAGTTCGTTGGCTAGTTTGCTTCCCACCGGGTTGCTACGCTCGGTGAGCGTTTGCCCGTCGTTTTTATACTCATCGTGATAGCCATAGACGGCGAAGTCGGCTATGGCGTTGCTTCCGTCGCTGCCGGCGAAGGCCTTTAGGTAGCCTGTTGTATTGACAGCGCCAGGCTTTGCCGTATCGGCGCCCATAGCCGCCCACATCCATTCCATTTCCGTGGGCAAGCGATATCCGTTATTTGCCCAATTGGCGCCGGCTTGGTTCCAGGTGGAGTTGTTTATTCGCGGGATGGCGGCGTAGCTGAGGCTGGAAAAATCGATCCCTTCAACGCTATACACCGGGTCAAGCCCATCGGCAAGGCTGAGCTTATTGCAGAATGCGATGGCCTGATACCAGTTGACGGATTGAACGGGGTCAGTGTTGCCGCTGGAGTAGGCTGTGTCGCTGGGGTCCGCGCCTAAAACCGTTTGGAACTGTGCGCGCGTAATCTCCTGCGTGCCGATCCAGAACATGCTGAGGCTACTTATGTTTTCTTGGTTTTCATCCCGTTGAAAGCTCCCCGCGGGGATGTATAGCAAGGTCCCAATGATGGGGGATACATAGTCTGCTAAAACGATAATCAAAGTATAGCTGGCGCTTACGGCGGCATGGGTTGCGCTTGCGGACTTGCGCGCCGTTATTATGCTGATGCCGGCGCTTAAAAGGCTGACTTCGCCTGTGCTTGGGTTGACGCTGGCGATGGATTGATCGCTACTGGAGAAGAAGAGTTCACCGGCACCATCGCCGGAAATCGCATTTGCGTAGGTGCCGCTACCGAGTGTCTTTCTCACAACTAGGCCGTCCGCGAATACTATGCTGCTTGGGCTGAGGAGGAGGTCGCTCCAGATGTTGTCGCAGGCGGCAAGTGGGAGAACCGAGAGTATGAGGGTTAAAATGGCATTCAAGTTTCGGACGCTGTTTTTATGTTTATTCATGCTTAACCTCGGAGGGAAAAACGTGCAAGACAAGCTCGATACGCCTGTTCTGGAGACGACCTTCCGCCGTTTTGTTGTCTGCTATGGGGTTTTCCTTGCCCATTCCCTTCGCGTTGATTTCCAGGGTTCTAGGTAGGAAGGACACTTTGAGCACGCTTTGCACCAAGCGGGCCCGAGAGAGGGAGAGAGCCGTGCCGCCCATTCTGCCATCATCCGAAATATAGCCTAAAACTTCGATGCTTTTAAGATTGGAGATACTTTGCAAGTAACGCATGATGGGTGGAATTTGTTCGTAAAAACGAGGTGTGAGGATGATGTCGTTTGCCTCGAAGGAGGAATAAATGATGATTCTCTGCCCTTCCGTAGCGCCCGTGTCAATTATGCGGAGGTCTTCGACCTCCGCCAATTCTTGGCGCGCTTCCTCCGTAGCCGTTTTCCCCTGGATAGGCGCCGCTTCTTTCGACGCTTCATCAGGTGGGGTTTTTTGATCAGGATCCATGGCCAGGGCCACAATCGTTTCCGCCGGTTGCTCTAGTTCGCTCTGCGGTGTGAGTTCCAAGCTCGGTAAGTCTTGTGTTTCCGCTATTTTAATAGCCTGAGGTTTTTCCTCCGCCGAGGGTTGTATCTCTTCCTGTGTCGAGACTTCTTTGGCTTCTACAATCTCCCCTACAGGGGGGAGGGACTCTCCACTATCCATTATCTGGATGGATTGGATGGGGGAGGGCTTGCCTTCTTTCTTTGCCGTTGGAAGCCGTAAGCTGATACCTGCGCTCAACTCGGGGTTTACGTAGAGGCTAGTCCGCTCCGCGATCAGGCGTAAACCGAGCTTTGAGTCTAGCCTCAAAGTAGGTGAAAAAAGGAATTGATAGCGAAGGCCGGCGCAAAAGGGAACTTGGCTCCCCGATTGTAAAGCTTGACCATCAAGGGAGACAAAACCCCGCCCATATCCAAAAGCGGCATACGGACCGAGCCTTGATAGCTGCCAGATTTCCCAGAGATAGCCAAAAGAAAGCATGCCGTAGAGGGCTTGAATGCGTGGAGCTTCTGCATCGGTTGGCAGAAAACCGAGATAAGAGAGCGAAAGCCCGAGGGAAGCGTTCTTAATGGGAATTCCCCCGAGTTCCATTTCTATACCACCTCCCAGACCGACTAAGCTGAACGAGTCTAGTTTTGGGTCGATGGCATAGGCCTGGCTCCCGATGTTTAGATTGACATCCTGGGCAAGGGCTGTATTGAGGATAAAAAAAAGAAAAAAGAAAAAGAAGAATCCCCGTAGCGCGGAAAAAATTCTTGGGAGAATACCGGTAGCCACACGCGCTCCTTGCAAGATTGGTTTATGAATAGAGGCAGCTTTTCGAGTGTATCATATCATAGAAAGAATGCAATCGGAAAAGGCTTCATGTGAGAGGAGTTTTAAAGGCTAGCTGACCTAGCCTAGTCACAAGTTCCCTAAAAACCATCCTTCGCGCATTGATGCCTGAGGGTCCATGGGTTATAGTTTGGGCTATGCACTATGTTTTGCGGCTTTCCTAGATTTGACTATGGAGGATAAAGGATGAGTCTGAGAAATATTCTTAAGGCATTGGATATCCTTGCCCTCTTTGGGGTTGGTTTATTGCTTCTTTCTTGGGAAAAAGTAGGGCTTGCCTACCTGCCTCTCTGGGTGTCCTTGTGCTTGCTCGTTTTTTTTGGGATGGACGCATGGGTGTCGTGGAAAAGGCTAGGGGTAAAAAAGCGGAGCCTGACTCTGCCTGCCTTACCCGACTCGTACCAGCTCTCTGATCTTCCAACTATATTCCGCGATGAGGGTATGGGGAGGGATTTCCAGCTTCCCGCCCAGGTCAACTGTCGTATTGAGGCCGGCAAGCTGGCAAAGGCGCCGCTTTCCGAGCGCGAGAGCCCAGCCTGGAGGCTCGAAGCCGAATTAGTCGGCGGCCTGCCCCTCACCCCGGATGATATTCACCCCGTGCAACTTGACCATTTTTGGGGAGGCGCCCAAGCCAGTGACGGGGGAATTTCCTTAAGCTTGGCGGAAGTCCCTTTTTTGGAAGGCGCTGAAGAATGCGAGCGTAGCATGGGTTTTTCCGCCCTCCGCGCTCGGTTCCCAAACTATGCCAAGCGCATCCTTGAAGCCCTTGATCTGACTGATTCATCCATGGCTAAGGCTAGATTTCTTTTGAGAGAATTCCGTCTAAGAGGCGTGGAGCCGGTGTGCCTCATTGGTCAAGTGTACGCGGATGCTAAAAGCCGTTTATGTATACGGGGACTCGGCAACTCGGATCTGGAAGGGCCCATTCTCAGGCCCAGCCGACCTGGGCGGGCCAAGGGCGTACGGAAGGCCCGCTTGCAAAGCGCGGCGATCCTGGCCCTGGGCCTCCTCTCCCTCCTTTCCAGCGTGTTTTTCGGATCTTATCTTCTTGCCTTTGACAGGCGTTCCGGCTCCATGGAAATTGACGCCGATGGCAGGACCCTCAGACTTACTAGGGGCGAGGATATCTGGACCTTTTTCCAATCCGATAGGAGAAAGGGGGTTGAACTCCAGGAAAACGACAGCGCGGAAAAATTTTCCGGAGAGGATAGCGTCGTTCTGGAAATTTTGGAAGGTGAGGAGCTTGAAATTGGCCCCGATGATCCTGGCTATCCGCGTTGGGACGGCAAGGATTGGCTGTGGGCTTTCAATGGCGGGGATGAGTCAGCGAATGGGTCAAAGCCTGATTCTTCCGCCAGCAGATTGACGGGTGAGGTGTTCATTCGCAACCTTACTCAAGTGAAGCTTAATTTTTCCGCGCTTGAAGCCGCGCAAGAGAATTTCATCAGATTGGACTGGACCTATAGCCCAGGACAGCACGCGAGCGCCGTAAAAGGCAGCCGCCCGGTAGACGAATATCAGCGCCCCCTCATTATGGCGGGCACTGACCGTTTCCGCCTGATCACGGATAAGGGCTTTGCGCGAACCCATATCTTGGCGGACATCGGAACTTGGCAAAATGGAGGATGGCATGTCGACATCGGCCCCGAGGCTTTGGCCGGCGAGGGACGGCTCTACGTTAAGAATGAGAGCGACAAGGCAATCCATATCCGCATCGTGGCCAAGGATGGCAATTACCTCTATGGTCAAAATCCATGGATCTTTAAGGAATATAACGGTACCGGCTCCAGCCGCGGCCTTCATCTTCAGTACAGTCAAGAGGATATCTCTTTTTCCGGGAGGGAGCGAATACGGTATATCGTCATCCGGCCGCGGGTTCTTTTTAAGGGCCCCGTGAAAAAGGCGGCTTCGTGGAAGGGGAAGGGTTGGCAGATGGATTTTTCCGCCTTTCGGGGCGATGTTTAGGCCTTGTTTTCAATGGAGATAGACGAGGATCTTGCGCCGGAACTTGGGCAAGACAGACTCATAAGCCTTCCGCCAGAGATTGACCCGGAGCTTGTGGCGCAGACGGCCCTTAGCCAAAACCTAGGCGAGTTCTTCGTAAGCCCCAGCTTTACGTCCCCCTATGTGAGCGCCCTTATCCGCGCGGGCTTCCTTCCCATGTCTGCGGATTGGGGAGAGGGGGCCTTCCTTCTGCCAAAACTGCATCGGCAGCGCTCCCTCCTCGATTGGGCAGATATCCATACCCCGCGTAGCGTACGGCGTCTAGCCCGCGGTTTTTGCCTGCGGGTGAATGCTGACTTCGGCGCCTGCCAAGCCGCCTGCGCCGGACAGCATGGTGAAGACTGGCTTAGCCCGGCCTTGCAAGAGATTTTCCTCTCCTTGCATTTAAAGCCGGTGGATCCGGAGATAGGCTTGCACTCGATTGAACTCTACCCGGATCCCGTCCACTCTCCCAAGCTTGATCCCGACTTTCTCTGCGCCGGCGAGATAGGCTACAGCTGTGGTGGGGCCTATACCAGCCTTTCTGGCTTTTACCGGATTGACTCAGGCGGCTCCGTGCAACTGGCCGCTACCGGGGCCCTCCTGGCCTCATCAGGCTTTTCCTTTTGGGACCTGGGCATGCCGATGGCCTATAAAAGCGCCCTTGGCGCCCGTAACCTAGATCGCTCCCAATTTCTCGAGCGTTGGCGCCAGGCCCGAAACTTGCGCCCTGCCAGGCTTAAGAGTAAAGTGTCGCGCAACGCGCGGGAACTTATAGACTCAAGGTAAAAATATCCCTATACCCGCCAAGCCCTCGGGCTAGGTTTTAAAGAGCCCGAATTTTGCCTTGAGGTCCTCAATGATGGCGTTCAAGTCTTGGGTTTCGTGAACGAGCAACTGCATGGTGGACACGATCTCCGTCGATCCTTGCGAGGCCTCGACCATGCCGGTGGTTACGCGGTCTGAAACCTCTTTTATCTTAGATGAGGAAGAGAGCATGTTCGCCGTGCCGGACTTGATCTCGCGCGATCCGTCGCGAATGTGAACGGTGACTTCGTTGATCTGGTTTGTGGATTCCAGAATTTGCTTTCCGCCGAGATTGAGCTCGGCCACCGATTGTTCGATCTCGGCAAAGGCGTTGACGGTGCTGCCCACTTCTTGGCTTATGCGCTCAAAGGCTTGCGACGTGCGCCCGACGTTTGTTTCGGTTTCCTGCACCGAGGAGGAGATGTCTTTAATAAGACCTGCGATGGTGTGGGATGACTGCCCCGCGGAATCCGCCAGCTTGCGGATCTCCTCGGCTACTACGGCAAAGCCCCTGCCGGCGTCTCCCGCGTGAGCCGCCTCGATGGCGGCATTCATGGAAAGGAGGTTGGTTTGGGCGGCTATGCCGTTGATGGCGTCCGCCATTTCCTGGATCTGCTGAATATTGCCGACTACCGTGTGAAAGGCTATGGCCGTCTCCTCAATTTTTTCCTTACCATCCGCGGCAACCTCGCTCAGGGCCTGAGTGGTTCGGCGCTTATTTTGGGCAATGGCGTTTACGTTGCTCAAGCTGGCTATCATCTGGGTTATGGCAGCCGTAGACTCCTCCACCATGGAGGACTGGTTGACGATCTGGTCGTCTACCCTGGAAATGGATACGGATATTTGCTGGATGGAAGACACATTGTCGCTGATGGATGAATCCAGGGTTTCTATTTGTTTGCGTATGGACGCAAGATTGGCGCTGATCTCTTCTATGGACGCGCTCGTTTCTTCCGTTGTGGAAGACAAATTTTCCTTTACTTGGCCGGCCTTGTCTATGGCGTGGCGGATGTCGACCATAAGGTCTCGCAGTTTGGCGATGAAAGAATTGAAGGAGCCGGCTAAGGCGCCGATCTCGTCTTTTGACTGAACCGGCAGGCTCAAGGTCAGGTCTGCGTCGGCCTGGGCAAGGCGGCCCAGGTTTCTTCCGACCAAGACCAAGGGCGCCACAACGCTACGGTTAAGAAGGAGGAAAACCCCCAACTGTGCCAGGGTAAAGGCAATAGAAAAAAGAAGGATGGTGGGTAGGATGGAGGAAAGCACGTCCCGAACCACTACCTGGCGCGGAAACTCAACCAAGATCGCCCAACGCGAATCTGGGATTCTCAAGGCTTGGATCATTGAGCCGCCGCTTTCGGAGCTGGCTTCAAAGAAGTGGGAGTCCTTTGCCAGAAGGTCAGTCTTTAGAGCCGCATACTCGGCCGAGCTATCAGAAAGGCCGAATTCTCCAAAAAGGCTTTCAATGGCTAAACGGTTTTTTGGGTCATAGTAGTAGTCTTTATCCTTGGCCGGGCGCCAAAGCAGATAGCCGCCTTGGGTGTCGTAGAAGCTGATCTTGACGGAGTAGGCCTTCATTTGGTCTTTGAGCAGGTTGATGATGGGGGTGAGGCGGTAATTGAAGGCCGCTATCCCCGCCGTCGTCCCGGCGGCATCGGCTATAGTGCGCGCCCCGGTAATGACGATGATAGGCTCGGCGCTTACCTCGGCGGAAACCCGGGGTTCGCTGATAACCGGCTTGCCCGGCGCCGCTATGGCGGCTTGGTAGTAGTCGCGCTTTCTTACGTCAAAGCCCTCCGCCAGCTGGACGTCGCGGCCAAGAATAAGGCCGCTGGAAGCGGCGCTTGCCACATAGACGAGATCGAGCGTCGTTCCACGGCTGGTAAAATCGAGGGTATCCTTGAGAGTCTCAAATTCCTGTAAATTTTTAAAATCGTCATTGTCCAAGCCGTTTGGTTTGCTGGCCATGCGCCCCACGACCCTAGCCGCCAAGGGGTTTGACGAAACGGAGCGCAGATATTCAAAGGACCGGGCAAGCTAAAGGCTTACCGCGTCGCCTATGCTGCGGGACTTGAGCTGTAGCAAGTTTTTCCAGCGGGAATTCAGGCACGCAACTGCAAAGCTAGGAAGATATTGCCGAAATTTCCGCCCAAGCTTCAACAAGACCTTCTTCCTGAGCCAAGTTGGGGTTGCGGGCGATGGATGCTTCGACATCGGCTTTTAAAGCCTGCCTGACATCTGGTTCTAGGTAGGCTACAAGATAGAGGATAAGCCAATACTGCCAGATATAATCATCACCGGAGATAATTTCACGCAGGTAGGGAAGGATCTCGGCGCCAAGCCCTCGTAGCTTGAGGCAGATGGGCAGAGCGATGGGCCAGTTGATATCCTGTAGCCAGGATAGAAGGAGTGGGATATAGGGCCGATAGGCCGGATAACCGAGGGCGAAGATACGCTCTACGCCCTCGATATCGTGTTTATCCTTTATTGCAAATCCTTCATCCATGGTTGGCCTCTCTTACTCAGTTTTGTCTGCCCGCCAGTTCCAGAGCCCGCGCAGGTAGGGAGGGAAGAGCTCTTGGATGCGAGCCCGCTCTTCCACCGGAATTCCAAGTTCGATCTCTGCCAGCATCTGGGCGGCGGTAGGACCGGAAAGGGGCAGGACTGTGGCGCGGCTGGAGTCCCCGGAGAGGATGATGCCGCGAAGGGGCGACTGCTCCGACCCCAGCCCGCGGGCTTCGAGGGCCTTCCATTCCATGATGTCGGGCCCTCCTCCTGGGATGCCTGTGAGGGCAAAGCTTCCCGTATAGGATAGGACGGTTTTTGTGAGTTCTTTTCGCCCGGCCTCGTTGAAAAAGGTAAAGAGTATGGCGGTGAGGATACCCCCACTTTGGGGATTGACACCTAGAAAGAAGGGTACGTCGAGGGCATGGAAGGCGCCGAGGATCTGGCCAAAATAGCCGGGGAGGGGGCTTCTGCCATCAGCGTCCGGGCTACCCCAATCGAAGCGATAGAGGTAGACGGGCCCTTGGCCCGGGGCGGAGGCTATGTCTCCGGCTGTTTTTTCAACCCAGGCCCCCCAGTGGGCGCTACCGTAGCTGAGGGCCTGGGAGTAAAAGCTTGTGCCGGGAATCGCCTTGCCGCTTAAAAAGAGGAAGACTCCCACCTCGTCGTGATTGGAGCCGATGATAAGGGGAACCTTGACCGGGTAGTCTCCGCTTTCGAATTTCCCCATGCCTTCGCTGGGTAAGAGGCGGCCGTCGGCGATGAGGGTGGGCCAATCGAACATACCCAGGCCATCCGGTTTTATGCCTTGAAAGAAAATCTCCGCTTTAAGGGAGCGGAAGAAAAGGGCCTTCTCCCTTTTGGTCATAGCGTCGAGGATGAGTGGCGCCTCGTCCTCGTATCTTGCCTTCCCGGATGAAAGGATGGCGCGGAGGAGGAGCGCGTGGCTTTCGCGCTGGGCTTGTTCCCGCGTGGCCTCAAGGTCTAGGGGGCTTTGAGCGATAGCGCGTTGGAAGAGCCCCGCAGCCTCTTTTGTGAGGAGGAGTGCCAGGACGTTGGCGGCCCCGGCGGATTCGCCGGCTATGGTGACGTTGGCGGGGTCTCCCCCAAAGGCACGCGCGTTGTCGCGTATCCAGCGTAGGGCGCAAATGATATCCAGGAGTCCGAGGTTGCCTCCGGAAGAAGCTGGCACCAGGTCTTCGTCGAGAAGCCAACCTAGGGGACCCAGGCGATAGTTGACCGATATGACTAATAGCCCCTTTTCCCGAGCAAGGACGCTCCCGTCGTAGTCCCCGCTTTGATAGGAATTGCCGGATGTATTTGCCCCACCGTGAATCCAGACATATACCGGTCTCTCTTTTTTTCCATCTTCCGCGCGCCAGATGTTGAGGCTCAGGCAATCCTCAGAGCCGGAGAGCATGCCAGAAAAACGCCCGGCTACCGCTACGAATTGTAAAGCGTTGTCTCCCGGCCTTCCGGCGGGTCGTAGCCCTTCCCAAGCCAAGGGCGGCAGAGGCTCGCGCCAGCGTAGGGGGCCCACCGGGCTTTGCGCGTAGGGGATTCCCTGCCAGGAAAGGATTCCCGAGCTGGGATGGAAACCGGCCACCAAGCCGCTTGTGGTGCCTACGATAGCGCTATCGCTTGGGTCGCGCGGCACCGTCAGAGGCAGTAGTTTTACAGGGGCTGAGCGCGAGGGAGCCGAGGCGCAAGATGTAAAAAAAGAGAATAGTGTTATAAAGAGAAGGATGGCTGACTTACGCATAGACTACCTATTCTGCAAATGTTTTTGGGGGCTTATTCGCTCGTCCTGACGATTCGCGCTAACTCGCCACCAGGATGATACTAATCTGAATTCGGAACCCCCGCAAGTGGCGTCATCTTTGATGGTTGCTGTCCGACTTGATTAATACCAAAAATGGTAATATAATCAAAAACGGTATTAAAGGGAGTTTGATTAGATGGCAGATGTTTTTGAAATTATGCTCAACCCTGTTCGGATACGGATTGTGCAGGAAGCGGCCCAACGAGAGATTATCAACTCAAGCCTTTTATGCAGCCTGCTTGAAGATGTGCCGCGGACAAGTATCTATCGGCATATAAAGATATTGTTAGATTGCGGCATCCTCCGCGTAGTGTCTGAAAAAAAGATCCGCGGTAGTCTTGAGCGTAGCCTTGCCTTGAACCTCGAGGTTTTGCAGGCGGCAAACAGCCTGGAGAACGCGTCGAGCAACGCGCTTTCTTTTCTGTTGAGTAAATACGCCGTCCTACATCGCTATTTTAGCGCGGAAAGCTCCCATCCGGCTGAGGATAAGATTTTTATTAACACTACGCTCTTGACCCTGGACGATGATGGCTTCGAGCGCTTTCTTACGGAGTTACGTGGGCTTTTAGTGAAATATTCGAAACATAGGGCTAAGGGAGGAAAAGTGCGCGATATTTCCATTTTATCCCTGCCGGTATAGGATGTCCCGCAAAGGGGAATGAAATGAAAATGGCAAAGGACATGAAGGCCGGCGAGGAGTTATTGAAAACGAAAAAGGATAGACCTGGCTGGAGGAAGTTTATGATGGTATTGGGAATCGCGATTGGTTTGATGGCCGTAGTCACGCTTGTAGGCGCCCTGGCGCGGGCGACGTACTTTAGTTCAAAGAAAAATTCCATAAAGGCATATGGACAACTTGTTGACTTGCCAGAAGGACGGATGCACGTCTATTCCATGGGCGCGGGTTCAGAAACCATTGTCCTTCTGCCAGGCTTGGCCATGACCCTGCCTTCAGCCGAATTTTCACCCTTGATGCGCGCGCTCAGCAAAGAACATCGGGTTGTCTGCGTGGAGTATTTCGGCGTTGGTTTTTCAGGCCAAACCCTGAGCGCCCGCACTTGCGAGAATTACGTCGAAGAGACGCGTAGCGCCCTACGGCTGGCGGGTTTTAATCCGCCCTATGTTTTAATGCCGCATTCGATTTCGAGCGTCTATAGCGAATATTACGCGGCAAAATACCCAAGCGAGTTAAGGGCGATCATATCCCTCGACGGAACGACAAGCGCTGAGTTCGAAGAGATGCCGGCCTTCCTGAAGGCCGTCTTTCCCTTGTTGAAATTCCAGCAGAGCCTGGGCACAAGCGCCTTGCTTGCTCCCCTGATTAGCAATCGTAAGCGCTTGAGCGCACAAGGCTATAGCGATAAGGAAATCTCTGACATGATAGCCTTTGCGGGTTTTGTCATCAACGATAATGTGGTGGAGCAGATGGCTAACACCGTTGAATTCATTAAGGCTGCCAATGCTCTTCCCTATCCGGCAAGCGTACCCTACATGAAGATCATTTCTCGGCAAACCTATGAAACTCCCAACCCCCAGCTCAAAACAACGCCACAGGAATACCAAAGAAGGCACCTTGAGCGTATTGGAACCCAGGCGCGTTACGAGATCTTAGAGGGAAATCACTTTATCTTTCTAAACAATGCCGAGAATATCGCTGCCATAGTACGCAAATTCTTATAACCTATAAGCGCAGGGCCAGAGTGTGTACCATAACGCGCAGGCTCTGGAGACTATAAAGCGCGGGGCCTGACGTGGAAAATAAGGACCACAACCCGGCGCAACTTCGAGGTATGGTACGGGTTTGATATGGCATGCCGCGCCTAATCGTTGTGGCCCTTATTTTCCACGCCACCCGCGCTGCTTTGCTTCCCCAAGCCTGCGCGCTAAGGCCCTCACGCATTTAAGGGCCTCCCTCAGTCCCTCTTCCAGTTTGCCCGCGCAGCTATGCGCGTGAGCCAGGGCTTATTTTCTCTCTTGAGCGTGGGCGGTATGAAAAAGTTAGGCCATGACGATTAGGCACGCGAGGCCATTTCTGACCCGTACCTTAAAGATACTAGTGCCGGGTCAGGGCCTAGCTTTTTCATACCAGGCCCCGCGCTTGATTGAGTAATCGAGCCCTGGCCCACGCCCATATCTGCCCTTTCCTAGTGGGGGTAGTGGAAGCCACCGCAGCCACGAAGTGGCGAGGAGGCTGTAACGAGGGGGAGCCGCGTAGCGTAGGCGGGAGGAAGGGAGCCCGCGCTTGAGCCTGCAAGAGCGCCTGCATGTGGTTCTGAGCATGGGTGGGCGATAAAAACGCCACCGGACTGTATTGCTGGACGTTCTGCCCCCTTTAGTGCCTACCCTCCAAGGAAGCACGAACAGGCCGGGGGCGTTTTTACCGCACAGGCCCCATGCTCGGTAGCTGATAGAGGCGCTCTTGCAGGCTCTATCGTGCGCTCCCCCTAGGAATTGGGAGGTTTTTTAGCTACACTTCCGGCAAGCATTTTTACCGGAGAATAAGCTATGAAACTGTCCCAGACATTTCTGCCCACCCTGCGCGAGGTTCCCACCGACGCCGTGATCGTGAGCCACAAGCTGATGCTGCGCGCCGCCATGCTGCGCAAGCTCGCCAACGGCCTCTTCGCCTACCTGCCCATCGGTTTGCGTTCCTTCCGCAAGGTTGAGCGCATCGTGCGTGAGGAAATGGACGCTATCGGCGCCCTGGAGGCCAAACCCTCCGTGGTCGTTCCCGGCGAGTTGTGGATGGAATCCGGGCGCTGGGAGACGATGGGCGCCGGTATGTTGCGTGCCAAGAACCGCTTGGACAACGACCTTGTCATCAGTCCGACGGCAGAAGAGGCCTTTACCGCCCTGGTGCGCGACGAGCTCAATTCCTACCGCCAATTGCCGCTGACCCTCTATCAGATAAACACGAAGTACCGCGACGAGATCCGCCCCCGCTACGGCGTGATGCGCGGCCGCGAGTTCACCATGAAGGACGCCTATTCCTACCACGCCACCGAGGCCAGCTTGGATAAGACCTACGACGACATGGCGCGTGCCTATCGCCGCATCTTCAAGCGTTGCGGCCTCTCCGTCATTCCCGTGCGCGCCGACACTGGGGCTATGGGCGGAACCGGCAGCGAGGAGTTCATGGTTGAGAGCGAGATTGGCGACAATACCCTCATTCTCTGCGCCTGCGGCTACGCGGCCAACGTTGAAAAGGCGGCCTGCAAAAACGACTGGGCTGAAGGCCACGCCACTGCTGAGGCGGTAAAAGAAATAGACACCCCCAGCGTGAAGACCATCGAGGAGCTCTCCGCCTTCCTCAAGAGTTCCCCCACGGCCTTTATCAAGACCCTCATTTATCGCGCCCTCAACGTGGAGCTCGACCTTTCCGCCGCCCCCGGCTGTGGAAAGCTCAAACGCGTCAAAACCGCCCCCGACGCCCCCGAGACCTATGCTGAGGCCTTCTTCGCCGTCTGCATCCGCGGAGACTTAGACGTAAACGAAACCAAGCTCGCCGCCGTCTTAAAGGCATCCGAGGTGGAGCTTGCTTCCGACAAGGACGTGGAACGGCTCAGCGGCGCGCCGGTGGGTTTTGCCGGACCAGTCGGATTCCAGGCGGCGCCCATCCTCTGCGATGAGACGGTCCTTTACATGCACGCCGCCTGCACCGGCGGCCTCAAAAAGGACATCCACCTTATCAATGTGGAACCCGGCCGCGACTTCAAGCCCTGGCTCTCCGCCGACCTGCGCGTAGTCAAAGCAGGCGACGGCTGTAGCCTGTGCGGAAAACCCGTCTATGAAAAGAAGGGCAACGAGCTGGGCCACATCTTTAAGCTTGGCTATAAATACACAAAGAGTATGAAGGTTAAATTCCTCGATGAAACTGGCAAGGAAAACACTCCCATCATGGGTTGCTACGGCATAGGCATAGACCGCGCCCTGGCTTCCATCATCGAGGAGCGCCACGACGCGGACGGCATCCTCTGGCCGATGAGCGTGGCCCCCTTCCACTGCGTGCTCGTGCCCATCCGCTACGAGGGCGCCATGAAGGAAGCGGCTGACAAACTTCACGCCGAACTCGAGGCGCTGGGGGTCGAGGTTTTGCTGGACGACCGCGAGGAGCGCCCGGGGGTTAAGTTTAAGGACGCCGACTTGATCGGCATTCCGCTGCGCATCGTAGTGGGAGATAAAAACCTGCCTGATAAGGTGGAGCTAAAAGAGCGGGCTAAAAAAGAAGCTGAGCTTGTCGCGTTGTGCGACGTAGCCGCCATGGTCAAGCAACGGGTAGAGGCGGAGCTGGCCGCCCTCAAGGCCTAGGCCAGGACTTCTCAATGTATGAGGCGCGCATCGTTCACCATCAAGCGGGCGCCGTGTTTGACGGCCTACTGCAGAGGCGGGCGGTGCGCGCCCTGGTTTACCGGGATGGCAAGCTCCTCATGATCCATTCCCGCGCGCGGGGCGACTATAAGTTCCCTGGCGGGGGCGTGGAGGCGGGTGAGAGTGATCAAGAAGCCCTCATCCGTGAGGTAGGGGAAGAAAGCGGTTATGGGCTTTCCTTTGTCGGCAGGCAGGAAATTCGCATGATTGAAGAATCCGCTTCCCAGGAATCAGAGAGCACCCTCTTCCGCATGACATCCGATTATTTTATCTGCGCCCTCGGTGAAACCCAGGGCCCGCAAAAGCTAGACGACTACGAAGCCGATCTGGGTTTCCAGCCAGCATGGATTACCATTGGCGATGCCCTGGCCGAAAACATGCGCATCTTAGCTGGAGACCTCAACCAGCGCCCGCCTTGGCTCAAGCGCGAAATTCACGTGCTCGAATTTTTAAGCCGGGAAGGCTTAAGAATTTTAGATGCGGGGGCGGAACCCCTCCCGCGGGGTTCCTCTCCCCGCGCCCCCTCTTCCCCCCGAGTGTAAATTCCATGGAGGCGTATTTGTGAGGATTGTAGGCAAGGCTAAACCCCTCTCTGCGCATTGTCTAAAATTTTTAGCCGGCTCCCGTTTCTTTGTAGCAATCCTCATTTTGAGCCTCAGCGCCCTTTATTCCTGCCGCATAGGGAGCGGCATCAATTCCAACCTCAGTCCCTGGCCTACGAACCTGAGTACCGGCGTTCCTGAGGGAATGGCCTTGCGGCTCTATAGCGGGCCCAGCCGCAGTAGCGCCCCAGGCCAGGTCTTTGAACGCTTAATCATAGACAAGCGGATATACGTCCTTCATCCAAACGTGATTTTTCGCCACTGCCTTTTAAGGGGCGCGGATGACGCCTATTACGTTGTCTACGCCAATCCGGGCAGCCAGGGCCTTCTTATAGACCGCTGTGACATACGCAAGAGCATCGTCATAGGGGATGGCTTTACCGCGCGAGGCAACCATATCCGCGCGCCGGATGGGGGCTATATGAATGACGGTTTTATGATCGCGGCATCGGATGTGATTATTGAAGGTAACTTGATAGAGGGCTTAGCCGGCAGTCCCGGCGCCCACTTGGATGGCATTCAGGTACTCAACGGGCGGAATATAATCATACGCGGGAATTGGATTGAGGCTACAAGCAGGGAGCCTATTGCGCAAACGGCTGAAACCGGCGGTGGGGTAAACGCCGCCATCTTTCTTTCGCCCTACGAGGGGCGGATAGACGACATCGTCGTTGAGGGGAATATGCTCATACAAGATGAAGGCTATTATCCTTTGCGGATATACGATGTTGGCGGAAAGATTCGGGTGACGGACAACGTCTGGAGCCATTCGCGCCACGGTTTGAGTTCTCCCTACCATTTTCTTGATTGCGCCCCCTCCGTGTGGAGGGGGAATGTATGGGACTCAGGCTATGCGTTGGATTAAGGCAACTAAGAGTTTATAAAGCCCGACTCAAGCTCAATTTATATACTTGGGACTGAGGTAGGGCCCGCGCCTCCCCTCCTGCGGGGCCAAGGTAGTGCTGGGCAGAGAGGCTCAAGCGAAAGCGTTTAAGGGGCGACCATGAAAGCGCTGAAAGGAGGGCCAGGCTGCCT
>JBGSOB010000041.1:0-11618 GCA_041739325.1 Treponematales bacterium
GCACCCATGATGAATTCACTAGAGCCACGCGCTAGGGAAACGGCGCGTAAAAGGAGGGATGAACCGTAGAGGCTGCCCAAGCTTAAGGAAAAGTAAAGGGGAAGGGAAAAGATCGTTTTATAAAAACCGGTACCAAGTGCCGTCATGGTTTTTCTGGCAAAGAGAGTCGCTATCATGAACACCAGGCAGACGCAGAGCAGGACGGTGAGTATGAGAATGATGAAGAGCCCTTCACGCAGGACAGAGGGGCCTTTTTCCGTATTGAGTATGTAGTAGTGTCTGTCCCAGGTGTCTTGAAAGCCGGCTGAGGAATCGGCTAAAAAGCCGGTAAAAAAAGCCTCCCAGGAAGAAAGGCTCACTTTTTCGCCATCCGGGCCTGGAATTTGCCGCGTGCTCGCCAGCTCAATAGCGGGTATGGACTCCCGTAAGAAGGCGGTGGCGACACAACTCTCCTTTATAAGAGATGCGCGGTAAAAAATATTGAGATCCCCTGAATTTTTCACCGTAAAGCCGGCTCGGCTTAGGTTTTTTGAAACTCGGTCAAAGATCCAAAAAGGGGAAACCAGGGCTGGTGCGTAATTGTTCACCTTCAAGCCGGGGCCCAGATCCCGCGGATTTAGGTAAATGAGGGCTGTTGGCCTGCTTTCCGGAAAGCTCATGATCAAGCGCTTTGATCCCAGTGGATATTCCATCTGCGGGGAATTGGCAGCCAAGGGGAGTTCGGCCCCGAGGAAGGCGAATTCAAAGCTGGGAGAGCGTGCGGAGGCGGGAAGATTGATCATGGATTGCATGAGATGGAGGGCAAGGGCTGGAGCGACTGAACTGGGCGTCTGGCCCGCCGGGAGGGGCGAGTCATTGGCAGCGACAGCAATGACGAGGCAATCTTCACGCGTTCCGGGAAGACGACAAACAAGGACCCTTGAAAAGGAATGACTGTCCCGGGATTGTGTTAAGTCCAGATACTCTAGCTGATAGCCCATACGGCGCGCGTTTTTCTCCACGTAGGAGAAAAAATCTCGTTCTGCCGCCGAATTTTCCATGCGCGGGCTCATGGCGCTCAGGTCGCGCAGGTAGTCGCCATAGCCCGGACCTCCCGCCTGGCCGGAAAGAAAGGACAGGCTAAGAATAAAAAGGGCTAGAAAAGGGGCGCGGCGCATGAAAGGAGCATAGGGGGAGGGCCTCTTTTCGTCAATATGCTTGCCCATCCCCGGCTATTCTATGTTATACTCAAGTCGAAATTCTCCGAAACTATCACTAACTGGGGACTCAAGAGGAGAGAATGGGCGGCGAACGTAAAAGCATCATCGACTTGCCGGTAAAACTAGTGCTGACCGACGAAGGCACGACGTTTTTTATCCGGAACAACAAGAAGATCAACAAATTCAAGCTCGCCGATAACAAGGAAGAGTACGGCCTCTTCCTTGATAAATTCTCACCCGCCAGCATCCAGCGCATGCTGCTCATAGACTATGTCGCCAAGGTAGAGATATCAAAAAGCGAATTCATGTCGAGCCGTCAAGAGATCATGGATCTCTCTAAACTCGTCGTGTACGGCATCCTCTACCGCCAATACGACACCTATATCTTCAACCGCGTCCTTACCTCCGAGCTTATCCGCAACTGGAACCGCCTGAACCCGGCCAATATCATCGATGAAAAAACAAAGATCAACAACGACTACCTGCAGAACATCCTCAAGGAAAAGCGGGTGGAGATTGGAGAGATCAAGCAACAGATACTCTCACCCCTCTACGCCCATATCTCCCGCAACACCGCTCTTTTACCGGAAGAAAAGAACATACAGCTCCTCCTTTCGGAGAAGTTTCTCAATAACCTGCGCCCCTTTATCTGGTTCATCGTCACAAAGTTCAAGGGGGCCGAGGGTTACGACCAGCTCATCAAGGACATCCGCACCTCTTTGGCCGAGTATATGGAAAAGTCGAAGATAGCCGAGTACGTGTCCTTGATGATCATGGAATTGGCGATGAACGCCGAGAATTCCAACCTTAAACGGGAAGCCAAGAGTATGTTCAAGGGCACGGTGGACATTAACGCCGTCCTCTTCGACCCCAACATACGCAAGCAGGTCATAGAAGCCCTTGAGCGCAAGCGCGAGCTTGTCTATCTTTCCTGGCAGCTGGGCTCGCGCTCGGCATCCATCGGAACCCAGGGGAAGTTGCAGATAACCCTCTACAACAAGGAATCCGAATACCGCGAGATGAAGGCAAGCATAGACGACAAAAAGTCCGCCGACCTCAAAAAGAAGAGCTTGATGGACTTTTACCGCGAACTGCCGGACGGGGAGTCGAACACCGAGTTAGGCCTCTACTATCTGTCCTATCTCTCGGAGGCCTGCGAAAAGGTCAATGTCAAGTTCGAGTCCCTGGTTAATCAAATAAAAACATCAGATCTCACCGTTATTACCCTTGTTCTTAATTTCTAGGCTCAAAGTCTATTTCCGTGCCGCGTATATGCGGCCTTCAACGCCAAACTGCCTATTTTCTTGACAGCTTTTAAAAGTCAGGCTACCTTGGATCAAACACGTGATAACGTCGTAAACAGCAGTGTGCACTATGGAGGAAAGCGATTCATGGCTAAGAAGAAATTTGTCTACTTTTTTGGTGATGGCAAGGCCGAGGGTCAAGCCGACATGAAGGACAGCCTAGGCGGAAAGGGCGCCAATCTTGCGGAGATGACCAATCTCGGCATTCCCGTCCCTCCCGGCTTTACCCTCTCAACCGAGGTCTGCCAAGCCTACTATGAAAACTCCCAAAAATATCCTGAGGGACTTGAAAAAGAGGTCGCGGAGCACCTCGGTAAACTCGAAGCCCTCATGGGTAAAAAACTCGGCGATGCTTCAGACCCCCTCCTCGTCTCCGTCCGCTCCGGGGCCGCTCAGTCCATGCCCGGCATGATGGATACCATCCTCAACCTGGGAATGAACGACAAGGCTGTTGTCGGTCTCTGCCAGAAAACTGGCAATGACCGCTTTGCCTGGGACTCTTACCGTCGCTTCATCCAGATGTACGGGGACGTGGTTATGAACGTTCCCCATGATGAGTTTGAGAAAGCCCTTGAATCGGTTAAAAAGGCCAAGAAGGTTGAAGAAGACACCAAGCTTGGCACGGATGACCTTAAGAAGGTAGTTGATCTGTATAAGGCCGTGTATAAAAAGCACACCAAGCAGGATTTTCCCCAAAACCCCAAGGACCAACTCTGGGGAGCCATCAACGCCGTCTTCGGCTCGTGGATGAACGAGCGCGCCATCAAGTACCGCGAGCTGTACAACATCAAGGGTCTTAAAGGCACCGCGGTCAACGTACAGTCGATGGTCTTCGGAAATTCGGGTAACGATTCAGGCACCGGTGTCTGCTTCTCCCGCGACCCTTCCACCGGCGAGAATGTTTTCTACGGCGAGTTCCTCATGAACGCCCAGGGCGAGGACGTAGTGGCCGGCATCCGCACGCCGGAGAAGATCGACAAACTAGCTAAGAAAAATCCGACTATCTACAAGGAACTCCTTGCGGTCAAGGATAGGCTGGAAAAGCACTTCCGCGATATGCAAGACATGGAATTCACGGTGCAGCAGGGCAAGCTCTTCATCCTTCAAACCCGCAACGGCAAGCGCACCGGCCAAGCGGCTGTCAGGCTGGCAGTGGAGATGGTCGGTGAAAAACTCATCAGCAAGGAAGACGCCATCAAGCGCGTCAACGCCGATGCCATTGATCAAATGCTCCATCCGATGCTTGAACCCAAGGCGCTCAAAGCGGCTAAGAGTTTGGGCAAGGGACTCAACGCCTCCCCGGGTGCCGCCTGCGGCCAGGTGGTTTTTAGCGCCAAAGACGCGGAAAAATGGGCGGAAGAGGGAAAAGCGGTTGTCCTGGTTCGGCGCGACACAAGCCCGGAGGATATCGGCGGCATGTTCGTATCCGAGGGTATCCTTACCTCAACCGGCGGCATGACGAGCCACGCAGCCGTCGTCGCCCGGCAGATGGGCACGCCCTGCGTTTCAGGCGCGACATGCGTCAGCATCGTTGGGAAGCTCATGAACGTTGGCAGCACTAAGTTCAAGGAAGGGGATTGGATTACCATCGATGGCAGCACCGGCCATATCTATCAGGGGAAGCTACCCCTTATCCAACCCAAGATTTCCAAAGAACTTTCCACCTTCCTTTCTTGGTGCGATGAGATAAGCGCCGCGTCCAGCCGTGGCAATGTGAAGGGTTTTGACGTTCGCGCCAACGCCGACCAACCGGATCAAGCCACCATGGCTTTCGATTTCGGCGCTAAGGGAATAGGCCTGTGCCGCACCGAGCACATGTTCTTTGACAAGGATAAGTTAATCCACTTCCGCGCCATGATCGTGGCCGAGTCTATGGAAGCGCGCAAGGCAGCCTTAAAAAAAATCCTGCCCCTGCAGAAAAAAGACTTCTTCGGCATCTTCAAGGCCATGGGCGGCCGTCCGGTAACCATCCGTCTGCTCGATCCTCCCCTGCATGAGTTTGTCCCCCATGAAAAGGCGGAGATTGAGGAGCTTGCCAAGCACCTTGGCATGAGCGCGAAGGATTTGACTCCCAAGCTCAGCAGCCTCAAGGAAGCCAACCCCATGCTCGGCCATCGCGGTTGCCGCTTAGCCGTCACCTTCCCCGAGATCTACGAGATGCAGGTGGAGGCTATCGCCGCCGCTGCCGTAGACTGCCATAAGAAGGGTATCCCGGTTCATCCGGAGATTATGATCCCCATCGTCTGCGACCCGGAAGAGCTAGAGTTCAATCGCGCTATAGCCATCAAGGCAAAAGACGCGGTACTTGCCAAGGCTGGGGTGAACATGGACATCGCCATCGGCACGATGATAGAGGTGCCGCGCGCGGCCATCCTTTCCGGCAAGATCGTAAAACACGCAGACTTCTACTCTTTCGGCACCAACGACCTTACCCAAATGACCTTTGCCTTTTCTCGCGACGATATTGGACCCTTCTTGCCGACATACCTCGACAAGGAGATCCTCACATCGGACCCCTTTGAGACGGTAGACGAGGAAGGTGTGGGCTTCCTGATGGAACTAGCGGTAACTCAAGGCCGCAAGAAAAAACCGGAACTCAAGTGCGGCATTTGCGGCGAGCAGGGCGGTGACCCGGAAACCATCGATTTCTGTTACCGCGTTGGACTCAACTACGTTTCCTGTTCTCCCTTCCGCGTGCCCATAGCGCGGCTGGCGTGCGCGCAAGCGGTGCTTAAGAATAAAGCCAAATAATGGCAAAAAGGCCGCCCCTTCCGGGCGGCCTTTTTAATAGAACAAATGAAAAGACAGGCAATAAGCCACACGGAAAACATTTCCCAGGTCTATCAAGATCTAAAGGAAGCCCTCGGTTATCAAGGCTGGTGGCCGCTCTTGTGGCGCGCCAATACCCCTGGCTTTGATTCCGCCGGGTATAGAACTCAAGAAATTTCCCAGCGGCTAATAGCTCGAGACCGGTTTGAAATATTTCTCGGTGCCATTCTGACGCAAAACACTGCATGGAAAAACGTGGCAGCTACCCTACCCGCCCTCTTAGCCGCGGGAATCGATAGCCCCCAAGCCCTCTTGGAATATCCTGCTGAAAGCCTTTCTCAGCTGATCCGTCCCTCCGGCTACTACAACCAAAAAGCAAAGAAACTTCGATTTGCCTGTGAATTCTTTTCTCGCGAGGGCTCTTTTGAAACTGGCTGCGTGCCAAAAAGGGATGAGCTCCTTGGGCTCTGGGGAATAGGACCGGAGACCGCGGATTCAATACTCCTCTACGCCTTTAATTACCCAATCTTCGTCGTCGACGCCTACACAAAACGGCTATTCACCCGCTTGGGTATCTTCTCACAGGAAGCTGACTATATAAGCCTGCAAAACGGTTTTCAGTCAGCCCTCCCCCTTGATCCATCCCTGTTCAATGAGTACCATGCTCTTATTGTGGCTTGTTGCAAGTTTCACTGCGCATCGCGCCCACAATGCGCCGCCTGTCCCTTGCGGCAAAGTTGCGCTTATTATCGCGAATTAGCGCCCGGCCTTGGAGAACAACAATGATCGGAATCATGGCGACGAGGACGATGAAGGATTTTGCCCAAAGGGTGGCGCTGCGAGCCCAAGGCATGTTGGATCTCAATCCAGCCGATCCGAGCATTCTGCTAGAGCTTGAGGTGAGGCGCTTCGCCGACGGGCAGATGGAAGTCACGACCCTCTCATCGGTTCGCGGTAAGGACATCTTCCTCTTTGCCAACGCTTCGAGAAACGCCATGGGCATTCCGGTCGAAGAAAACCAAATGGAGCTCTATCACGCCATCGACGCACTCAAGCGCGCCAAGGCCAATCGGATCACGGTCATCGAGCCCTATGTTTCCTGTTCTCGCTCGGATCGCGCTACCAGGCGCAACTCCGTAGGTCTTTGGATCCATTTTAAGATACTGACAGCCTTAGGAGCGGATCAGATTGTCACCAGCCAGCTTCATTCTGATAAGTCAAAATCCATGATCGATCCCGTCCTCTGCCGCTTCGACGACATCCCCGCCGGTTTTCTCCTTAAAAAACATATCTGTGACAACTACGTGAAGGACCTAAGCTTCCTGCAAAACGTGGTGAGGAAGAACTGGGCTTTTTGCTGCGTTGATTCCGGTGGGGAAAAATTAGCAAAGCGCTTTGCCATTGCCTTTGGAACGGACTTGGTCATTGCCCATAAGCAACGTGATTATTCCCGCCCCAATATCGTCGAGTCTGTGAGTATACTATCATCCAATCCAATACAAGATAAAGAGATATGGATAGTGGACGATATGATAGACACTGGCGGCTCGGTTTATGTCCTTGTCAAGGAGCTCGCGCGCATGGGGGTTAAAAAAATCCATATCGCGGCCGTCCATCCCCTCTTTTCCGAACCGGCCATAACTAGGCTTTCCAGTCTTTGCCAAGAGGGATTGATAGCATCCCTCGTCGTCTGCGACACGATAGCCTGCCCGGATTCCCTTAAAGAAAAACTACCCTGCTTGGATATCGTGGCTTCCGCGGATCTCTTCGCTTCCGTTATCTCTTCCATCCATCAAGAGAAATCTCTTTCTAGGTATTTTGGGGAATTCTTCGCGGAAGATTACCTTTCCAGCTCAAGGTTTTTCTTTTAATTAGTCCTGTTGCGCATAGGAGAGGTCATGGATGGCTATGCCTTCCAAAACCGGAAGCCCTGAACTCACTTTTACTCTGGCTAGGAGCTCAATGGGATTATCGAGGTCTAGGCCGAGATCCCGGGGAAAACTCACCGGGATGATTCCCTGCAGGGTTTGCTTGTCATGGTAGCCCACTAAGAAATCGAATTCGCTCTTAACGGCGCTTGCCCGATAATTGGCGACGCGCCCCTTCCACTTCACGTAGGCATCAGCGTACAAAACCGGTTGCTTAGCGACATCGGGGTATTCGGGAGCGTCACGGATGGACTTCATATCCGGTTGGGAAACCAAGGCCAGGAGTTGTTCCGCCTTTGCCTTCACGTAATCGCTGGCGTTTGAGTTTTTAATGAGGTTGAGTTCTTTAACCGCAGCGTTGTCCCTATATGCGAGCATGAGAGCCTTAGCTTTATCATAGGCATCGGTAATCTGCTTCTCGGTAAGGATAAAAAGCGCGTTGACGGATTGCGATGTAGGATGCTCGCGTTCGGAAAGGCTTAGGTCGGCTCCTTCCATACCCAATCTCAGCTCGCGTTTTTGAGGAAGGAGCTCCAAGCCCAGATAGACGCCAAAACCCAAAACGCAGGCACCAAGCAAAGTCAGGCTGACGGCGATGGTGGGAAAGGGCCGCGTAATGCGCGGATAAAATTTGCTAATGCGCCCGGTATCCACCAGTTCTGCTATGCTGCTCTCATCCGCGTTTTTTCGTAGGTAATCCAGGGCCCAGCGGGCCATGGCGGACTTAGGATGGGCTTCAATGATGTCGAGGTAGGATTCGATGGCGCTCTTCACGTCTCGTTTGCGCAGGTGTATGGCGGCGAGCCCCAACTCCACATCGATATCCCCCGGTTTTATTTGATCAGCGCGGCGGAGATAGGTCATTGCCCCGCCGGAGTCTCCGGAATAGAGACAACTTAGGCCCAAAAGGTAATAAAAACGAAAGGAATCTCGATAATGAACCACCATCGGCTCGAGGATTGAGGAGACCTCCCCGTAGCGCCCCTTTCTAAAGGCGATGAGCGCTCTTTCCAAGGCTGATTTCATGTCTGACCGTCAATACACCGGCTTGCGGGCCTTGAGGCGGGAAAGCGTTTCTTCCATCGCCTTGCGCTCCTCGGCGCTTATGGACGCTCCGGAGCTAAGTTTTCCGTTAATCCGTTCCAACAACTCGCGGACGGCCATGAGGTCTGCTTGAATGTTCTTGCTGGCCGAAGCCTCGCCCGCGCCCATAGGCCTTGCGTCGATCGCTTTTGTGTCCGTGGCGCCTGCGTCTAGGTTAGCCGCGGGCTCAAGGCTTGAGCGATTGCCGATATATATTTCCACCTGGCGCGACTTCGCGCGCCCGATCGTCTGGGCGTCAAAATTGAGCGCGATGGCCGAATCGTTGATTGAATAGGGTTGGAGGGTGAAATTGCGGGATGGGTCATGGGAAAAATTCCAAGGGGATGAATTTAGCCTTGACCAGTTGGCCATGATGATGGAATCCGGCCGGCTACCGGAATTAAGGTATATTTTCATGCCAACGCTTTCAGAATCCTGCTGGGGGGAAATGAGGTAACGCTCTTTATAGCTGTCAGTGAGCAAGGTTTCTGCGCTGATCTTTGGCTTGGTATCAGAGGCAAAATGAGTACCCGAGCGTTCCCCAAGATAGGTATCCAGGATGATTCGTAAGCCGGCGGAAATATCACGCTCTGAAGTGTTTTCTATGCTCATTCGCAATAAAACGCCGTCAGCCAATACGGATCCAGGCGAAGTCGTGAAGAGGAAGGTTTGGATAATCGTGCAACTAGGTGATTTGAAGCTGTACTCCAAGCCACCTTCCACGGCCCTAGCGCTCATCTTAAAATCAGCGGATTCCCCGAGCCGATGCAGGCGACCATCGAGAAGGACATTGCTAGAGGAGGTACGCGGGTCCCTTTCGAACAAGAAAGGAATATAGCTTTCCTTTGCCACGTCTTGCAGGAAAAATACATTGAAGCGCCCAGCGCTCTCGATAAGGCTGATCTTCATGAGGCCGTCTTTTGCGTCTATGGCCGCCAGGGGCGCGGAGAGGAGGGCGAGTGCCAGAAAGAGTGCTAGGTATTTCATTATCGTCCCTCGCTCTCAGGCTGGGATGCCAGCCATTGAAGATAGTATTCCGCCAGTTGCAAGGCCTCTTCCTTTAAGGAGAGAAGGGATGCGCGGCTGGCCAAGGCGCCTTGCTCCGCGACATCGGCTCCCTGCGGGCTCGATGCGCGGCCTAATGCGGCGGCAAGCTCGATCTGGGCCGCGCTTAGTTTTGCCTGCAAGCTGGATAGTTCACGCTTACTCTTATCGTTTTCCTGCCTCAGGGCGGCAAGGCCTTCCTCGAGCTGGGAAATCTCCTGGCTCTGATCTTCGCTGATTTGGATCTTCTGCCCTGAAAGTTGCCGCTGATAGGCATTGATGGCCTGTTCGTAGGTTTTTTCCCTGCGCTGGTACTCTTCAATAACCCGCAAGGACTCTTCATGGCTCCACTTGAGCAGTTTAAGCAGTTCCTCTTCCCTATATTTGAGGTCGATGAGCCCAAGACGGTAATTCGCAGCTTCCGTCTTCATGCCACCCGGATACTCTTTGACTATGGAAAGGAAGACGCGCTCCGCCTGCTCAAGCCGGCCAAGCTGGAACATGCACTCGCCGGCCCAAAAGAGGGCGGAGGAATAAAGGTCGCTCTGCGGATAGTTTTCTATGAAGACCTGGAAGGTCTTGAGCGAACGCTCAAAATCCTGACGCAGGAAGGCGATACGCCCTTGTTGATACTGGGCATCCGCCATAAGACGTGAACTCTGATACGAGGAGATAAAGAGGGCGATCGACCTATCCGCGTTTTCATAATCTTTTATACCAACATAAGATAGAGCAGACCAATAGACGGCTTCCGGATGCCGCGCCTTAGCCTTGGCGTCTAGGATGATACCTTGAAAGGCAGAAAGGGCAGCATTATATTCCGCCTTTTCAAAGAGTCGTAGGCCCTGCTCTACCCTATCCTTGGGGTCCGATTTTGAGCTTTGCCCTAGCGCGTTTGCGCTAAAAAACACAAAGAAACCCATGACAATGAGGACAATATGAACGTTGGTGGCTCTATGCATCCGACTCCCCCAATCTATTATCGGTAGATCCGCCTGAGCCCTCAAGCCTTAGCCTCGCGTATTTCCCTGATAGCTTGCGCATAATCAGAAGAGCCGAAGATGGCGCTCCCGGCAACAAGGATATCGGCTCCGGCGGCGATCAGGGCTCCGGCAGTATGTTTATTTACCCCGCCATCGACGCTGATACGGTAGCTGTAGCCCTCTCGACGCCGTATAGCGTCAAGTTCCACTATCTTTTTAACGCACTGCGGGATGAGGGCCTGGCCGCCCCAACCGGGGTTGACAGTCATGACAAGAACCTGGTCCACGAAGGGCAAGAGGGGCTCAAGGGCCGAAACCGGTGTCGAGGGCACAAAGGACACACCGGCTTCAAGCTTGGCGGCCCGAATCTCTGAAACAAGGCGATGGGCGTGCAGGCAAGCTTCAATATGGAAGGTGATGGAGGCTACGCCGGCGGCGATGAAGGCTTGAATCTGTTTTCCCGGTTCGACGGTCATCAAATGGGCGTCTATATCAAGACCGACTCTCGCTCGCAGCTCCCCTACAAGTTGCGCCCCAAAGCTGATCGGCGGTACGAAAACCCCGTCCATTACGTCCGCGTGAAGGCGGTCAGCTCCGGCGGAGGCAACCTTGGCCACGCAGTCGCCGAGAGAGCAAAAGTCCGCCGAAAGAATGGAGGCGGATAGTAAAACCTTTGGCATAGCGGTATTATATCTCATTAAATCAAGCTCTACAATTGACTAAAAACATAAAAAATGTATAATTATTTGGAAGAGCTTTTCGGAATATGGCCGAATCGGAAAACTGTAGCGAGCCTTCGGGAGCCTCTGAGATGTTAAAGCGCGCCTACGATTTCCTGAAGCATGGGGACTTTCAGGCAGCTCAGGAATCCCTGGACGCGGCTCTTCGATTGGATTTCGACGACCCTGAGGTGATGTTCGCTCAAAAGTGTTCTGGTTTTTGGTTGGACCGCCACAGTCGGGCTCAGGCCATGCAAAACCCGTATGAGCGAGGCGAATATCTCCTGAGCCAGTGGAAATCCTTCACTCAGTTTCTGAAGCGGCAAGAGGACGAGAGCGACGACGCAGTCTATGCTTTTAAGCAAGGCGTCTTTTCCAACGCGCTCAAAGCCTTTTCCGCTATTACGAGCGAGGCCGGGGAAGCGAGCGAAGCAGATCTATCGCTGAGGCTAGGGCGCTGTCACAAGGGACGGGGCGAGTTTGAAACCGCCATCGGACACTTTGAAAGCGCCATGGGACATCGCAAAGACGACGCCGAGATCATCGCCGAATTGGCTGATGCCTTGGCTATGGTCAACGAGACGCGAAC
>JBGSOB010000049.1:0-8101 GCA_041739325.1 Treponematales bacterium
CCAAGGCTACCTTTGCCTTGAACTCTTTGTCATACCGCTTGTGCATACCCAATTCTATTCCTCCTTGATTCATATCTTCAAGGAGGGCCCATCCACGGTTGATCGCCTAAAACCCTGTCTTGACATCTGGGCTCAGTATAACGCCCCCACGCGCGCCAGCCAACGCAGGCCAATTTTCTTGAGCGCGGGTGGACGGAAAAAAATATCTAGGCACGCATTGCAGCACGTTCAGCTTGCCTTGTGCTTACCCAAAAAGGATGCATGAGCGGGCCTAGATATTTTTTCCCGTTCAGGACCCGCGCTGAGGAAGGTAAACGCGCGTTGGCTGACGCTCCTGGTGGCGTTCCCCCTAATGCATGGATTCAAATCTGTAATTCACGTTTAAAAACGCCTCAACCACCTTGGGATCAAACTGCATGCCAGCCTCAGCGGCAATGATGTCGACAGCTTCCTGATGGCTGGGCTTGGTGTGGATATAGGAGCGGCGCCCGCGGATGGCTTCGTAGGTGTCCACTACCGAGATGATGCGCGCCGGCATGGGTATGGCTTCTCCGACTAAGCCGTCAGGGTAGCCTGTGCCGTCCCAGCGCTCATGATGGTGGCGGCAAATTTCATAAGGAATTCGAAGGAAATTCACGTAGCTTGAGTAAACGGGGTCGTCTTCGAAGATGTCGATGATGCGCTTGATGTAGTTGGCGCCTATCTCCGGGTGCTTGCGCACCAGTTGCTGTTCTTCCGTGGTGAGCTCGCCGTCTTTTTCCAGTATGGCCGAGGGGATGGCCATCTTGCCGATGTCGTGCAAGACGGAGGTGTAGTTGATGTCCTTGATGTATTCGTCGATGTCGTAGTAGACGACCTTGAAGAGACCTAAACGCTTGCATTCGGATGAAAGGCAGGAGGCGAGATGCTGAAGATTGCGCAGATGGAGGGATGTCTCCTTGCTGTATTCCCCGACGAGGGAGCAGACTAAGGAGATGAGCATTGTTTTGTGCATCTCTATGGTTTTTTTTGCGCGTAGCAAATTAAGGTTGGCTATGGAAAGGTTGGAGACCAGAGTGTCGGTTCGTTGGAAATAATTGAGCTCAACAGTGCTGGAGATGTCTTCCGCGTTCAACAAATAGAGGTAACGCTTTACTTTTGCGTCCCAGTTGAGTTTGCCGGAAATGCTTAAATGGATGAATGGATGGATGTGGCCGTCCGCCTCCAGCGTCTCTTTAATAAGGACGGGGAATTGGAAGGCTGGTATATCGATGCTTTGCTTGGAGCGGTCCGGTTGTGGCAGGAATTTTTCAAAGAGGATATCCACATAGAAGGAGCGGGAGAATTCTTCGCGGTCCATGCCCAATTCTTCCAAAAAATTCTCGGAGATGGAAAGGATGCTGCGCTCTTCGTCAAAGACAAGCTGGTATTGCTGTCTGTTGATGGTTTCCATGAGTTCACGCACGCGCTGGCTGGCGTGCTTTTGCAGAAAAAGATACTTGCGCTTGATGATGGCGTTGTTTCTGGAGAGGCGCCTGAGGGAGACCCTGGCTTTTCTATATGCCAGTACAACCGCTTTGAGTTTAGCGTGAAGTTTGACGTACTTGCTTTTCAGGTCCGAGATAAGGAGCTGGGTCCGCCCCGGCCCGCCAAGCCGATCACTCATTGATCTTCCCCCGTTGGAAAGCATAATGCCGCGGAGAGCTGGGCGCAAGGGGAATCTTTTCTATTCAAGCCTACGGCTGATGACGGGCTCAAGGCTCCCGCGAATCTTGCCGTCTTCAAAGAGGGTGACGCGGCCGGTGGACTCCGAAACGACGATGGCGACGCAGTCGCATTCCTTGCTGATGGCGGCGGCGCTGCGGTGGCGCGAGCCGAAGCCCTTGCGCTGTTCCAGGTGGCCGGCGTGGGCGTCTAGGTGGCGCCCAGCCGCCTCAACGGTTCCCTCGGCGGTGATGACGAAGGCCCCGTCTATCTTTGCCAGCTCTTTGAGACTCTCAACGACCTCGGGCCGGTTTATTCTGCGCTCTTGGGCCGGGTAGCCCTGAAAAGGGTTGAATACGGCTTGATGGCTCTTGGCCAAAACGGTTTGCGAATCACCGACGGTAAAGATGGTGCCCACGCTCTTCCCTTCACGCCCCAGTGCGCCAATATCCAGGGCGATATCGATGACGGCCATGATGGTTGAAAAAGAAGGCTTGGACATGATGGGTCGGGGGTCAAAGGGAAATTCGTCGCTCCAGGAAAGGGAGAGGTCGTGGACGGTAATGGTGTCGAAGCGCTCCTTGCCCCAGGGACCCAGAACGCAGACGACACGGTCTTCGGGGGTGATGACACCTTCTATAACTCCGCGCATGAAGGCGTACTTGATGCGGGAAAACCTTGACTGATTACCGGCCCAGGCGCTGATGGAGCCTGCCAGCTCCTCCCCCTGGGGGAGGACGGCGATGAGGTCGGGGTCATGGTGGTCTTCAAGGAAGCGCCGGGCGGCGGGTGCGCGATGGAAGAAGAAGAATACCTTGCCGCAACCCAAGCGTTGGCGCAGGGCGATAGCCGCCTCTACGATACTCAGGGCTTCATCTTCTTGGCTCGGCTTTTCCTTTTGCATGCTGTCGCTGCTGCCTTTCTGCCCTTATTCGCCTGCTGGCAGGGAATAGCGGGCCAGGGGGCAAACGGGTTTAAAACCGATACGGGCGTATACGCTCTGGCCTAGTTCGGAGGCGTGGAGGATGAGGGCGGAGCAGCCCAGGCGGAATGCCTCTTCCACCGCCATGGAGCTTAAGGCCGCGCCGAAGCCGCGTTTGCGATAATCCGGGTGGGTGGTTACGAAGTAGAGGCCTCCGACCCCGTGGTGGATAAAGAGGGCGGCGGTGGCGACGGGGATGCCGTCTTGATAGCCAAGATAGCCGATGAGGCTCCCGGATTCGATGAGGGGCTGCATGAGAGCAGCGAAGTCCGCTGCGTGAAGCGGCCCGGGCTTATGAAAAAGCTGTTCCGCGATGAGGCCGCCCCAGTCGCTCAGTTCAGGATCGATGTCGGGAAGGGTGACGGAGAACCCGGGGCCTGGTTGTGGAGCGGAGACAAAGTCCGCCTGCCGCAAGATCATGCCCGTGGAGTGGGGGAGGGCGCGCATGCCCTGGGCGGCAAGGAGGGGCTCGAGGTCGGCCGGCTTGCTGGTGGGGCCGATGTTGACCATGTTGGGGAGCTCTCCGGATTTGATGCGCGCAACAAGGGAAGATAAGGCCTCTTTATCTTTGAGATTAAGGCCGAAGACGGCATGGCCCCAGACTTCTCGAGTCGAGTCGACGAAGCTGTAGTCCCCGAGGGTTTCGTAGCGGCCGCCGCAAGCATCCGCCAAACTGCGGTAGAGCGCAAAGCGGTTCAGGTCTATCTGCCGGATGAGTTCATCGCCATCTATCATCGCTCTATGCTAGCACGGCCCGGAACCTTAGGCAATCGATTCTCGGTTCTTTCTATCAAGCGATTCTGAGGGTTCTAGGGCCTCAGATCGAATCCGGCCGCCCTGAGGCAAGAGGTGGCACTGTCCAGTATTAGGCGTTTTACCAGGAAATAGTCGGTATCAAAGCTGGAAACGACAAATATGGGGATGCCGGCTTCCGCGAGTGCTTTGCTTATGGACGCGATGAGGCCTGTCATGGAGAATTCCAGCGGCCCTTCCACTTTGAGCAGGGCCCAGCCGCTTTCCTCCTTTTCAAAGCCGCTGGCGGTACCGGAGCGGCAGAGGATGGAAAGCTCTTCCTCTCCACGTGTGATTGAGATGAATCCTTGAGAGCAGAGGGTTTGCGCATGGATGGCGTTATTAGGCGGATAGCGATAGATGGAGTAGTCGCCGCTTTGGATGCTGATAGTCATTGGCCCATCATAGCCATGTAGATCCTAGGAAAACAAGGGGAGTCCTTCTGTTAAGAGCCGTAGCTGGTTTTATAGGATGCTGAGAAATTCATCGGCCTCAAGCGGCTGGGCGTAGTAGTAGCCTTGAAGGAGGTCGCAGCCGATGCTGGAGAGAAGCTGGGCTTGGGCGGCGGTTTCAACACCTTCGGCGATGATCTTGCGCCCAAGGCGCCGCACGAGGGCTATCGTGCTCTCTAGGATGATGCGGCCCTTTTCGGACTGGAAGCCGTTGCGGATAACGCTCTTGTCAAGTTTGATGAACTTGAAGGGCAGTTCCATGATGTAGCCCAAGTCGGTAAAGCCCGAACCGTAATCGTCCAAGGCGAAGGACAGGCCTTGGGCTGAGAGGAGGCGCATATTGAGGGACATCGCTTCTGGAGAATAGGTGGCCGCGGACTCGGTGATTTCAAAGCAGATTCTAGCAGGATCGATGCCGAGGGCTTCGACGACGGCCAAAACCTGCTGCGGCAGGTCTGAACGTAGGCTCTGCAGGGCGGAGAGCCTAAGTTGAATCTGTTCTATTCCCTTGGCGGCGAGGTCCGCGGCGGCGTAAAACCCGGCAATGTTTTTTAGCGCAAGGTGTCCTGCGCGGTGCATGATGCCGCTGCGCTCAGCGGCTTGTATAAGTTCCCGCTGTACGATCCTGGGTTTGCCTGGGGGGTCTAGGTAGAGTTGTGTGTCTGCCGCGGTAAAGCGGCCCTCCGCCACGCAGAAAATGGGTTGGTAGAGGATGCCCATGCGGCCCGAGGCTATGGCTTGGAGTACGGCGCCCTCCGCCTCTCCTTCGCGCTTGCTGTTCATAAGCTGGAGATCCCAAGCGCGCAAGGGAGTTCCCGACCTGCTTGCCTTGGAGTGGAGCCCCATTTTTTCAAGGCAATCGAAGATGTCCAAGACTTCCGCGGCGTCTTCCGGGCAGCGCAGGATACAGGCGCGGGCTTGCAAGCTGGCGCTCGTGCCATTAAGCGACCATTCACGTGACATTCCCTCGGAAATTTCCTCCGCCAAAGAAAGCCGCGCTTCCTTGTCTAACGAATCGCGAGGGAAAATGGCGAAATTGCCGTCGTCAAGGGAGAACACCCTTTCCGCAAATCCTGCCTTGCTGGCTATGTATGCGGCCACAAGCCGCAGTAAATGGAAGATATCCTTTGAGCTGTGGAGGGAGAGGAGCCGGTCCATATTGACGCTACGCAGTAAGAAAAGATCAAAGCCTTCCCCGGAACCTAGGCGCATTTGCGTTGTTTTTATGAAGGCTTGGCGGTTGAGTAAACCCGTCTCGCGGTCTATAAGTTGGCTTGAGTTTTGTAGGGTAAAGAGGATGACAAGGAGGCTGATGGAAACGGCAAAGCATTCAAGCGGAATCACGGCAAGCTGTGATTGTATGAGGATGGCGATAGTCGGGAGCCCAAAGAGCACAGGAAAGAGTATCCTTACCATGCGCGGGAGGTTTTTACGTTTGCGCATGAAAAAGAGGAATGAGTAGCAGATGTAAAAGATGGCCAGCAGATAAAGGATGAGGATTCCAGGACCTTCCTCGTAGGCGAGAGGGCTGGTTGCGCGGAAAATCAGGCCTGTCCATGGATTGCTCAGTATCAAGCCAAGCCCGCCAAGATAGGGGCTTATGAAAAAGAAGCGTTCCCAATTCCCTCCTCGCGTTCTTCCGAGCATGGCTAAAATAAACCAGGCGGCGGCCAAGGGGATACTGATGTGGAAGATGAAAAAGGCCATGTTGCTAACCTGGAATATCAGGGGATTCAAGGGGAGCTGTCTATTGATTAAAAGCGAGCCGATAACCCCAAAGAGGGAAGAGCCCAGGGCTACCCAAAGCAAAATCCCAAAGCGTTGGCTTGTTTTATCCCTTAGGTTTTTTCTGCCGTAGAAGAGGTAGAGGGCAACAAGGTTGAGAAAGGCGGCGGCCGCGTCATAGTGAACGATATAGCTCATTCACCGCCCCCGTCCAAGAGCTTGAGGAAATCCGTCCCGGAAACGGGGCGGGAGAAATAATAGCCTTGAAGGAAGTCGCAGCCGAGGCGTTCAAGTTCCACCGCCTGCTCCTTTGTCTCCACCCCCTCGGCGATCGTCTTTAGCCCCATGCGGCGGCACATTTCTATGCTCCCTTCAAGCATGAATTTCCCACGCACCGTTTTTGAGGCCGAGACTATCATGCCGCGGTCTAACTTGACGTAGTTGAAGGGGAGCTCGGCCAAATAATTGATATTGGAGTACCCGCTGCCGTAATCGTCCAAGGCAAGGGAGAATCCCTCGGCGGAGAGAGCCTTAAGATTGCGCGCCAGGGCCCCACTGGATTGAGCCGCCGCCGTCTCCGTAACCTCAAGGCACACATGGTCCATGCCCAGGCCCGCCTTGAGCACGCTGTCTCGAATCCTGGTGGAAATACCGTCACGGGTGCATTCGGCAACCGAAAGATTGACTTCAATAAACTCTATACCCCGCTGAGCAAGTTTATGCTGGACATAAAAAGCAGCGCTAGCCTCAAGCACGAAGGCCCCTATGCCGTGGATGCTGCCGCAACGCTCCGCGACGGGAATGAATTCATCGGGAAAACAGGGACCCAAAGCGGCGTCAGACAAGCGAACGAGGGCCTCGGCTGAAACAAAACGTTTATCCTTGGGTGAATAGATGGGCTGGTAATGAACCTGAAAGCCCCCGCCGGAAAGACCGCGTTCAATGGCCGCTTCCACCTCGGCCTGCCGTTTGGAATCTGCCATACCAAGATCCCCAAAGGCGAGAATCCTTCCCTTAGGGCCGGAAAATGAGCCCTGATCCAAGAGTTGGGCCGCTTGGAAGAGGGTGGATGCGTCCTTCAGTTACTTTGGGAAATCAAGGGAGCAAATGCGGGCTGAAAGCACTACGCTGTCTTGGCCGAAAGCCCAGGTTTGGCTAAAGCGTTCTTGGATGGAGCGGAGTATATCCAGATGGGAGGAAGACCGCGGTAGGGCCAAGGCAAAGCGGGAGTCGCCCAAGCGCGCGGCGCAGCCGGCGCTGGATGAACCGCCTGAGCCCCCTGCCCGCGTAAGTATGTGTCGGCCAACGTCTCCCATTATGCGGTAGAAGGAGCTTAGGCCAAGCCGGTGCTTGAGAAAGGACGTATTTTCCACCGTTATCAGCGCTAAGTGGAGGGATGTGGCGTTCTTGGCGGCTAGGTTCAAATAATTGGAGAAGGCGTTGCGCGTATGCAAGCCAGTGTCCGCTTCTATGTACTCGTCCGGGTTTTGCACCGTTATCAGGATAAAGAATTCAAAGACCGCCACACCCATGCACTGCAAAAGTAGCTGGGGGAAGAAAAACTGGATAAAGATGGGCAAGAGACTAAAGACTACGAAGGCCATCAGGGGGCTGAGCATGCGTTTAGGAAGAACGCCGGAATAGGTGAGGGGGCGCGAGACCCCAAAGACGATATACCAGAGGGCCGCCAGGTAAAAGAAGGGGAGGGCCGGCCCCCTCTGATAGCTGGAGTCGGGGCCAAAGCCGAAGGCAAGGCCTGTGAGCGGAGTTGTCAAAATAAGGGATGAGACGACTAGCCAGGGCAGGAAAACAAGTAATTGGCGGAGCCTGCTCAGTCCGGGCCATTCGGAGGTAAAGGCAAGTGTGTAGAGAGCGAAGATGAGGGGTAGGGCGTTTATCAAAAGATAGTAGAGCATATTGACGATGTAGAGGGACCAGAGGGGAAGGGTTGCCGCTTGACGGTTGGCAAGAACGCTGAAGACGTCTATCAGCGTAGTGGCAAGGCTCGTCCACAGGAGTATGGCGAAGGTATCGCTTTGCAGGCCCCGCGGGCGCCTGCGAAAATAAAAGAGAAAAATATTGAGGGCGATAAGGAGGGTCGCCGCAATATCGTAATTAATGTCGCCCATAGCAGGTCTTTTTCCTCATGGACGACAAACTCATCGCGCGGGGCATATTAAAAGCTTCGTCCCGCGCGAGGCCGTTGTCAAGCTCTGACTAGGACCGCTTTTTCATACGCAAGACGCCTAGGAGGATGGCGGCGAGGATGATGCCGATAGCCGCTGCCGCGGCGATGACGATAGCCTGTCCCTCAGTTTGGCTTTGTGGCAGACGTTTGATGATGATGCCGGCATAGGCCCAGACCACTACCAGGGGAGCGGCGATGGCTCGACGGCGCAGGGCAAGGCCCAAAGCAACGGCAAGGCCGGCGACGATGGCGATAATCGTCCAAATTTGGGGGTCGATT
>JBGSOB010000070.1:0-14154 GCA_041739325.1 Treponematales bacterium
ATGGGTTTGGCTTTATTATCCTGGCCCTGCTTATGGCTTTGGGCTACAATATCCTTTGCGGCAAGCGCGAAAAGCTCCTTGCCGAGCAAGGGGCCTCCCATGGTTGAAATCCTACCGGTAGTCATTTTCATCATCATCGTCGGTCTCGTGCTGGGCCTCTCTTTCTACTTTGCGCGTAAAGCCAAAAGTTCCTCCGGCTATTACGCCGCCGGCGGTTCGATCCACTGGGGCGTGAACGGAATCGCATTTGCCGGAGACTACCTTTCGGCTGCCTCTTTTTTAGGCATATGCGGAATGATAGCCACAGCCGGTTATGATGGTTTTCTCTATTCCATCGGCTATCTTGCCGGCTGGGTGGTCGCGCTCTTTATTGTCGCCGAGCCCCTCAAGCGCTTAGGTAAATACACCTTTACCGACGCGATAGACGCCAAGTTCAACCGCAAGGGCATTAAGCTCATGGCGGCCATTTCAACTTTGGTCGTTTCCCTCTTTTATCTGATACCGCAGATGGTCGGCGCCGGCGTCCTGGTTACTCCCCTCCTAGGTTTTCCCCACTATGCCGGTGTCATCATGGTGGGCGTCATCGTCATTACCATCGTCGCCACCGCGGGAATGACGAGCACCACCTACGTGCAGTTCATCAAGGGCGGGCTATTGATAGTCTTCTCCCTGGTCTTAGTCATAGCTCTGTGCATGCGCGGGCTTTCAACCGAGCCCGACCAAGGCGGCCGCGTCCCCTTCAAAGCCTACGCGAGCTTAACGGCACAAGAACAAGCTGACGCGCTTGTGCCCGATGATTCGGCCTACAGCTTCGTTGGCAGAACGACCGTCAAAAAAATTGAACTGGCAAAGCTCCAAAAAGACGGGGTTGTTTCGTGGTGGAAGGCGGAAGCTGTCGACGGAGGCTATATTCTCCATGAGACGCAGTCTCTCGTGGTTGGCGTAGACGGCAAACGGATGGTAAACGGCACATTTGAATCCAGCAACAATAAACTCGCCTTGGTGGGCAATATGGACAGCATAGACGGCGTGTCGGGGCCGGAAGCGAAGACCGGCCCCATCGACCCTTTGCGTTTGCTCGCTTTAATAGGAAGCGCAAAAAGCAAGGTTCGCTTATGGAAGGAGCTTAAGTTCAAGGATGGGGCGGATAAGGTTTCGGTGTTTTACGCTGCCCCCGTCTCCGGCAATCGCGTAATGCGCCCCGGCTTGAGCTTTAAGGTGGAGGGCACTCCGCTTGAGCGCCTGGATTTTATTTCTTTGATGATAGCCCTCTTTTTGGGTACGGCCGCCCTGCCGCATATACTCATTCGCTACTATACCGTGCCCAGCCCCAAAGCTGCCAGAAAATCCACTATCGTGGCTATAGCCGCTATCGGCGCCTTTTACGTGTTAACCCTCTTCATGGGCTTGGGCGCCATGACCAACGGGGTGGTTAACCTGACGGACAGCAACATGTCTGCCCCTTTGCTTGCTAAATCATTTGGAACATTCCTCTTTGCCATGATATCGGCCATCGCTTTTGCCACCGTGCTTGGAACGGTGAGCGGGCTTATTATCGCCGCATCCGGGGCCGTTGCTCACGACCTGATGGACCGATTTGGCGGGATCATTAAGAATGACAAGCATAAGGTGGCCGCCGGTAAGGTTGCCGCTTTCGCCATCGGCTTTTTGGCTATAATCCTGGGGATACTCTTCAAGGGAATCAACGTTTCCTTCTTGGTGGGCCTGGCTTTCGCCGTCGCCGCTTCAGCCAATCTGCCATCCATCGTGATGATGTTGTTTTGGAAGCGCACAACGTCAAAGGGCATCAGCGCCTCTATTTTGGTCGGAATCATTTCATCCATCGGCCTTATTATGTTTTCCCCGACCATGTACGAACTCTTCGGGCGCGACCCGGCTACGGCGCCCATCCCTCTCAAGAACCCGGGCATCATCTCTATTCCTTTGAGTTTTCTTACCATCGTCTTGGTTTCCCTCTTAACCAAGCCGGACAGGATAGCGGATGAGGCAGAAATGGCAATGAAGGCTAAGGGCTAGCCTGGCGGCCGGAGGATGGACGGACAACCCGTTATCAGGGTCAATTTCCACCTTCACTCAAGTAAAAGCGACGGGCGGTTTGACCCTGAAGCCCTTGCCGAGCATTTGGCAAAGGCCGGGGTCGTCTGCGCCGCGTTAACCGATCACGACAGTTGCTCAGGCTCAGCTGCCTTCCGTGAGGCCTTAGGGCGGGAAGGGTTGGCTTGCCTAGACGGAGTTGAGCTTACCGTTGAGACAAGGAAGGGACCGGCCCATCTTTTGGCCTTCGGTATGGACATCCTCGGGCCTGAATTAGCCTCTCTACTTTCCGGCCAAGATTCCACGGAAACAAAGTCTGAGAGACATGGGGGCCCGCGTACGAACGGGCTTCCCACAATCGATGAGGCTATCAGGGTCGTGCACCAGGGCGGCGGCGCTCTTTTTCTTGCCCATCCCTTGCACTACTGCCATGACATTCTAGAGCTTGAAAGCCTCGTTGCTGAATTCAAGCATAAAGGCTTGGACGGGATAGAGGCAATCTATGCAGGCTATGGGAAGGATTCTTGTGAAAGACTACTCGCGATTGCAGACCGAGAGGGTTTGGCGGCCTGCGCTGGAGGCGATTTTCATGATTTTGATATGAGTGGCCAAGCCCTCGTCATGGAGATGCCAGTGGATCGCTGGCTTGCATTTAGGGATGTCGTTCTCAGTCGCGGCCACGGGCTTCATGAACGGCAGGCCATACTCGAAACCCCGTCGCAAAAACGGGGCGCCGCCTCTACCCCGCGCGTGAGATCCGCGTGGCGCATCCTTGTGCCAGCCATAAGCGCTATAGCCCTGTTTACCGTATTTCTTTTTATGATTTTTATTCCACGCGACGAATTCATCATCCTCGAAAGAAAAAAAGAGACTATCCGCGAGCTCACTGACGTAGCTGTCTCGATGCTCGATGAATATCAAACAAAAGTGGAGACAGGGGAGCTAAGCCTAGATAAAGCCAAGCGGGAAGCCGTGGAGAGCATGCGCTACCTGAGATATGGTAAGCAAAACAAGGATTATTACTGGATCATCGATATGACCCCGTTCATGATCATGCATCCCTATCGCCCGGAATTGGAGGGTAGGGATATGCGTGGCTTCCGCGATTGGGCCGGAAAACCCATCTTTGAGGAGTTCGTCAACGCGGTGCGGCTGAAGGATTGGGGCTATGTGGAATATCTCTGGCAGTGGGAGGATGAAAACGAGCGCATCGTCCCTAAACTTTCCTACGTCACGCGTTTCAAACCCTGGGATTGGGTAATCGGCACAGGGATTTACCTTGATGACGTGAAGGCAGAAATTCGCTCTCTCAGAAATAACCTCCTGCTCTTGTGCGGCCTGGTTTCTCTCATTATGGGTTTTATATTGGCTCTCATGGTTCGCCAGGGCTTGGCCGCTGAAAGGCGGAGCCGCCACGCGGAAAACGCGTTGAACGAATCTAGAGAGCGCTATCGCGCCTTGGCGGAGGGTTCGACCGATGGGACCCTTATCGTTTTGGATGGAATCTGCGCCTTCGCCAATGAAGCATTCTGCGAAATGAGCGGTTATTCGCAAGCCGAACTCCAACTTTTTAATATAGAAGAATTGCTTGGCCCCTGTCCTAGTAGGGAAGAACCACTGCGCCCTGGGCTTGGGGAAAGCGATCTTGGGCTAAACTCGTTCGGGGTGGACCCGAACCTTCAAGAGGTCGAATGCCACCTAAGCAGTCGTGGGGGCCAGCGGCTCTCGGTAATCGTTTCTTCGAACTATGTAAACCTCAAAGGACGGCCCGGCAGGGTATATTCGATCAAAGAGCTTGAACTGCCAGCCCCCGTGGAAACAGCTGATGGCCTTTTGGATTCCAGGGCAAGATTTGACGACTCAAGCATCGATTGGACTTCCTTTTGCCTTAGCCTTCCGGTGTCGGTCGTCGCGGACTATCCGCCGCTGTGCAGTGTCGACGATAGCCTGCGTTCCGTAACGGAAAAGCTGAGGGCCAGCGGTTGTGCCTGCATCCTGGGGCTTGACGCTAGCCAGACTCCGGTAGGCTTGATAAGTTACGCCGATATCTGCGCTTGCGGATGCGAGCCGGACGCTCGGGCTGCGTCCGCTTTGCGAGCGCCTCTTGCGTGGTTAGATCCAGGCGCTACGGCTCAGGAGGCGCTCAGCCTCATAAAATCTTCCGGGCTTTCGCATGTAGCCCTGCGGGGGCCGCGCGGTAGGCTTGGCGGGGTAGTCTCGGCCTCCGACATCGCTATGATCGAAGCCGACGCTCTTTCGAGTTTACGCTCAGAAGCGGAGACTGCGTACTCCTTTGCCGCGCTTTCTCGAATTTTAGCACGCGCTTCCACGACCCTAGGACATATGGCTAGCACTGGGTTAAGGGCGCGGCTTCTCTCACGGCGTTATAGCGAAATCCATGACGCGATTGCCGCCGCGGTTGCGCGCCTTACGCTGGAAAAGATTGGGCCTGCACCCACTGAATGGGCCCTCCTGAGCTTTGGGAGCATGGGCCGCCTTGAGTGTCTTCCCGGCTCTGACCAGGATAATGCCCTCGTCTGGGACGACCAGGGGGACAACAGCGACGCTCAGAGCTATTTCCTGGAGTTCGGGGCTGAAATCTGCGAAGCCCTTGAGAAAATTGGGGTTCCACCGTGTCCCGGAGCAGTGATGGCTTCCATGCCCGCATGGAATGCCTCGCTAACGGAATGGGAGAGTCGCCTTGCTATGATCATTCGAGAACCGGAACCGGAGCGATTGCTAACTCTCCAGATTTTCCTAGATCTGCGCCCGCAGGCTGGTTCGCTCGAGCTTGGAAACAGATTGGCTAAGAAAACCATGGGAATGATCTCCGCGGCCCCTAATGTCATTAACTATATTGCCCTTCAGGAAAGGCAAAAAAAGGTCCAGAACCAGAATCCTCGTTCTTCGTTTGCGCTGAATACTAAGGAGCTAAGCGCGGCTTTTTCCTCCTTCATACAACTCTATGCCATTAAACGGGGCCTTGACGCCGTAAATACCTTCGAGCGTATCGACGCCCTGTTGCGCTGTGGGGCCCTCAAAAACGAGACCGGCAATAATATTGCGGACGCCTATGAGTTTCTTTTATCGCAACGATTATTCCGCGGTCAAAAAGCCATGACGGGATCTTATTCGGGCAGGGAGGAAGCCTTGCTAGCTTTCTCAATTCACGAGGCGAGTTTGCTCCCCAAAAGCATAGGTTTTGACTTTCTCGGTTCTGGGGTATAATACCAAAAAAGGGATAGGCCACGTGCTTGGCGCTCGATGATGCGTATTTCAAGGCATTTGTTTCATCCTGATTGATTGAAGCTCCCCCAGGGTCTATACTTCTTCTCATGGCTTGCATTGACTCGTGGAAGGAAGAGGAGCGCAAGAGACTCCTGGATTGTCGGGTATTCACCGTACTGGGTTCTCGGCGCCGTTCTCCCTCCGGCAAGGAAGGCACATTCTACCTGCTTGACGCGCCCGATTGGGTAGGCGTCATTCCCGTGGTAGACAGCCCCGAGGGCCGCAAGTTCGTCATGGTGCGGCAATTCCGCCACGGCTCGGGGCGCTGCTCTCTCGAGTTTCCCGGCGGCATCGTAGATCCGGGTGAGGATCCGGTAGTCGCCGTAGCCCGCGAGCTTACGGAGGAAACCGGCTATCAAGCCGACCTCATCCTGCCCTTGGGCAGCCTCTCTCCAAACCCCGCATTTATGACAAACAGTTTTCACGCCTTTATCGCTGAGGGCTGCCATCTTGTGCGCGAACAAAAGCTGGATGAACATGAAGAAATAGAGGTGGTTCTGGTGCCTGAAAGTGAGGCTATTGACCTAGTGGGTGGAGAGGACTTTGGCCATGCCCTCATGACAGCCGCCCTCTTCTTCTACTCCCGCTATACGGGAAGGCTTATTTAACCGGCCGTGATCGTTTGTTGAGGGCTTCCGACTTGAGGCCATCGTCTTCGGTTATTTTTACCATAGACGTTGGGTAGGGAAGTCCTTGGGCGCTGAAGGCCTTTTGAATAGAAAAGCAGAGGGCGTTTTTTGCCTTCACGATATCGGTTTGCCGCACCCACACGCCCAGGAGTATTTGTACGCCCTCAGGCGTAAAAGAGTCTACCATGAAAAATGGCTCAGGCTCCATGAGTATTTCCTTGACTCCTCCCGCAAGGTCCTTAAGAAGAACCGAGAATTTTTCCAGGTCTTGGCCATGGCCCACGAGCACGTCTACGTTGAGACGGCGTATGGGGTAGCGCGAAAGGTTGATGAGGGTGTTTTTAATGAGGGCCTCATTGGGTAGGCGCACTTGTAGATTGTCAAAGGTCCGCAGGCGCACCGACAAAAGGTCTATCTTTGTGACCGTGCCGATGGTTTCCGCTGAACGGATGACGTCTCCCTCGGAAAAGGATTTTTCCGAGAGAAGAAAGAGGCCGGAGATGATGTTGGCAATGGATGTCTGGGCCGCGAAGCCTACGGCGATACCGGCAATACCGGCGGCTCCCAAAAGGGCGCGCACGTCCAGGCCAATGACTTCCATGACGATAAGGCCTACAATGACAAAGCCAGTGTAGTGGATGACCTTTTCCGCTATTGAGGCGGCCCGTGAGGGGATGCGATGTTTGAGGAAGGCCCGTAAGCCCATGCGCAAGAGCTTGAACAGAATGAGAAGGACGATAGCCACGCCCAGTCCGATGAGAAAGCGGCGCACGTTTTCAGCTTTAAGCAGGCCGGCGATGGGGCCTTGCGGCCCAAGGATGCGCGAAAGCTCGTTCATCGCGCCTCCCAGCCGGTCAAGCCGCGGAAGAGGTGCATGCCCTTTTTAACGATAAGGTCGGCATGGCTTACCCGCGCTTGATCGGAAACTACGAGATTTTCCTCTTGGGCCAGACCGCGCAGATCGGAGGAGGCTACGCGTATGTCTTCATCCGGCTCGTAGCTGAGGCGGCTTAGGTCTGCTAGGTATTCCTTGGCGCGGGCGTAGAGCCGCAAGGGGCCGGTGCTCAAGGTTAGTCGAGGCACCTCAATGCGGGTTTTTGTGTTGTTGATGAGGCGTACCGGCAGGCCAGCGCTTGCTGGGCCACCGGGCGCGTCCATCTCGCGCTTGATCGGTATGGGAAGGGCTCGGAGGGCCAGGCATTCCTCCCCGTATTCCACGCTACCGTACCAAGCGCGCCCCAGGCTTGCGTGGCTTAAGCGCCAAAGACAGGTGCCGCTTGCGTCCTCAAGCACGAGGTCCAGGGGAAGGTTGAGGCCAAGGAGGATGGATGCGTCGGGCACCATGGCAATGGGCTCGGGAAAGCGGAACATAACCGGCATCAGTGGTAGGAGAAAGCGTATTCTCAGCTTTTGCTCCGCCGAGTGGGCGGCTACCGTTGCCGAGAGGAGGGGGCCGGGCGCGCTGCCCGTGATGGTTTTGGTGGCGTAGGAAAAATACCAAAGTCTGCCGTCGCGACCGGCGGTCAATTCCCCCTCAGGTAGGGAGATGCTCTTTGTCTCGCCAGGCCGCAGGCTTATGTCATCTCTCATCGGCGCCTTTATCCTCCTACCAGAGTATACATGATTGAGGCCTATACCCTCAACCTCGCTTAGTAAAATTCAGCTCCATAAGCCTGTGGCAGATTTACATGTTGGCCTTGGCTGGCAAGCATGGTATTATTGAACTATAAGCGGCGCCTCTTATGAGGTCCCAGCCTAGCCTAGAGGGGGGATCCATGCCCTATAGACTGAGCGAACAAGATAAGCTAGGGCTGATTCGTCCGGCCTGGGACGCCCACAGCTTGGGCATAAGCGCCCTGAGTCAGCTCCTTGCCGAATGCGGCATTAGCGTATGCCTAGCCGACTGTGGCCTCATGGCTGTGCTTGAGCATATAGAGCGTGAGGAATCCGGCCGCGCCCTCCGCGCCTGGATACTGGGAAATGGCATAAGCGCCTTAGGTTTCAGTTATCGCCTTGACCCGGAGGATGGGCTAGGCGCCTTTACCCGGCTCTACGCCTTCTTGCGTTCGGCCTCCCTCTTGGCGGAGGATGGCGGCCCCCTGCGTTCCCTCTACTTTGCGGGGCTTCCCCCAACTTGCGCCTTAGTGCGCGCCGCCTTTCCGCGTCTAGACGGCTTTTTTCAGGGTGATGAGAGCCCGGCTGAGTGCTTGGACATCCTAGGCCTGCCCCGCTCCCGCCTGCCCTTGGATCTTGCCCAGGGGGTGGCCTATGATGAAGCCCGTCTTGCCTTTGGCAGAGATCTGGTAAAAAGCGGCGACTATCGCTCCATTGGCTCGCTGGACCGCAGTGCCGCCCCTCATTTCGGCCAACGCGGCGACACACTGGCGGGCCGGGTGGGGCAGGGGAAGCTTGCCGGGCTTCCTCCCCTCATGCGCGCCCACGTGGGACCCTACCTTGCCGACCGCAAGGAGGCGGTGGAGCTTTTCCTCTCCTGGACACGGCAACTCGCGACAGCTGGCCTCCTCGACGTCTTGTCCATCGGAAGCTCCCAGCTTTCACAGTCACGCTTCGGCCAGGATTGGAGCGGTTTGCCTGACGGGGGAGGGGTACCCATAAACAGCCCCCAGGAGTACCGGGAGATATGGAAGGCCGCCCGTCCCATGCTGGTGCGAAGCTACTCCGGAACAAGCAGCATAGAGTCTTTGGCGCGTATGTACCAAGAGAATATCGATATCGCTTGGCATGCCCTCTCCCTGTGGTGGTTTTGCGCCCTGGACGGTCGCGGACCCAATGGGGTGCTGGATAATCTGCGTGAGCATTTTTCAGCCATGCGCTTTATAGCCGGTAGCGCAAAGCCCCTTGAGCCCAACGTTCCCCACCACTTCGCCTTTAGGGGCTCAGACGACCTCTCCTATGTCGTCTCAGGCTTTATCGCCGCCAAGGCGGCAAAGCTCCAAGGTGTCAGCCAACTCGTGCTGCAAACCATGCTCAATACCCCCAAGGCCACCTGGGGCGTTCAAGACCTTGCCAAGGCGCGAGCCCTCTTGGCCTTAGTGCGTGAACTGGAGGGGCCCAGGTTTCGTGTTTTTCTCCAAGCTCGCGGCGGCCTGGATTATTTTTCTCCGGATGAAGAAAAGGCCAAGGCGCAGTTGGCGGCGGTCACCGCCCTTATGGATGATATCGAGCCGGAATCGGCCTCAAGCCCGGACATCATCCACGTTGTGAGTTACTCCGAGGCCCTGCGCTTGGCAGACCCGCCGATAGTCAACGAGAGCGTTCAGATAACTCGCGCCGCACTAGAAAGCTACCGGGCCTTAAAGCGTTCCGGTCACATTGCGGCGCCGGAAGCCGAGGCCCGCGAGAGGACGGAAGCCTTGATAAGAGACGCGCGCAAAATGATAGCCTGCATGGAGGCCTTTATTCACAATACCTATTCCCCTGAAGGCCTGCATGCCATGCTCAAGGCCGGTTTCTTCCCCCTGCCTGCCCTTGCCTATCTGCGGGATGAGTATCCCCATGCCCTGCGCTGGAACACAAGGATGCATAAGGGCGGGGTCGTGGCGGTTGACGCTGACTTAATGCCGGTGGGCATAGAAGAGCGCCTGGACGCCGCCCGGTCCGCGCTCGCGTAAAAGAGAGAGAAAGAAGGAGGACGAGTGGACAAGCATAAAGAGGATTCCCTGCACGCCCTGCTTCGAGCCAAGGCCCTCAAGGGCAAGGACCTGCGTTTCTGCGTGTGCGGGGCAGGGCATGGCGGCCTGTCCATGGCCGGCCACTTGGGCATCATGGGCTACGCGGTACATCTCTACAACCGAACAGAGGAAAAATTGGAGGGCGTTCGCTGGCACGGCGGGGTGGAGATGGACGGTCAGGTCAAGGGCTTTGGCCCGATAGCCCTGGCAAGCTCCGATATGGCTGAGGCGATAAGCGGGGTCGACGTCATCATGGTGGTAACCCCTGCCGTGGCGCATCGCGGCCTTGCCGAGCTCATGGCCCCGATTTTGGTTGATGGGCAGATTGTCATTCTTAACCCCGGACGTACCGGCGGGGCCTTGGAGTTCAATAAGGTTTTTAAGGATTCAGGCTCGAAGGCCAGGCCCATTATTTGCGAGACGCAGACCTTCATCTACGCCTCGCGGGCGATATCGCGCTTTGAGGGCCACATCTTTAAGATCAAGAACGGGGTGGCGCTTTCCAGCCTGCCCTCCTATTGGGCGCCGCAGGTTCTGCGGGTTATTGAGGGCGCCTACCCCCAGTTCAAGGCAGGCGGCAATGTCTTGGCCACGAGCCTGGAAAACATCGGCGCCGTCTTTCATCCCGCCCTGACTATACTCAACGCCGGCTGGATAGAGGAAACCCACGGCGACTTTGAGTACTACCTCCAAGGCATTACCCCCTCGATAGCCCTTATCCTGGAAAAAATAGACAATGAGCGCTTGGCCGTGGCGCGAGCCCTTGGCGTGGCATCCATGTCGGCACGGGAATGGCTCTACCTGAGTTATGACTCCCCCGGCCAGGATCTCTACCAAGCCATTCACAACACCGAAGCCTATCGAGGCATTAAGGCACCGCAGGGCATCCAGCATAGATATATCTTCGAGGACGTTCCCATGAGCCTTGTGCCTATATCATCCATCGGCCAGACTCTTGGCATAGCGACACCGACTATAGACATGATCATAGACCTCGGGTCTCTCCTCTTGGGCGCTGACTTCCGCGCCCAGGGACGGACGGTGGAGCGCCTGGGCATAGCCGGAATGTCCGTCAAGGATATTCATCGCCTGGTTGTGGACGACCGCGGGGAAACCCAGCGAAAGGAAAGGAAATGAAGCAAATACTCGAAACCGTAAGCGGGGCCTGGGCCGTCATTCCGGCCATTCTCAAAGCTCTCATCACCCTGGTAGCCGGCTGGATCATTGCCATCTTTGCGCGCTTTATGAGCACGAAGATCCTGCAATGGGTCAAGTTCGACCATATGAGCGAAAAGACGGGGCTGACATCCTTCCTGCGCAAGGGAAATGTCACCTACTCCCCCGCCAAGCTCATGGGGCTTCTTTGGTACTGGGTTCTCCTCATTATCACTTTTTTCCTCATCTCACGCACCCTGGACATCTCCGTAGTCAATTCACTTTCTGACCAGTTTTTTGTCCTTTTGCCATCCATCCTGGCGGCGGTATTCATCGTCATCATCGGGGTTATCGTTATAGGCTTTGTGGCAAATTTTACCATAACGATAGCGCGCAACGCCTCTGTGCCCAACGCCCGCCTTTTGGGGCGCTCCATCAAGTACGTGGGGAACATCCTGGTTATCACCATTGCCCTAGATCAGGTTGGCCTGGGTAAGACGATCATCTCTTCCATGTTCCAGCTTCTCTTCGGCGCGGCCGTCTTTGGGGTTGCCCTTGCCTTTGGCCTGGGCTGTAAGGACATAGCCCGCGACGCAGCGCAGCGTTTTATAGCCACCCTGCGAGAAAAGGAGAGGAGCCCCAAGGGGACGGATCTGGAGGGCTAAAGGATTGCTTCAGCCCTTGCTTTTTTCCCAAAGCAGGTTGATGCTAGAGGCAGGAGGCCGCGTCGATGTCAAACAAGAGCCTATCTCCGCTTATTATCAAGCGCGCAAGCCTTCCGGATATCAATAGTCTGGAAGACGTCTATGAACATGGCTTTCTTCAATACGGGCGCTTTGCCGTCCTCGAAGACGGGAGTATTTGGTTTGGAGATGCCTTAAGTAGTCATCCCCAGAACACCGACCGCGGTTGGTATTGGGCTATCTCAAACTCAGGCGAGCTCTTGGTTTCTGCCCGCGGCACCGAAGAAGACGGCGTGCGCCTCTTTACCGACAACAAGCCCCTCCTCGGGCTTTTAGTGGAGGAGCTTATCGAGAAGGGGCTTATCCGCAAGCCGCTTAGCTTTGAGTTCAAGCCTTAGGGCCAGGCCTCTCTCCATCATAAACCAAGAGGCGGCCGCAGATGGGCCGCCTCTTGTTTTTATTGCGTATACTTAATGCGCAGGGGGGCGGCCTTGCGGCGCTTTCCCCCCCCTTGCCGACTTAGCCGATGGCTTCCTTGCCGCGTTCCTTGGTGCGGATGCGCACGCACTCCTCAAGCTTGATAACGAAGATCTTGCCGTCCCCGATCTCGCCGGAGTAGGCGCCTTCGCAGATGGCGTCTATGGTGGGCTCTACGAAATCGTCATTGACGGCGATCTCGATCCGTACCTTCTTGAGCAGGTTTACCTCAAGGGCAACCCCGCGGAAGCTTTCGGTGTAGCCCTGCTGCTGGCCGCAGCCGAGGGAGTTGGTTACCGAAATCTTATAAATCTTGTGCTCGTAGAGCTTCTGCTTCACGTCGTTCAGCTTATGCGGCTGAATGTAGGCAATTACTAGTTTCATGTATTTCCTCCCTTACATGTTGCTGAAGATCTGCGTGCCGTGGTAGGCGTCCGCGCCATGCTCGCCGATATCCAAACCTTGGAGTTCTTCCTTGGCCCCAACACGTAGTGACTTCACCAGTTTGAGAACTCCGAAAACCAGTCCCATGGTGAGGACTACCCAGGCACCTACCGACAAGACGCCGATGGCTTGAACGCCTAGGGTCGTCCAGTTGTTATTGAAGATGAGCCCCTCAACTGCGACGCCGTTCATGGATAGCCTGCCGGGTACCGCGAAGATTCCTACCGCCAAGGTTCCCCAGACACCGTTCACTAAGTGTACGGAGATGGCGCCGACAGGGTCGTCTATGTGCAAGACCTTGTCTATGAACTCAACCGAGAAGACTACGATGACGCCGCCGATAAGGCCAATGACGATGGCCGCAATCGGGTCTACCACGTAGCAGGGCGCGGTGATGGCCACGAGGCCCGCCAAGGCGCCGTTCATGGTCATGGAGACGTCCGGCTTCTTAAACCATATCCAGCTGACTATCATCGACGCCAGCGCTCCGGCCGCGGCTGCAAGGGTAGTCGTTACGGCCACATGGGCGATAAAGGGATCATTACCGTTGAGGCTTGAGCCGGGGTTAAAGCCGTACCAGCCGAACCATAGGATCATAACACCTAGCATAGCAAAGGTTAGGTTGTGTCCGGGAATGGCCTTGCTTGTGGTCTTGCCCTTGACCGTTACGTACTTGCCCAAGCGAGGACCAAGGAATATCGCGCCCATAAGGGCCGCCCAGCCGCCCACGGAGTGGACAACGGTTGAACCGGCGTAGTCATGGAAGCCCATCTGGAAGAGCCAGCCGCCGCCCCATATCCAGTGACCTGAAACCGGGTAGACTAAGGCGGAGATAAAGACGGTGTAAATCAAGTAGGAATGAAACTTAATGCGCTCGGCTACCGCGCCGGACACGATGGTGGCGGCAGTGGCGGCAAAGACGACCTGGAAGAACCAGTCGCGCATCTTGTTTGCCCAGCCCTCAGCGGGTACTCCCAAGAGGAAGAACTGGTCAGAGCCGAAGATGCCGGACTTGCTCGTGCCGTACATCAGGCCCCATCCGATAAAGAAGAAAAAGAGGGATCCTATGCAGAAGTCCATCAGGTTCTTCATCAGGATGTTGGCGGTGTTCTTTGAGCGGGTAAGGCCCACCTCCACCATGGCGAAACCCGCCTGCATGAAGAATACCATGGCCGCCGCCAAGACCATCCAGATCATGGTTGTGGCGTCCTTGCTTGTGAGGGCTTCCAGGAGGCCGTCGACTTCCGCTTTTGAATAGCTAGCGGCGTCTTGGGCGGCCAGGAGGCCGGGGATGGCCGTCAGAAGGACGGCGAGGGCTACGAAAAGAAGATTCCGTTTCTTCATCTTCCTCTCCTTGCTAAAGGATTGACTCCGCTATGCGGTGCCTATGCCTACCTATTGCAAGGAGCGTGCCAGGTTGGAAAAGTGGTATTTTTGGTAAGAAATGGCGAGAAATCTGGGAATTTTCCTAAAGAGTGATTAAATAACAGGCAAAAAATACGATGTTAATGATTAATAATAAGGCGTTCAAATTTTATATGATTAAAATATAGGCATATGAAGCACTAATTTTGGAAGGATGGGGGCGGGAGGGGCTGTCCAAAAAGAAACTTTGGACGGCCCTTTTTTCTAAGTTCACAATGAAAATACGGCCTAGATCATGGGATTTCGCTACTCTCACACGTTTTTTAGGAAGATCAGACTTGTAACGACAATAGGAAGGGATATTAT
>JBGSOB010000071.1:0-8981 GCA_041739325.1 Treponematales bacterium
AAGAGCCTGGGGGCGAGTGGAAGATTTCCCAACTACTACCGAACTCGCATTCCAATCTCCGGTGAGTGAGAGGTAAAGTTCTTGACCCGCTTGGTGAAAGATTTTTCCCTGAGCGTGAATTTGGCTATCCCTAAAGGAAAAATTAAGCTGGAACTCATTACCGCAAGCCTCTATGATGGGTTTATCCGCGTGGCATTGAAATATCTCGCCTTCTACCGAAGACACGCGGCATAGGGCGTTTAGGGAGGCAGCGGAAAAGTTTATCGCCCTATAATCCTCAATGAGGCTTCTCAGCACGAAGAGTTTTTCTATAGGGCCAAGCCGTCTTTGGAGCATGGCTTAGAAGGGGGTGAAGACCTTGTATTCGTTAGGTTCAAAACGCTCGGCGCTTTTTTCCTTAACCAGTGCGAGTGCCTCATAATCTAGGCTGAAATAGTCAATCATCCATTTTTGATCACTCTTCAACAAGGCGATCTCCGCAAGCGCAAAGCCTGACTGAGTAAAGAGTAATGCTTTGGCGCGGCCAATATCGCCTTCCTTGTTGATTTTCCCAAGTCTAAATCGTGTAAGGCTCTGACCTTCCTTCTGCAAGGGGAAGGTGCCACGCTTAAGCTCCGCCAATCGATCGGGGCTTGCCACGCTTGCATACTCTTTTTTTTCCACCACGGATTGGAGAAACTCATAGGCTATTTCAGCCATAGCCGCCTCCTCTTGGCTGTTTCCCTTCCGACCCTGGAGGGGGCCAAGGAGAAAGTCTTGCGGGAAATAAAGTGCCGAGGTTTCAATGCTCATGAGGGCATAGGGACCGGCAGCGGGAATCCTTCCCTGGCTTGTACCGACACTACTGCGAGGTCTAGAAGGCGGCGGGCTGGCTTTAGATGCTTGGGAAAGGTCTTCCAGCCCGGTGTTTTGCCGACCTGGCGGCTCTCCGGGTAAAACTGGGCTTGCCTGGGCTTGGTTGTGTGTTTGCATGGCGAGGGGCGTTGCTTGTGGCTTTGGGACTTTGCCGGACCCTGTCTGTATCATATTTCGGGGTAATTTTTTTTCTTTTTTGTCGAGCTTTGCCTTACAGGAGCCAGTGAGGCATACTATAACAAGGAGGAGTAGAGATGTAAAAAAGATGCCTGCCCCGCTGCCTGTTTTTCTCATTTCATATACTATGTAGCATGAAAAAAGGCACTTGGTCAAATAAAGGAGGCTGAGCATGGGAGAAATGGAGCGCATTCGCGAATATCTTTCGAATTCACTCAGCGAGGCTTATCGGGATCCCTTATGGAAGCATATCTATTTAAGTAATGGCATGGTAAAGATTTGCCAAAGCAAAGATTTTATGCGTCTTTCCCGCATTCGCCAGCTCGGTCCGGCATACCTTATCTATCCGGGAGCTGTCCACACCCGCTATTCCCACTCCCTTGGTGTGTTTACGATAGCCTGCCAGATCCTAAGCCTCTTTGTGCGCAAAAGCTCTACCTTGGCTTTTAGTTTTGAAGGCTGCGTGAGTTTTCTTTTAGCCGCCCTACTTCATGATCTTGGGCACTTTCCCTATACCCATTCTCTCAAAGAACTCCCCTTGGAAGAGCATGAGGCCTTAACAGCGCAGATACTTCTTACCGAGCCGATTCGCGATTTAATACGAGATGAAGGTGCTAATCCAGAGCTTGTAGCCGCAATCATAGATAAAAGTCGACCCATCTCTTGGGAGGGCGGTTTTTTTCGCAGCATACTCTCCGGGGTCCTGGATCCGGATAAATTGGATTATTTGAGCCGCGACGCATTCCACTGTGGCGTTCCCTACGGAATGCAGGATTTGGACTTTATCCTTTCCCGTATTGAAGCAGATCCAGAACGGGGCATCGTCATAGACCAAAAGGGCATTCTAGCAGTCGAGCATCTGCTTTTTTCAAAATACCTTATGTATAGTTCTGTCTATTGGCATCGGGATATCCGCGCAGCAACCTCGATGATGAAAAAAGCACTGTATCTGGCCCTTGATGGCGGCTCGCTTTCTCCCAAGGAGCTTTACGGCCTAGACGACGAGTCTTTTAGACTTCGCGCCCAAGCCCTGCCGCCCCGGGAAGGGAGACTGGCCACTTTGGTTTTTGAAGGAAAGCTTTTCCCAAGCCGTTTTGAGATTCCCTTTGATCTGGATAACCCAACGCATAAAAGCCTTGAGGACCTCAAATTGCGTGCCCGTATCGAGGCGGATGGAGCGGCCCAAGCCCGCTTATGCGGCCTGGCCCTGGAAAATGATGACCTCATCATTGATCTTCCCGAAGCGATCAGCTTTGAGACTGAGCTTTGGGTCAAAGACTTGGGCCTACCCTTATCCGAATGTAAAACCGTTTTTGGAGCGGACGCGGCACGGGTGTTCAGCCGCAGGTTAAGGGTTATCCGCGTCTACTCTCCGGTCGAGCTACCCCAGGATCTTGAGCTTTTTAACTCGCTAGCCCGTAAACGATAGTCCTTGAACCTGGGCTAAAATGAGGTTAGAGTAAGATAAGGACGATAAGGAAGGAAGAGAAGCGGAATGAACACATCGCGCATCATGAAAGAGAGAATACGACGCGTCCATGTCCTCTTCAGGGAATTGGGCTATAAGAGTGAAGGACGGGTGGAGGAAAACGAGGAGGGCTTGTACACAGGCTCTTTCCGCTCCGCGGACGGCTTTGAGGGCGGCTTCCTTATTGACAATCAGTGCCGTTTCCTGGAAATAGCCTTTACCTTCCAATTCACGGAGGAGTTGGGCCTGGTAGTGCGCGAGAAATTACCGGAGATGCTCGCAATGTGCTACGACTACGGTTGCTATATCTCCTTGGAAAAACCGGGGGAGGCAATGGCTTTTTCCGTATATACCAAGATTTACTACGCTGGTTTGTCATATTATGCGCTTCGGGAGACCCTCTACGATTTCATGGATTGCGTCGATAGTTTGGCGGAGTCCTTGGATCCCGAGGTTGGGGATGCTTCAGCTGCAGCACAGTCCTAGGGGAGGGATGCCGGATGGAAATTCACAATATAGTTGAGGATCTCATTGGAGAAACCGTAAGCGAACTTTTCCAGGAGGAGCTTCGCACGGGGCGCCTCGGATACTGCACCTGCCCCCAATGCAAGCTGGACGTGACTTGTTACGTTCTCAACCGCATGAAACCGGAATATGTGGTTTCCGGCCGCGGCGTAGCCCACGCCTCAAGCGAGTACCAAGATAGGATACAGCGGCAAGCCGACGCGGTCAGTTTGGGCAACGAGGGCTGGAAGAAGATAAATCAAACGCGCCGGCCCCATTTTGACCACAGCGGTAAAAAGCCGGGCTCAAATCACCCGCGCCCACCAGTATTCAATTTTCCAACTATCATCGGTAGGGTTTTTAACGGCCGCACCTTTGAGCCGATGAACGGTCTTCAGGTAACCCTTGTGCGGGACGAGGCCCCGGTTCTCATGATTGACCCCAATTGGCTCAACCCCTGTACCCTCTATGGCTCGACTGGGGGAACCTTTATCTTTTGGCCGGCGCCGGAAAAAGCCCAAGCCCAGGGTGAATCCCTTATGGTCGAATTCCGTCTTCAGGCGAAGTTAGAGGGTTTTTCCGCCTTCAATCATTTCTTTTCATTGCGCATCAATGCGGAGAGTTCGGTACAAGAGCAGTTTTCTCTCCAACGTCAGTACACCCTGCCGGATTTAATGATCTTTCCTGACAGCGGCGAGGAAGAACAGGATTTTTAGCGGCAGTAGGAAAGAAGTTCCATGGCGCCCACTAGTTCCAAGAAAAAGTAGCAGCGCGTTTCTCCGCGCTCCTCGCTGGTGCGCATCTTCACGACCCTGTAGGCAATGATCCGATTGTGCGGCAGAGGAAGCTCGAGCGGCCTGCCGTTCATATCCACGAGATCGTTTATTTTTAGGCGCCCATCTATTTCCTGGGTTTCGCCTTCAGGAAAAACGATAAGTTGCGTGTAGAGTTGCATGTGCGGATAGTAGCGAAAACATCCATAACGCGCAATACTTTAGCTTAACGGCTTTTGGCGCTCATCTCTTTTTCAAGGCTAAATTCCCACTTCCCCTGTCTGGGGCTTTGGAGTATAATCGCTTTCCATGGCAAAGCAGACCCAGAAATACGACGAATCCAAGATAAAGACACTGTCCAGCCTGGAGCATATCCGCCTGCGAACCGGCATGTATATCGGGCGCTTGGGGGACGGGTCGAACCAGGATGACGGCATCTACATTTTGCTCAAGGAAGTGGTAGACAACGCCATCGACGAATTCATCATGGGCCACGGCAATAACGTGGAGATCCAGGTTAAGGAAAATACCGTGGTCATCCGTGATTACGGCCGCGGCATCCCCTTGGGCAAATTGGTAGATTGCGTATCCACCATCAACACCGGCGCCAAGTACAATGATGAGGTTTTTCAATTTTCCGTGGGTTTGAACGGCGTCGGCACCAAGGCGGTCAATGCCCTCTCCGAACGTTTTCGGGTTGTCGCCATCCGCTCCGGCGAATATCGGGAAGCCATTTTTGAGCGCGGAGTCCTAGTCTCCGATAAAACCGGAAAAAAGGCCGGGCTTAAAACCGGGACCTATGTCGAGTTCATCCCCGACCACCAGATTTTCAAGGATTACGCCTTTAACCTTGAATACGTGGAGCAGCGAGTCTGGAACTACGCCTATCTGAATTCAGGGCTTACCCTCCGTTTCAACGGCAAGGACATCGTATCCCCTCGCGGCCTTTATGACCTTCTGCTGGCCGAGGTAGGAGACGGAACCCTCTATGACATCGCGTATTATAAGGGCGATAAAATAGAGTTTTCATTCACCCATACCCTTTCCTACGGCGAGGAGCATTTTTCCTTCGTCAATGGGCAATTCACCTCTGACGGGGGCACTCACCTTTCCGCGTTCCGCGAGGGCTTGGCCAAAGCGGTCAACGAGTTTTTCCAGGCACAATATAAGAGCGAGGATATCCGCGAGGGAATTACCGCGGCCATCGCCATCAAGCTCCAGAATCCAATCTTTGAAAGCCAGACAAAAAACAAGCTGGGCAATACCGAGATCAAGGGTTGGATCATTCAGGAAACCAAGCGCGGTTTGGACGATTTTTTGCGCAAGAACCCACAAGCCGCGAAGGCCTTGCAAGAAAAGATCATCTCAAATGAAAAGCTCCGAACCGAGCTCAACGTAGTTAAGAAAGAAGCCAAAGAGGCCGCCAAGAAGATAGCCTTAAAAATACCCAATTTGCGTGATTGCAAGTATCATTTGGAAGACGGGGAAAAGGGCTTGGCAACGACCATTTTCATGACGGAAGGCCAATCCGCTTCCGGTTCAATGGTTTCCTCGCGCGACGTAATGACCCAGGCCATCTTCTCCCTGCGCGGCAAGCCTGAGAACATGTACGGTAAAAAAAGGGTATCCATTTACAAAAACGAGGAACTCTACAACATGATGATGGCCTTGGGCATCGAAAATGACGTGGAGGGCCTGCGCTACGCCCGCATCGTAATAGCCACCGACGCCGACTTCGACGGATTCCACATCCGCAATCTTTTACTCACCTTCTTCTTGTCCTACTTCGAGGAGCTCGTCACTTCCGGGCGCGTATATATCTTGGAAACCCCGCTCTTTAGGGTTCGCAATAAAAAAGAAACGCGGTATTGCTACAGCGCAAAGGAGCGGGATGAGGCGATTGCAGCTCTCGGTAACAGCGCGGAAACCACCCGTTTCAAGGGCTTAGGCGAGATAAGCCCTAAAGAGTTTGGGCAATTCATCGGCGCCGACATGCGAATCGTGGAGGTTGGCATCCAAGTGCTTAAAACCGTTCCGGAGATCCTTGAGTTCTACATGGGCAAGAATACCCCCGAACGCAAGGAATACATTATGCAGAATCTCGTGAGCGATTTGTAGGGTAGGTGAGAAATGGCATACGTAAAAAAACTCTTCAACGATAATTTCCTTCAATACGCATCCTACGTCATAAAGGACAGGGCTATTCCGGATATCGAGGACGGCCTCAAGCCCGTGCAGCGACGTATCCTGCATTCACTCTTTGAGATGGACGACGGCAAATTCCACAAAGTGGCCAACGTGGTTGGGCATTGCATGAAATACCACCCGCACGGGGACGCATCCATCTACAGCGCCCTGGTAGTTTTGGCGAATAAGGAATTTTTCATAGAAAAGCAGGGGAATTTCGGTAATCTCTACACCGGAGACGAGGCTTCCGCGGCTAGGTACATAGAGTGCCGCGCGACCCCGATGGCCAAAGAAATCTTCGATATGCCGGCCATTACCGCGTACATAGATTCCTATGATGGCCGCAATAAGGAACCGGTAGCCTTTCCCGCGAAGATTCCCGTTATCTTAGCCATAGGCGCCGAGGGAATCGCCGTAGGTATGTCAACCAAGATCCTTCCGCACAACCTGATAGAGGTGCTCAAGGCGGAGATAGCCTGTTTGCGCGGTAAGCGATTTAAGCTCTACCCCGATTTTCCTACCGCCGGAATGGTGGATGTTTCCGGCTACCAGGATGGTGGCGGCCGGGTTTTAGTCCGCGCCAAATTAGACGTATCAGATCCCAAACGTATCGTCATTCGCGATCTGCCCTTCGGCTCAACAACAGAAAGCCTTATAGCCAGCATAGAAAACGCCTCACGGGCTGGGCGTATTAAAATAGCGGGGATCTCTGATTTTACCACTGATACCGTGGAGATTGAGATAAAGCTCGCCCGCGGCGAGTATGCCCAGGATACGGTAGACGCCCTGTACGCTTTTACCGACTGTGAGCAATCGATTTCCTGCAATTTTTTGGTCATCAAAGATAAGTATCCGGTGCAGATGACCGTAACCGAGGTCATTCAGTACCACGCGGAAAAACTCTTAGGAATCCTCAAAGCCGAGCTGAAACTAGAGCGCAAAGAACTTGAGGACAAGCACCACGCCCGGACACTGGAACGCATATTCATTGAGGAACGCGTCTATAAAACCATTGAACAGCAGAAGACCCAAGAGGCGGTAAACGCCGCCGTCTTTAAGGGATTAAAACCCTTTGCCAAGGAAATCGCCAGGGAGGTGACCCTGGAGGATATCGAACGCCTGTTGAAGATACCTATCAGGCGCATATCGCTTTTTGACATCAATCGCGCGCGCGCCGAGATGGAAGAGATCCGCGCTCGTATTAAAGAGATAGACAAGCACTTGAAAAACTTGACGGATTACGCCGTCGGCTTCCTAGAGACCATCATTAAAAAGACGGAAAAGCAGTGCCCACGCAAGACGGAGGTTATGAGCTTTACCAAGGTGGACGTGAAGGAAGTCGCCAAGCGCAACCTCTCCCTGCGTTACGATCCGGGCACGGGTTACCTGGGCACCTCGGTTTCCGGCGGCCAGGAACTCTTAAGCGTATCCAGTTTTGATAGGCTCTTAATCATACGTAGAACCGGAGTCTATATGGTTTTGGACGTTCCTGAGCGTCTCTTTGTGGATACCGGGCTTCTCTATTGCGGGATAGCGGACAAGGATGATCTTTCTTCTATCGTTTTCTCATTCATATATAAAGATAAAACAAGCGGATTTCCCTATATCAAGCGCTGTAAAATCGAGGCCTTCATCATGAATAGGGATTACTTCCCCCTGCCAGACGATGGCGAGATGCTCGCCCTGCTGACAAAGCCTGAATTCCATTTTACCGCCCTCTACCTCAAGAAACCCAGGATGAAGGTGAAGCAGGAGAAATTCAACTCCAAGGATTTCCCCGTTCGCGGCCTCAAGACCCTCGGTATCAAGATCGCCAGTCACGAGATAGACGCCATTCTTGTAGAAGACGCGACCGGGCCTGGTCTCTTTGATATTGCCGCGCCACGCGCCAAGATTGAGAAGGATAAAGCCGATTCCGCTTCCACGAAAAATCCTTCGCCCAAAAGCGCAAAAGCATCGGGCGGCAAGGCTCCGGCGGCTCGTAAGGGAACGGCTACAAAGCCGGTGAGCAGGAAGAAAAAGTAGAATAAGTAGAAAGTCGATGCAGGCGCTTTTTTTCGATTTTCCCCATACTGAAGGCCCTAAAGTCCCGCGAGCGTTCTTAAGCTTAGCGGAAGCCGGGGATATGCGCTACCTGAGGGATGTGGAAAATCCATGTCGTGATGATTTCCTGCGTGGTTTATCAATCGATCCCAGCCGTTTTGTAGGGCTTGAACTCATCCATAGCCGTCGTGTCCTCACTATAAGCCCTCAAGCTAACTATTGCGGAAAGGCAGATGGCTTGTTTAGCATGGATTCGAATGTATGTTTGGGGATAACGGTTTCGGATTGTATGCCTATCTGGTTTTATGACAGGGTTCGAGGGGGCTTTGGCGTGCTCCATTCCGGTTGGCAGGGTACGGGGATAAGCCTGGAAGCCCTTTCCCTTCTTGAAAGGGAGTGCGGAACGAGTCCACGGGACCTCAGTTTCATTTTAGGGCCGAGTATCGGCCCTTGTTGCTATAGGGTAGGGCCGGAGCGGGCAATTCAGTACATGGAAGCCTTTGGGGCGGACGCAGCCCAGGAAAGGGACGCTGCCTGGTTTTTAGACATTCCCGCTACGAATGAAGGTATTTTACGAGATGCCGGCGTGGAACACATCCTGCGCATAGACGAATGTACCGCTTGCAGCCGGCGCTTAGGTTCTTTTAGGCGTCAAGGCACACAAGCCTTCATCCGGATGCTGGCGGGAATTTGCTGGAGCGCTCCACTTGACAGGATAAAAAAAAGTGGGTAATTTATCACCGCGTTAAGCGCATTCCCCTGTAGCTCAGTTGGCAGAGCAAGTGGCTGTTAACCACTGGGTCCGTGGTTCGAACCCGCGCGGGGGAGCGATTAGGGGCTGTCCAAGAAGAAACTTTGGACGGCCCTTTTTTCTTAGTTCACAATGAAAATTCGACTTAGATCATGGGATTTCGCTACTCTCACACGTTTTTTAGGAAGATCAGACTTGTAACGACAGTAGGAAGGGATATTAT
>JBGSOB010000072.1:0-12178 GCA_041739325.1 Treponematales bacterium
GGGAAATGCCATCCATGCGCGGCATCATGATGTCGGAGAGAATCATGTCAGGGGGGCCTTCCGCGGCCAGTATCTCCTTGGCTTCCAGTCCGTCTGCCGCTTGGAGTATCTGGTGCTCCCCTTGAAGGCTGTCTGCAATAAAGCCCCGCAGTTCTTCGTTGTCCTCAACCAAGAGAATCCGCCGCCGCTTTGCTCCCTGAGGCCCCGCATCCGCTTTTGCCCCGGCCAGGGAAGCCTCGGGGACGGGGTGGACGATATCCTCGTAGAGGCGCACCGCGCTCTCTGCCTTTGCCTCAGGCTCCACATGGGTCGCGGGCTCCTGGCAGAGGGGGAGTTCGAAGGAAAAGACGCTGCCCTTGCCCTCTTGGCTTTCAACGAAAATCTCCCCGCCCAGGCTCTCTATCGTCCGCTTGGCTAGGGAAAGCCCAATGCCGTTGCCCTCAAAATTACTGCGGCTTTGGCTGTAGATATTGCCGTAGCGGACAAAGAGCCGGGGTAGCTCTTCGGCGGTTATGCCCGCGCCCGTATCCTCAACCTCTACCCGCGCCTTTGAGTTTTCGCGTAGCCCTATTGCCACCCTGACCCTGCCGCCTTTGGGCGTGAACTTGATGGCGTTCGACATCAGGTTGAGGAATATAATCTCAAAGGCCTTGATATCCATGGCAACCACGGGCTCTGGCTCCTCGGGAGCGCGCCTGTCCTCAAAGCTCAAGCTCAGGCCGGCCTTTTCCGCCAATAAAGCAAACTCGTCCACGTAGGCCGGGACAAGCTTAAGCAGATTCATAGGTTCAAGGGCAAAGCGTTGGCCGCTTTCAAGCCGGGTGAGGCTTAAGATGTTTTCAATAAGGCGCAAGAGGCGTTTGACGTTGCCCTGAATAAGGCCGAAGACGGGGTGATCCTTGCTTACCTCTTGCCCGTATTCCCCGGCGCGGATTGCCTCTACCGGGGAGCCTATCAGGCAGAGCGGCGTGCGTAGCTCGTGCGAAACGTTGGCCAAAAAGGTTGTTTTTACCTGGTCGAGCATGGTAAGGCGCGAGGTTATTACCCGTAGTTTTTCCGCCTCAGCCGTGTCCTTGGTATAGCGCCGCGCCAGAAGGAAGGATTGACCCATAATGAAGGGTAAAAGGCCTAAGGGCATGACATAGAGCTCTACCGGCTGCATATAGGTTGCGATTACGTCCAAGATTGCCGGTAGAGCTATGGCCAGGGTTCCCAAGAGCATGACCCAGGCCAGCGGCTCTTTCTTAGATATTGCCCTGCCTATGATAAAAACGCTGTTGAGGATGTTGAGGATTACGTAGACGTTGAGGACGGTCATCATGGAGGTGAAGGCGCGCGGCGGGAGGAAGGAGGAGGCGCAGAGAAGCATGGCGCCAAGTCCGGCTAAGCTCCAGCTGATGGGCTTGATGGCGTAGCGTGGGTAGAAGACCATGTAGTAAAGGGAAAAAAGACCGCAGATGACATAGACCGAGCCGTGCTCGATGCGCATGATGCTGAAGTGGGAGAGGCCGAATTCCGTCAGCCAAAACTTCTCGGATGTGGAAAGCTGTCGGAATACGACAGCAGCGGATATCATGGAAAAGATGAGGAGGGCGTAGTCCTTGCGCTGGATGAGGAAGAGCATCAGGTGATAGAGGATTGCCAGGGTTAAGACGCCAAAGAGGAAGGATTCATAACCTATGCCGAAGGCGCGGGTTGCCTCAATGCTCGCCACCGTTCCCAGCTGTGGGGCTGATGAAATTCCCAAGCCAAAACTGTCCCAATAGTTTGTCGTGCGAATGACTATGCGCAGTTCTCCCGCCTCAGTAGGCATGGGATAGCAGTGGGGGCTGGATGGGGCTATGTCTGCGGCCCTATCCGCCTCGGTAACCAGGGCTGGGCCATAGAACCTCCCGTTGACGGAAAACTGGGCGCTCCCCTGGAACATGCCGATGCGAAGGGCGAGGGGCGGGCATTCTTCGGGGAGGATGACGCGCAGTTCGTAACTGCCTTTCCCGAATATGGGCCCCTGCCTTCCCTTGAAAAATTGATCCCTCCAGAGGCCAGGTATGCGGAGGGGAAGGGCTTCTCCTACCCCGATACCCTCTTCGGAAAGAATCTCTCCAAGGTAGAGTTTCCAAGTTCCCGTTAAAGAAATCTTGGGGTTCTTGCCAAAGTCGTGGCTGGAAAGGTCGAGAATGCCTTCCCCAGAGGGGCCTTTCCTTGAGGGCATTTCCCCTACGGGTTCATCAGAATTTCCAGAAGAGGCGCAGGCGCTCAAAAGGCCCAGGGAGAGGAAAAGACAGAAGATCCTGACACAGGCCTGTCTAAAAGGGATGCTCTGTCCCTGAAACTTTTTCACGGTGATTATGGTAACACCAGCAGGCCCAGTTGTAAATAGTTATCCAATAAGAGTTAATAAATTCATCCCCAGACTACTCAGATTAAAATGAGTAGTTTTTGAGTATTGCAGCATCTTCCATCCGGGTATTAACTGGGATTAATCACAGTACAATGTCAAAAGATGGCCATCGGCGCCGGGGAGACCCGGCGTTTTTTTATTTTAAGCCTGGCTTGAGGCTAAAGGATGGGCAGTGGGCCCCCGTGGCGGCAAAGACTTCCATGGAGGGCAACTGCGTACATTGTATGCCAAAGAGGAGGCAGGCACGGGGAAAGCGGCTATTCCAGGTAACGCGAAAATGAATGCATTTTAGACAATTCGGGGCGGTTTCCGGCATTATGGTGAGTATACCCAGCCCACAGCCCTGGGACAATCCATAGTAAGGCTGCTCAATCTTTAGTCAGTTTTTTGCAAATTTAGAGGCTCATAATCTCCTTCCTACAAATAAATAATACAATATTCTCTAACATCTCTATCAAGGAATACATGGTAATAATTTAATTGTCTATTTTGTATGTATTTACTATATTGGCCGATTATGGTGCCTTTGAGTATTTTTATGGGGGGGACATTCGACGTCCCTGCGCTTATGCTAGAGTACAGTAATTTTTATCATGAGCCAAAGTGAACGTATTTTTTACATATTACGCCTCTTCGATGAACGCGGTGGGGTTACTACCCGCGATGTCGTTCAGATGTTTGAGGTTTCCGAGAGGCAGGCAAAGCGCGATATCGAGTATATGCGCGACCGCCTCGGAGCCCCCATCACCTGGAAACGCGAGAGTAACCGCTATGAGCTCTCAGGCTTATGGGCCCTCCACCCCAAGCTCGGCAATCTCGATATTGAGTCTTCCTATCGCCGGGCCTTTGAGGCCGCCCACGTAGCCCTCTTGCTTCTCAACTCGGAAAGCGGCCGTATCGTCTTGGCCAATCCTGCCTTCGAATCCCTCTTAGGCATTGCCTCGGCGGAGATTATCGGTAAGACGATGGGGGAACTTGGCTTTGCCGGCTTTAGCAACTCAGCCAAGGCTGAGAACGGGGCCCTCTCTCCCGCCGGTTTTTCCAAACCCATTTCAATATGCCTCAAAGGCCGCGACTACCTTGTTTCCGGCACGGCCATGGGCGGAGACCATGAAGCCAAGCACGATGAATCCTGCATCCTGGTTGCCGTTGTGGACATTACCGACGTCAAACATGTAGGTAACTCAGTCGTTTCAGATCAAGCCGGGAGAAGCTCTCCCCTCATCCTGGTTGTCGATGACGACGCCATGGTCCGCGATGTCATGGAGGGCCTCCTGCAGTCCTTGGGCTACCGTGTCCTCCTTGCCTCCTCTGGTCAGGAGGCAGTAAACCTCCACGAGAATAATTCCCATGAAGTATCCCTTATAATTTTAGACGTTATGATGCCAGGAATGAGCGGCCTCGAAACCTTCCGCGAGCTCCAAAAAAATCACCCCGATACCCCCTGCGTCTTCCTTTCCGGCTACGCCCCCTCCCTAGACTCCGATATCCTTTCCTCGCCTTCCGTGCGCGGTTGCCTTAAAAAGCCCATCTCTCGGCTGGAGCTCAGTAAAGCCTTAGCCAAGGCACTCTCTACCGGCTAAGCCCTTTCCGCCGGCTAAGCCGAGCCGCATTGCCTTGATTGTCAAAAACCCGTACATTAAACGCCATGAAGATCATCGACAGCCTGCGTCGGCCATTCCGTTATAGCTTCTTCAACGCAACACTCTTTTTAGTAGCCGTAAACGTCTTGGTTTTTTTAGCCACGGCCTTTGTACCCGGCCTTTTGAGCCTGCTTCGTTTGGGCGTGGTAGACGTCCTCTATCGGGGTCGATTCTGGCAACCCTTGACTTATCTTTTTTGCCATGGGGGCATTACCCACTTGGCTTTTAACATGATAGGCCTGTATATGTTCGGCAGTCAGATAGAGCGCCGGGTGGGCAGCGCTGAGTTTTTGCTCTTCTATCTCCTCAACGGAATTCTGGTAGGTCTCTTCCTCGTGGGCATCAACGTGGCATTTGGGCTGGACGCGCGTTTTGTCGGGGCTTCCGGGGCCATCTTTGCCCTCCTCCTTGCCTTTGCCGCCTTTTTTCCGGACAGTAAGGTTTTCGTATTCGGCATCCTTCCCGTTCGCGCCCCTCTCTTAGTCATCGGCTACGCGGTAATTGAAATCCTCTCCCACTTCCTTTCCCTCTCCGAGGGTATCAGCCACTTAGGCCACCTAGCCGGCTTTGGCTTTGCCTATCTCTATTTCCTTGTCCGTTACGGGATAAACCCCTGGCAGAGGTTCTTCCTCAAGTGAGGGCGGGGATCATGCCTAGCGCTCAAGCCCCGCGCGTAGCTCGGGCTTTTTCATTTTGCCTTTCTGTAGGCCTTCTTTACGCCGTTTCCTTCCTTGCCCCCCTATCCGCCCAAACCGAGCTCAAGCGGGTGAGCGGGGAAGCCGTCCTGCGGAATGAATTCTGGTGCGCCCTTGAAAGCCGCCCGGATTTTGACATAGTAGACCCACCTCCGCCTGAGCTTATTAACGTCGCCCAACGCATACGGCAAGAGGCCTCCTTTGTTTACTCCGGCATGCTGCGCGGGTTCCGCCTGCGCTATATCCCCTACGACAGGGCGCGCGCCATTGAAGAGCGCATGCTACTTGAGCCCCTGGCCCAGGGCGGGGAGGGGCGGCCCCTCCTTGCCCAAGAACGGCTTGAGCTCAAAGAAATGCGGCTGGAAGCGGACAGGCTTCACGCTTATGTGGAGTACCCGCTGGACGGAGTGGAAACCAGGCTGAGGGCCGCTTGGCTGGCATCAGCCACCGCGGCCTTCGGAGGCGAGGGGAGGGCTCCCTTAGTGGGAGGGGAGGAAAACCGCATTAAGGCAATGGAAGACGGCCTTAAGAACGCCGTGCGGGAGTATGCCCGCATCAAGGTTAAAAATAAGCCAAGCCAGGTTCGGGCCATCCTTGCCTTTGAAAAGCCACCGAGCGTGCAGATTCGGGAGGGCAACTATATAGCCAAGGTCAGGGTAAGGATTATCATAGAAGAGATCATTCCCTACGCCGCCTATTGAATAAATTGTGCTCCTCTTAAGGGACATCCTCCTGGGGCCTGTCTTTGAAAACGGCTCTCTTATCCGCGCGAAGGATATTCTTTCCGGCGGAAGCTGAGGCTGTCTTGCAGGGTCCCCATGGGGCAGAGCAGGCACCAGGTCCGCGGGTGGTAGATGAAGCCCAGTATCAGGGCCAGCGCCACAGTGAGGGCGCAGATTCCCCAGAAAAACCAGCCTAAGGCCTCAAACCGCGGCCAGAGCCTAAAACCTTGGGCTATGGCGCAAAACATCATAAAGCCGCAGAGAACCCGGCGCAGGGTTTTGTCGCGGAGAAAGGCCGGGGCTTTCTTACCCAAGGATACTCCACCTAAGAGGGCGGGTAGCCAGTGGGCGCGCGGGCAGGCCTTGCGGCAGAACCAGCGCTTGCTGAAGAGGTTGCTCACCGCGGCAAGGATTATCAAGAGCGGCAGGATCAAGCCCAGGGGGGCGTAGAAAAATGAGCCTGCCAAAACCGCTAGGGGAATGCCCAGCCAAAGAAGCCCTTGTGGGCCGTGTTTGATATGCATAAAATACTATATACTGAAAATTGCATAAAACGGCAATAAAAAAGCCCCAACCGCGTGTCGGCCGGGGCTTGTCTCTAGGCCTTAGGGCCGAATAAAGGCCTAGGAATCGCCTTCCACCGAGGCGCCGATCGTTTCCTTAATGCTTTCCTTAGAGCGCGCCGAGTTTGCCCCGTAGATCTCGCGGATAACCTTTTCCGCGGTAGACTCGCGGTTGAGAATGCGGTAGACGGCGTCGCAGATAGGCAGTTTTAGTTTTTTATCAACCGCCAACTGTTTGATGGCCTTGCAGGCCGCCGCGCCCTCAGGCAGGTAGCCAACCTCGCGGATGCGGGCTAAAAGGTCGTCAAGATTCTTGAATTTCTCATGGATCTTTTTCTCAACTATGTCGCGGCCAAAGCGGCGGTTTCTGCCCCAGACCGAGCGGCAGGTAACGTCTAAGTCCCCCACGCCGGCAATGGAGGTGAAGGTCTCCGGGTGGGTAGCTCCCAGGGCACGGCCCAAAAGCTGGATCTCATTCAGGCCGGCGGCAAGGAGGAGAGACTCGGTGTTGTCGCCAAAAACGTCCGAGCTGGACTTGAGGGCGTCCAAGATGCCAAAGCCTATCGCCACCACGTTTTTAGCCGCCGCGCATACCTGAACCCCAATCGGGTCCAAGGAGGCAAAGACGATGAGGGTTTTGGTAGAAAGGGTGTCGCGCACCTTGATGGCGTTTTTGGGGTTGGCGCTCGCCGCCACAAGGCCCGTCATCTTGCCGCGCGCCACTTCCTCCGCGTGTGAGGGGCCGGAAACGTAGACTAAGTTGCCGCGGTAAAAGCCGGGCAGGTAGTCTTCCAATACCTCGGTCAAGAGGCGGTAGCCCTTCTTCGTCTCCAAAAGCCCCTTTGTCAGAATGGAGATGATGGGCTCCCCTTCCTGCACCGAGGGAATCGTGATGAATTGCTTGATGGTATTCACTAAAAAGAGGGAGGGTATGGCAAGGATGATGTGTTCCTTGTCCCCAGCCGCCTCGCGGATGTCCGTCGTAGCCTTGAGGTTGGCGGGCAACTCAACGTCGGGTAGGTAGAGTGTGTTCCTATGCTGCTCGTTGATTTCCTTTACAAGGTCAGCCTCATAGGCCCAGACCGTGACCGACAAGCCCTTTTCCGCCAAGACCTTTGCCATGGCCGTGCCCCAGGCACCCGCTCCGATAACGCCGATTGTTCGTTCCATCCCCCTAGCCTAGCCTAAAACCCGGAGAATGAAAAGCCATGACGAAAGCGCGCAAGCTGTCAGAAACTGGGGTATTGGTTTTTGGGCCTGCCCCCGGCGCGCTTCTAGCGCCCCGGGGTCGCGTGCTCCGCTGCAACTCCTCGGAAAAAGGCCCTTAGCCTTTTTCCTGTGGGGTTTCCGCTCGCCCGCTCAGGCACCCTCACGCTTAAGCAAGGGTGCTGCCAGGTCAGTACCCGGGAATGGGTATGCTCGTGCCAGCGTGCGCGCCATCAAGCCAGGAATTATCGGACCATTCATTACCGCTTACAGAGGGGTTCATTGGATTTGTGGGGTACACTGGGCCGAACATGCCACAGCTTTCATAGAACTCAGCCGACCAACGGTTGCCCCGCGCCTTAAACCCGCTTACCGGAAGGGAGCTACTGGGGAGATATACGGAATAGCTCCCACCGGCTATATAATTGTCATCCAGCATGACATTCAGATAACCCCAGTCCCCTGATTCGCCAGGAAAATCGTTAAAGAAAGAATAACAACCGGTGTTTCCATAGGGGGCGTCCAGCCGTACTTTGTTACGCACAACGGTAATATCGTCAAGACCGCCGCCGAACTGCCACCCGTCGACGTGAGAGGTTTCAAACGACCAGAAATTCTCCGCCACGTTTTCTTCCACTATGACATGGGAGTCAAGCTCTCCCGCGTTCGCCGTTAGTGAGATATAGTTGCGTTTCATGATAAATGGCTTGCCTACTTCACCGCTTCCCCGGAATGCGTCGGATTGAGCTCCGGCTAAGGTGGTATCCGCGGCCCCCATATCGCAATAAGAAACCATAATGCTCATACCATGGCCTGTTCGCGCATAGAGGTTGACATAGCCTCCAAAACGAAAGCGGCAGGCCCTAAAAACGATTCCGACAGCGTCAAACCCATAATCACCGCTCGCCTGGTTTCCGTATATATCAACCATAGAGGTGATATTGGCCCCTTCCACGATGATCGTCCCTGCGGGGAAAAAATAACCATCAATCGTCTCCCCGCCAGAATTTACTAACCGGGTGAGTCATTTTGTTATCCATTCTTGCGGAACAAAGGGGGCCCTTCCCGTGCAATAACCTCCTGCCACGTCTGTAAAAGAGCTAATCCCGAGAGCTCCAGGACCCACCATTTGGGGCGTAAGGTCTTTGCCGTGAGAACAGGTGATCGTTATGGTATAGGTTTTGAGGGTTATTCCATCTTCAGCCGTTACGGATACGGTAATTGTGTTTGTACCAATGGACAGATTTATCACGGCTGAATCCGTACCGCTTTCAACAAATGCGCCGTTAACCGTCACGGTCGCTTTTTCGTCAAGGGAAACCGGCGTGATGTGGGGAGAACTGCCAGAAGACAAAACCTTTGCGGTGTAAGCCGTAGTCGCCGCATCAAAGGCAGGATAAAGCGAACCCTCAGATAGAGCTAAGCTGTGGAGGCTTGCATCATTGCTTTTTTGCGTCCCACCGTTTGCATGGAAGCAGCCGCCTGAAACTGCAATGAAAAATAAAAAAAGCGTGGCTATAAACTGGTTAGTGGCTCTTGGTTTTTTCATATACCCCTTTTCCAATCCGTGGAGGATAATAAACGCTCGTCCGCACCTTTGAGAGCTACTATATGCGCGGAAAGGATCCTTTGTCAAACAGTGTTATTATTCTAATGGTTCAACGCCAGTGTATGCCCTAAGGCTTTGACGCCTCGCCTTTAATGAGCGCCATAGCTTGACAATGCCCATAAAGGGGCTAAACTGGGGGCTATGTCGTCATCGCCCATCCTGGTTAAAAAAAGTTGGAATCGCGCATTCGCAAACATCGCCACATGGGCGCGCGGCCCACAGGCCCTTCGCTTGAGCTGGTTTATCCGGGGCCTCGTTTTTGCGCTATTCATAGCTGCTTACCTTATTGTCCCCCCGCTCATAGACAAGAAAAATAAAATGGATACGGGCTTGCGGCATTTTGTCTATCGCTTGCCCTCAAGTTCGGTTGTAGCCGAGTGTCAGGGCTTATCTGAAAACCCCGAGCTGGAGCGGGTTTATATTTCCGGTCACTTTTCCAAATGGCAGACAGACAACCCGGATTTCCAGATGGTTCCCCAGCCGGACGGCAAGTCTTGGTCGATCGATCTCCATCTGCCCAAAGGCCTCACGAGCTACCTATTTGTCTTGTATCCCCGCGGGGCTTCATCTCCCCTATGGGTCAATGATGAGTCGAACCCGGATATAATCAAGGAAGGCCTGGGCTACAATTCCGTGATTAAAGTCGGCAGCGGCTTGTCATCATCGCTCTTCAAGAATATCTTTGGCATCTGCGCCGTCCTGCTTGTCGTGTATACGCTGTTGGAAATATTGCTGCGGCGTTTGCGGAAGACACGATTGAACGCCACCGTGAGAGCCCTTATCGTCTTTTCCCTCGTCGTAGTTTTGGCCGGCTTCAGTAGCGCCTTCTATGTAGTGAATATCCAGCGGGGCTTGGCACGAAGAGCTTACCATGAGCTGGCGGATATGGTTTATCTATTTTTAGCTGGCAGCGGTTTTGATTTTTCCAATCTAGACTCAGCGGATGTGGAGCCTGAGGCGGCTAGATCCCTGGATGCCTTCCTCCGTTATGCCAATATCAACGCAGGTTCGGTTGGTTTTTCTGGTGGCTTTTCTTCCATTACCCGGATCGTCCTTTTCAATGCCCAAGGCCGAACCGTATCCGTAACAGGGCTCGATAAGCTCCCGCTTGCACCCGGCATCCAGGAGAGTTTAGGAAAATTCCAAGATGTCTACGCAGATAGCGTTTTTAGAGATATATTCCAAGCCCTCAGCTTGCCTGAATCGGATCTATCCGATAGTCATTTTGGATTGATGCCCAGTCACCATTGGAAGGATAATGCCGCTTTCCGTCGCGGTAGCCGCTTGCTCGGTTTTAACAGTATGCTCCGCCCCGTTATGAAGGATCTCCGCCCGCAAGCCTATATCGGGCTCATGTTTGAGCCTCAGTTTTATGGCGAGGCACTAGGCCTTAGCATCATCGTCATTTTGTGCGGTGCCATAATCGTGCTAGGTTTTTGCGTGTTTCTATTTCTTTTCAAGCCAGTGTCTCAAGTGCTTGACCCCGCTTTGGTTAAAGATTTTGCCCAACGCCACGGCCTAACTCCAAGAGAAGTGGAAATTCTTCCCCTTGTAGCCGCGGGAAAGGACTACAAGGCCATAGCCGACATTCTTTTTATCTCACTTAATACCGTCCATACCCATATCTACAGCATCTTCAGAAAATCCGGGGTGGCAAACCGCCTTGCCCTGATGGACGCCATTTTAAAGCGTTCCTAAGCAAGGCCTAACTCCCAGAAAAATCCTCTCCACTAGTCAAAGAAAGGTCTCATGTTTTTTAGTGAGGCGTTTTTTTTAATAAATTCAGGATTTTTCATAATTGTGTTCTCTTCCCTCGTGGCGGATTATACGCATGCGTAGCGCAAAAAACATCCCGTATACACCCAAGGCTGAAAACAGCGGGTCTAAGCCGGGAAAATTTCATTAAGAGGAGTGTTTATGAAGAAGGTTACGTTTAGAATGTTGGTGCTAGGCGCATGTTCCTTGTTTATGGGAATACATGTGCTGTCTTGCCAGGCCATGGGTGATTTTGGTCCTCTGCCTGCCAATGCTGCAAGGGTAAGCTATATCGCGAATGCGGGGTTCCTCATTGAATCCACTCAACATAAAATATTGATCGATGCCTTGTTCACGGAAGGTTGGAACTCTTATGTGACGCCATCAAAGGACATTCTTGAAAAAATGGTGAATGGAGAAGCGCCCTTTGACGGGGTCAAGGTCCTATTCATCTCCCATGAGCATGATGATCATTTCAGTCCCTGGTGGGTTTCCAAGTTCTTGGAAAAAGACCCAAGCCGGTATGTCGTCTGTTCAAATGTAACGAATGGAAAACTGGAGAATCATTTAGGATCAGAGCTGTATCAAACCTATAAAGACAGGATAAAAAATATAACTCCCGAGCCCTATTCATCACTGAGCTCTTCTATTGAAGGTTTGGAATTCAAAGTAATAAGCCTAAGGCATTCAGGCGGTTGGGAAAACGATGGAAATATAGGTTTTGTCATTAACATGGATGGAATAAATGTATTCCATGGAGGCGATAGCGACGGATACCTGGCTGACGGACAGACAGTAAGCGGATACGAGGAATATTCAAGGATAGGGTTTTCCAGTATGGAAATTGACCTAGGGATTATCGGTGCTGGCATGTTTTGGGAAAGCCAGGCGCCGGGCATAGAAATCATAAAAAACATAATAAAACCAAAGTTTATTGTCATGAAGCACCTGTCTAAAAATGACGCGGAAGGGGAGTGGGACCGGGTTCTGGGCGTGATTGAGGCTAATAAGCAGGATATCCCCAATGTCTTCATATTAAAAAAGAGCATGGATAAGAAAACATTTACATACTAGCTCATACTGGGCTCTTTGCGTTTCCCGCTAAGCGGCTCCCCAGGGAGGGCGCCGCTTAGTGGAAACAGGCCGGTCTTATCGATGTTGTATGAATGAGTAAGATCGGTTGTGCCAATCTAGTTTGAGACTACCCGACATAAAGGCGTCTACGCCTATCATACCCTCCATTTTAGGAAAGGGAGTAAAATCAAGGTTTTCTGTTACGCTTATATTGCTAAATTGGCTAAGCTCATTGTCAAGCCTAAGGCTTAAGCTGGGAAGTAGCCTATGCTTTACTTTGCGCGAACCGGCAGCGCTCCAGAGCCTTACGTGCTTACTTGATAAAGGTTGACGGGGGAATTTCGTAATAAATCGATCCGTGACCCAAGAATAACTTGCCCCGGTATCTATGCCAAAGTAATGAGCCCCGCCATCAGAGTCTCCTATCTTAAGGAGAGGAAATTCCATACAGCTTAGGTTTTTTTCTCTGACTTGCCTCTGAATCGGTGGGTGGATTACCGCGCTTTTATG
>JBGSOB010000073.1:0-33181 GCA_041739325.1 Treponematales bacterium
ATCACGTCAGGCTTCACCTCAACTCGGACACCAACGATACCCGTTGGGGAATTTTACCCCAAACGGCGGATATGCGCTCCAAATTCGAGGGCGTTGAAGAGATTAAGCTCGAATTCTAGGCCTGAATGACACAAGCACTCCTAGACGCCATCCGCCGGGAAAACCTCGACGGATGGCTTTTTTCTAATTTTCACCACAGGGATAAGCTCAGCGACTCCCTCCTGGGGCTTTCGGACTCAAGCGTAAACAGCCGACGCTGGTTCTACGCCCTGGCCGCAGACGCCTCTGCCTTCAAGATCGTCCACGCCATCGAATCCTCCGCCCTGGACAGCCTACCCGGCACTACCCAGTGCTATTCCTCTCTTGAGGGCCTCAAGGAAATCTTAAGCCGCCGGCTTGGCGGAAAACGCTGGGCCTGCCAGGTATCGCCAGCCCTTCCCGTCATTTCCACCATGGATGCGGGCACCTGGCAGCTTCTCCTTTCCTGCGGCGTCATCTGCCAGGGGGCGGAGTCCCTTATCCAGCGCGTTCGCGGCATCCTCGACCATGGGGGAATCGAATCCCACAGACATTCTGCCGATAAGCTTGGCTCCATAATGATGGCAAGTTGGGCCTTTATCCGCAGCGCCTTTCATCAGGGCTGGCCTCTAAGAGAAGCCCATATTCAAGACTTCATCCTTGATTCCATGAGGGCTGCGGGTTTACAGACCGACCATCCCCCCATAGTCGCCACCGGCCCGGCTTCAGCCGACCCCCACTACGAGCTCAAGGGAGAGGGGCGAGAGCTTGGCTTAGGAGACATCATCCAGCTTGATATGTGGGCTAAGGGACCGGCGGAGTCGGACATCTACGCCGATATCTCCTGGCTAGGGGTCTATGCACAGCAGGTCCCTGAGGCTATGGCTAAGGTCGCCCAGGATGTGTTCTCAGCCCGTGACCGCGCCCTTGACTACATTCGCCGTAAGCTCGGCTCAAGCCAAGCCATACGCGGTTGCGACGTGGACCAGGAAACCCGTTCCTTCCTCATAGGGAGAGGCTATGAGGAAGGCCTCAGGCACCGAACCGGGCATGGGATCGATAGGGAATGCCATGGCTCCGGGGTCAACTTGGATTGCGTTGAGTTTCCCGATGAGCGGTTTATCCTTGAGGGCTCGTGCTTCTCCATCGAACCGGGGATATACCTGCGCGATTTTGGAATGCGTACGGAAATAGACGTTTATATCGAGGGCGCTACCGCTCGCGTATCGGGGCTTGAGCCCCAGCATAGCCTTTTTAGTTGTGGGTAAATCATGGAAATTCAGGTTCCTTCCTCCATCATCGATTTTTTTAACTCTCACTCAGCCTTCGTCATCGTAGGGCATAAGGAGCCTGACGGGGATTGCATAGGCAGCCAATTGGCCCTGGAATCCTTCTTGCGTCGCCGTGGCAAGGAATGTCTTCTTTGCTCTTCAGGCCCCTTTAAGCGCACTGAGATTAAAGAGTGGGAATCGAGCTTTTCTTCCACTATAGACGGGGAATTCTTAAAAAAAAATCCGGCCTGCGTTGTTCTCGATTGCTCATCCATCTCCCGCATCGGGAGCCTAGAGCCTGAGGTTCAGAAGCTCCCTCTTGCCTTTATCGACCATCATGCCGTGGGGGAATCCTGCGGTCAGGCAAGCTATGTAGACCCCCATGCCCCAGCTGTAACCTACCTTATCCTCAAGCTCATCGAGGCCTTCGGGCAGACCCCCACGCGCGAAGAAGCCGAATATCTCTTTTTCGGCCTCTGTACCGATACCGGGTTTTTTCGCCACTTGGACACCCGTTCCGCTCCCTTTTTCCAAGGAGCTGCCAGGCTTGTTGAAGCAGGAGCATCACCGACAGCGGCCTTTGTTCGCATGTACGGGGGAAAGTCCATCGAATCCAGGCTCCTCTTGGGGCTCATTTTGAGTCGTTTGGAAAGATTTTTCTCCGACCGCCTCATCTATTCCTATGAAACCCTAGAAGACAGCAAGGCCTTTGGTCTGGAAGGCAGGGATTCCGACATGCTCTACCAGCTCATACAAAGCGTCTCTGGCTGTGAGGCTGTCGTCATCATCCGCCAAGAAAGCGTGGAAGCCTGTACCGTGGGTTTCCGCTCCCGGGAGAGCATCGATGTCGCCGAGATAGCGGCTAGCCTAGGTGGGGGAGGGCACCGACAAGCCTCCGGCCTCTATATCGCCGGTACCATCCCCGATGTAAAAGAGAAAATCCTCAAGGCCTTCGAGGCATCATTGTTACAGCCTCGGTAACTTCTGTAAAAGCATCAGCCGGGGCATAGGGGTGGTTGGATTCCCATTCCATCCCTCTGCCCTACATCTAGTGTTATTTTTCTCCTTCCTAGACCTTCTTGGCCGACTCGGTAATTGGCACGTTTTATGCATTGCCTTGCCTATCGTTATAAAACGTGGGGGAGACATGGAGCATTCGGATTTGACCTTGAGGGTCATCGAACACAAGAAGACGGGGGCCGGATATGCCGAGCTCGTAACGAAGATCGTCAATGAGGTGCTCAGGCAGAGAAGGGTCTACGGCCTTGGCAAGATAGAGGAAGCCCAAGATGTCCTTGCCCATTTCTATCCCCGAATATCGGCCCTTATCCTCCGTTATTGCGGTACGGGTAAATCCTTTGAGGCCTACCTTTCGGCTAATCTTCGCTACTTCCGCAAGGAGATTCTCTGCCAGGACCAAGAAAGACGTATGCGGGAGCGGGAAGTCCTCAAGCGCAGTCATCTTGCTGAGTATGGTGATGAAGAAGCCCAAGCAAGAGAGAGGGCGGATTCGGTTGCCGAGGCTGGGCCGATGGCTGTGGATAAATCGCTTGTAGATGCCAGATTTGTATCAAATACCAGATCGGTGACAGATCCAGGATCTGAAAAAGACAAGCTACTAAGCCTTTGCCTAAAAAAGAACAATGTCTGTTCGCGGGAAGCTACTCGCCTGCGGGTTCTCCTCCTAGGCCTTAAATGCGCTTACCATTTGAATGAGTCTCAGATTGAACGTCTGGCTGTTTTGACGGGGCTTCACATCAATTGCCTGCGCGCAAGGATCGATGCTCTTCGTGATTTAGCTGAACCTCATTTTAAAAAAATGGAAAAACTGCAGGCTCGGCGCGATAAAATGTATGCGTCTCTTTGCTATTATGAACGATTATCCTATGAAGAGTTTGATAGCGCCAAAAAACGGCAGTATGAGCAGATTATTGAGAGACTGCGGCTTAGGCTGCAAAAATGCCGCTCTACCATCTCTTCCATTCCCGGAGGCCCCTCGAATTTACAGGTTGGCCTTGTGCTGGGAATCCCTAAGGGTACAGTAGACTCAGGTCTCTTCCTCATACGAAGGAGTAATGCTCCCTTGTGGGAAATGGGGCGGGGAAGCTATGCTTAGGCCATGGATATTCTCTTTGCCAGCGGAAATCTGCACAAACGGGGGGAAGTGGCGGCCCTCTTCCCCAATCATCGTATCATCCTGCCCCAGGAATGTGGCCTTGGCTTTGATGTCGAAGAAAGCGGGTTGACCTTCCTTGAAAACGCCATGCTCAAGGCCCTAGCCCTGCGAAGCCTCTGGTCGGGGCCTATACTGGCAGATGATTCCGGGATATGCCTGCCCGCCCTGGGCGGCCTACCGGGGATATACTCCGCGCGCTTTGGCTCAGAGGGTGGTAAAAACCTCAGCTCAGAGGAGCGAAATGAGCTTCTCCTTGAAAAGATGCGGGGTAGGTCGGATAGGGAATGTGCCTTCGTCTGCTCTATGGTGCTATCCCTTGGGCAAGATCGCTTTTTTATAGCCCAGGAGACCCTTGAGGGGCGGCTATTAGACTCGCCTCGTGGCAAGGGTGGCTTCGGCTATGATCCCATTGTCTGGATTGAGGAGAAGCAGTGTTCAGTCGCGGAATTGACGGAGGAGGAAAAAAATATCATTTCCCACCGCGGAAAAGCGGCGCACGCGCTCTGTAAATTATTTCCATAAAACAAAAAGGCTGCCCAAGCTAGCTTGGACAGCCTTTTTTTTCCCAAGGACGGGATCCACGCTTGAATCGGCCGCGCTGGGCCGGCGATTCGGCAGGAAACAGTGCTTCCTACTCCTTGATCCCGTACTTCTTGCGGAAGCGATCGATGCGTCCGGCGGTGTCGATGAGCTTCTGTTTTCCGGTAAAGAACGGATGACAAGCGGAACAAATTTCCACTTGAAGGTCCTTGGCCGTAGAACGGGTCTCAATCACGCTGCCACAGGCGCACTTGATGGTGGTGGGCTCGTAAGTGGGGTGAATACCCTTCTTCATCACTATCCTCCATGCGCCGTCGTAGCTAAATAGCTTTTGACGGTACTCGCGTTTACGATCATGGCTCCGGGCAAACCCGGGCACTCGCGCATCCTCTAGGAATCGTCCCCCGAGGGGGAATTCATAGACCTGAGGAAGGCCTCATTATTCTTAGTTTTGCGCATCCTGTCAATAAGGAGTTCGATAATCTCGGTATCTTCCATCGGATTGATTACCTTGCGCAATACCCAGATCTTTTGCAATTCCTCTTCCGTGAGGAGGAGCTCTTCCTTACGGGTGCCGGATTTCTTGATGGAAATGGCCGGAAAGAGGCGCCGGTCGGAAAGGCGGCGGTCAAGGTTGATTTCCATGTTGCCGGTACCCTTGAATTCCTCAAAGATAACCTCGTCCATGCGGCTGCCAGTCTCGATAAGGGCGGTGGCGATGATAGTCAAACTGCCGCCTTCCTCAATATTACGAGCCGCGCCAAAGAAGCGCTTGGGCTTGTGGAGGGCGTTCGAGTCCACGCCGCCTGAGAGAATTTTGCCGGAGGTGGGAACAGTCTGGTTGTAGGCGCGTGCCAGGCGGGTAATCGAGTCTAGGAGGATGACGACGTCGCGCTTATGCTCCACCAGGCGTTTCGCCTTTTCCAAAACCATTTCCGCTACCTGGACGTGGCGGGTAGCCTGCTCGTCGAAGGTGGAGGATATTACCTCGGCCTTGACGGTGCGTTCCATGTCGGTGACTTCCTCGGGGCGCTCATCGATCAAGAGGACGATGAGGTAAACCTCGGGTTGGTTGGTGGTAATGGCGTTGGCGATGCGCTGCATCAGGATGGTCTTACCGGTGCGCGGCGGGGCTACGATCAGGGCGCGTTGGCCCTTGCCGATGGGGCAGAAGAGATTGATGATGCGGGTCGATGTCTCTTCCGTAGCCGTCTCAAGATTAAGCCGCTTATTGGGGTAGAGGGGGGTTAGATTCTCAAAGGGAATGCGTGTTTGGGCGGCGCCCGGTTCGTCGAAGTTTACCTTTTCAACCCGTAGCATGGCAAAGAAGCGTTCGCCTTCCTTGGGGCTGCGAATCTGGCCATAGACGGTGTCGCCGGTTTTGAGGTTAAAGAGTCGGATCTGGCTGGGTGAGATGTAAATGTCGTCGGAGCCGGGAAGGTAGGAGTTTTGCGGGCTGCGCAGGAAGCCATAGCCGTCGGGAAGGATCTCTAGGGAGCCGTAGGCGTAGATGATGCCGCCGCGCTCGGTGTGGGCCTTGAGGGTCGTGAAGATGATCTCCTGCTTTTTCAGGATGACCATTTCTTCGTGGCTCATGCCGTACTTGACGGCAAGGTCGCGCAGTTCCTTCATGCCCATGCTCGTAAGTTCGTTTATGGAGAGCTGGGAGCGGCCTGAGTTGGAGGCCGTATCCGCCTCTTCTTGCCGGGCCCCGTTTTGTCCCCAACTGGCTATACTTTTGGAAAAATCGGAGCGCCCTTCATCGCGGCGTTCGCTGCCTGGATCGTCCCTATCGTCGGTTTTGGACTCTATCCGCACTAGGCGCTTCTTCGGGCGGGGCTTTTCCTGGCCCTCCTCGGCAGCCTCGGCGCCATCGGCCGTTTGGCCCTCATCCGATTCATTTTGAGGGCTCTCTGGCTGTTCGTCGGAGGCGGGGGCTTCCGCTGCCAAACCGAGTTCGGATTGGCTAGACTCTCCGCGATCCTCTGCATTCTGCTCTACTGGGCGTTTTCTCCGTATGACTGCCATACGATCTCCGTTTCGCGTGTGCGGTAATAGTGTATTTCGGTCGGATTCATCAGGTCGTAGTGCTCTGTATGATGATCGTAGACCGCGTAGGGAACAAAGGCGGTAAAGGGCATTTCTTTTGCGTTATAAAACTATACATCGCGTTTTCCGGGGTTGTCAAGGCCGGCTTTCAGGGAATCGTCAAGCATTGCCTGGAGGAGTTTTAAGGCTTGAGCGCAGGATTTCTCTCGCACCTGTTTCCTCCCAGCTTTAAAAAGGTAAGCCTGGATGATGGGGGGGCTTCCACGGCGGCAAATTCCGATATAAACCGTTCCCACGGGTTTTTCCGCGCTTCCGCCCGAGGGTCCAGCTATGCCCGAGATAGCCAGGGCGTAGTCAACCGGATAGCGGTTAAGGACCCCGGCCAGGAGCTCAGCTACGGTTTGTTCGGAAACGGCGCCGAAACTGGATATGGTAGCCGCTTGAACTCCGGCGAGTTCTTGTTTTGCGTGGTTCGAATAAACAATCAGGGAGCCCCAGAGGACGGCGGAAGAGCCGGGTAAGGAGGTTATAAGGGAGGAAAGCATTCCCCCGGTGCAGGACTCTGCGCAGGCAAGAATCTTTCCCTCTCGGAGAAGGCCTCTCATAAGCCTTTTGGCGGCATGGCGAAGGAAGAGGGCTTCAAACATCCTAATGCTGGGGGCTTGGTGCGGTAAAGGGATTGAACTGGAGGGGAGAGCGGATCATTTCGCAACGTCCCTCAAAGATCACCCCGTCGGAAATGCGTAGTTTTGCGGTTTTCACGTCGCCATAAACGCGGGCTGAGGGAAGCATCTCCACCTTATCGGCTGCTTCTATGTTGCCGCGTACGATTCCACCAATGATGACCGAGGCTGCTTTAACCAGGGAAGCCTTAACCTCGGCCCCTTGGTCTATGTAGAGGAAGCCGGTGGAGTCTATCTCCCCATCGAATTTTCCCTCTATCTTGAGTGATTCGCTAAAGGAGAGGCGACCGTAGAATTCGGTTTCCCTTCCCAGGGTAGTCACAATAAGGTCGGCATTTTTCCGTGGGTCGTGTTTTGGCATGCTGCTCTGTCTATCCTTTCGCCTTCGTGGCGAGTCTGCCGCTTACTTTGTTTTCATGATGAAGACCCCGTCCCAGTCATCGGCCGGCGGAACTTCTATGTAATGCTTGCAGCGCATATAGTATATCTTCGAAGGACCGTCTTCAGGGTCCAGTTTGAGGGCTTCGGCAAAGGCCTTCTGGGCATCCGGAAAATTCATCAACTTATAGTAGCGGCGGCCTTCCGCGAAAAAATCCAAAACCTTGCGTTTCTGCTCGCTGATCATCCTGCGCCTCCTAGTGGCCGGCTTCCGCGCCCTTTCTAAAGGCCTGAGACCTTAGGGTATGGAGTTCAATCTCCGCGTCCTTGAGCTTCTTCTTCTCCGCCTTGAGCTTGGCTATCGTCCCGCCAAGATCATGCAAACGAGAGATGAGGACCCCGGCTTCCCGCTTGGCAAGGCCGATATAATCCGCCGCCGGGCCGGGAAGGTCGGTCACGCCCTCAGCTCCATTGGCTAAGGCGTCCATGGGGGCCTTGATGCTGTCAAGGAAACCCAAGAGGTCCTCGTTGAGCTTTTCTATGAGATCGATGCGAGTTTCCCTTTTTTCGAGCTGGATAACCAGCTCCCTGGTGCGCAGGTGGGAGCGGATTCGCGCAAGGACCTCAGAGAAATTATAGGGCTTGGTGATGTAATCGTCAATTCCGAGCTCAAAACCCTCAACCTTGTCCTTCACGTCGTCCATGGCGGAGAACATGATGATGGGAATATCCATGAAATCGCGGTAATCTTCGTGGTTTTTGAGGGTCTTGGTAACTTCCCAACCGGAGAGCTTGGGCATGATATTGTCGAGCATGATGAGGTCGGGCTTAAAGCGCTTGACCTCTTCCAGTGCCTGCTCGCCGTTCTCTGCTTTCCCGACGACAAAGCCCAGCTTGGAGAGCATGACATCAAAGAATTCAAGGTTGATCTGCTCGTCGTCGACGATCAAGATTCGCTTTTTGTTCTCCATCGCTCTTCCTTTTTTGGCCAGGGTCCACGCTCGCTGCGGGGGTTTTTCGTATTGTCCTATAAGAACGGCTTCTTGTCAATGAATGATTCTCCACGTGGACTTAATCGCCTTTTTTCTTTGTTGCAAAGCAAAAAACCGCGAGAAAAAGGGATGCAAGCAGGCAGGCCTGGGCTAGGTAATCCCCGAAGATGAGGTAAGGGCTTCTCATGGGCTCGCCGCTTTGGAGCTCTGCCTGCCAAGTTCTGCGTTCAAAGGGGGCTTCTTCCTGGAGAATCCTCCCGCTTGAAGAAATGAGGGCCGATACGCCGTTGTTGCTTACCCGAACCATGGCTAGGCCCAGCTCCGCGGAGCGGAATACGGCGAAGGCTAGGTGCTGTCGCATGGCGGATTGTGATCCGGACCAAGCGTCGCTCGTGATCGATGCGAGGAAGCTGGCGCCCCCTAGGGCAAAGCGGCGGTTGATAGGGCCAAAGCAATCTTCATAGCAGATAGGGCTGCCAACGCGTAAACCGGCTATTTTCAGGGCCTCAGCTTTAGTCCCTGGGGTCCAGAGAAAGCCCTGCTCTTTTTCCAGGGAGCGGTAGAGGGCCGGGAAGGCGCGGTAAAAGGGAAAGTCTTCTATAAAGGGAACGAGGCGCTGCTTTGAATAGACATCCGTGATGCGGCCGCCCTCGATAGCCAGGGCCGCGTTTTCGTGAATCCTGTCTACCCTACCGTCCGGCCTAAGGCCAAAACGTCCGTGATCGTTTCCTAAGATTATGGGTATCTCAATTTCTTTTAAAAAACGCATAAATTCGCGAACGGCGCTATTGTCGGCATCTTCCGGATCTGCCTCCAGGCGCAGGGCTATGGAGGGGGGGAATGCCGTTTCAGAGCTTATGATGAGGTCGGAATCCGGCTTGTCTTTGAGCCCGGCTAAGATCATTGAGCGCAGCACCTCCGCGTAGGAAGATGCCCTCAGGCTTCCCTCCCGCCGTGGCAAAAAATTGGGCTGGAGGCAGAGTATGGACAGGCTTTCAGCCTTGGCTCCGGGTTTTAGGCCCAGGGGCAGGATGAGGTAGGCTGCAAAGACTGCGCAGAGAACGGCTAGGGGAAGGCCCTGCATCTTCCAAGCCCTGAAAAAGGGCTTAAGCCCCAGGCCTTTTATATGATGAAGTGTCTGGGCAAGGTAGGCGGAAAAAAGGGCCAAGAGAAAGGAAGCTCCCCAAATGCCGGCAAGGCCCGCCCCACGGAGCATGAAAGCGCTTTTCCACTGGCTATAGCCGATGATTCCGTAGGGATAGGCCGCGAAGCCGCTGCTGCGGGCATACTCACAGGAGACCCATGCCGCGGCCGCGAAAACAAACCCGAATCTGGGAAATTTTTGGAAGGCGAGGGTTGCCAAGACGAGGGCAAGGAGGGCCCAGAGGGCCATACTAAGAAATACAAGGATGGGGGCCGCCGGGTGGTAGGCTAAGAGCCAGGGATTCATGAGGCCGTAGGCTGTTATTGAAAAAAGGGCCACACAGAGGGGAAGTCGTTTGAGAGATCCTTGGGCGCTGGAATAAAAAAGGGGAAGAAGGGCAAGATAACCAAAGGCGCCTAATCCATTGTGAAATAAAGGGGAGGGGAAGGAAAGATAAAAAAGAAGGCCAGAGCCGAGGGGGAGAAGCAAGTAAATGGAATTTCGGGGAAAACTAAGAGCTCCCCTGCCCGGATGGGCTTTATTCCTGGGCTTTTTGCCGGATCGTCCAGACAAGGTGCTTAAGCTCTTTGCCGGGGCGGAAAACCGCCACCCCATGGTCTTGGACGGATACGGTTTCCCCGGTGCGGGGATTGCGCGCCTTGGAACGGCCCTTGCGCGTGCGTACCTCGAAGGTGCCAAAGCCGCGGAGCTCCACGACGTGGTCGGAAACGAGGGCTTTCTTTACCTCTTCGAGGAAGGCGTCGATGATGTGATGGATGTCTTTGCGGTTGACATTGGTCTTCTCGTAGAGAGACTCTATAAAATCGGCCTTCGTCACCTTATCGGACATATTCATCCCCCGCTATTTTTAGTCTATCTTCAGGGCTGGCAGCTAGCACAGGCCTCTGACGTTCTCCGTATTCCCTCGCACCGCCCTTCCCGAGGGCGGGAAGGGAGCCGAAGCTATGCGGAAAGCTGGTTGACGAGCTTCTGGAGCCGTGACTTCTTGCGAGCGGCGGCGTTCTTCTTGACAATACCCTTGCGCGCGGCGGTGTCGATCTTCTTTATAAGGTCGCTCAAAGTAGCCTGGGCGAGGGCGTTGTCCTTCTGGTGGACGGACGCGACTACCTTCCGCGACACGGTGCGGATGGCGCTTTTTGCGTTCTTGTTACGGACACGGCGGACTTCGCTCTGCTTATGGCGCTTGAAAGCCGAACTATTCTTTTCTGCCAAAGGAATTACCCTCCAATCAATCTCAAATGAACAACAGGTCCATATGTAGGAAACTCCTTGTACGGTATCAAAATATATCTTTCATGTCAAGAAGCGCTTTTAGGCCCTCGGCCCTATATTTGACTCCCCGGAAGAAGGGTAGCGCCCTTGGGTATCACGATGATTCCGTCGGTAATTGAATAATTCCCATACTCACCGTCGCTTCGCGGCTGGGCGTCTATCCCAATGCGGCAGTTTTCTCCGATGCGCGCGTTTTTATCGATGATGGCGTTCTTGATGATGCAGCCTCTTCCTATGCCGATGCTGGGCCTGCCGGCCTGGACGTCTTCTTTTTTCTGTTCCGCAGTTTGGTAGTAGTCCGAGCCCATGCAAACCACCCCGTCAAGATTGGCCCCAGCCTCGATGATGGAGCGTATCCCGACGACAGAGCGCTGGATGGTCGAATTGGTGATGATGCAGCCCTCAGAGCAGAGGGCCTGGTTGATGGTGCAGTTGTTGATCTTGGATGCCGGCAGGTTGCGGCGCCGGGTGTAGATGGGGCTAACTTCGTCGTAAAAATTGAAGGCCGGATTGATTTCCGTTAGCTCTAGGTTTGCCTCGTAAAAGGATTTGATGGTTCCGATGTCTTCCCAGTAGCCGTCGAAGACGAAGGCCTGCGAGCGAACGCTCTGTATGAGGTCCGGGATGATCTCCCCGCCAAAGTCGGTGAATTCGGATGCCAAGGCTTCTTCCATGAGGTCGGCGTCAAAGATGTAAATGCCCATCGATGCCAGGTAGTCTTTGTCTTTGCGGCCGTCGCGGATAAGCTCAGGCGGCATGCGATAGTCCGAGACATCTTCCTTGGGGTCGGGCTTTTCCAGAAATGCGGTTATACCGTTGTCCTTAGCCACCTTCATAATGCCAAAGCCCGAAGCCGCTTCCCTGTCAACCCGGGTGCAAGCCACGGTAAGGCGGGCCTTTGACTTCAGGTGCTGATCGAACATCGTAGCCAGGTCCATGCGGTAGAGCTGGTCGCCGGAGAGGATGATGTAGTGAGAGGGGTGCTGGGGGCGGAAGTGGACGAGGTTTTTACGCACAGCGTCCGCCGTGCCCTCGTACCAGCCGGAGTGAAGGAGGGTTTGCTCTGCAGCTAAAATTTCGCAGAAACCGCCTGAAAAGGAATCGAAGCTGTAGCTACGCGCCAAGTGAAGATGGAGGGAGGCGGAATTGAACTGGGTGAGGATGTAAATCTGCCTAAAGCCTGAATTGATGCAATTTGATATGGGTATGTCGACGATACGGTACTTGCCGCCGAAGGGAACGGCCGGCTTCGACCTTTCCTTGGTTAGCGGATAGAGGCGGGTTCCCTTGCCCCCGCCCAAGACGATGGATAGAACGTTCTGCATGATCTGGACCTCCCTGCCTTAACGATGCGCCTCACTTCGGCTATAGTATATGATATGAACGAGGGAAACGCCATCTCCGCCTTTGACGCTATTCTCAAAGACTCTGGATTTTCTCCTTCCATTGCCCATGTTAAGCGCCTAGCCGCCCGGGACGCCATTACCAGCGATCTGCCCGAGGACCTGCCCCAGGCCCTGCGCTCGGCCTTAGCGGCAAAGGGCGTCTCTCGGCTCTACTGCCATCAGGCCGAGTGCTGGAAGCTTGCGCGCGAGCGTCGGAATATCGTGGTTCTCACCCCGACGGCCTCCGGCAAAACCCTCTGCTATAATCTCCCGGTTATAGACGCCCTTTTGTCCGACCCCGAGGCCCGCGCCCTTTATCTTTTCCCTACCAAGGCTCTCTCCCAAGACCAGCAGAGCGAGCTCTCCGAGCTCATTGCCTCTGGTCCCCTACCGCTTAAGGTCTTTACCTATGACGGAGACACCCCCAACTCCCTGAGGGTAGCCGCCCGCGACTCAGGCCGTATCGTCATTTCCAACCCGGATATGCTCCATTCCGGGGTTCTTCCCAACCATCCGCGCTGGATTCGCTTCTTTTCCCGCCTGCGCTACGTTGTCATAGACGAGATGCACGCCTATCGCGGGGTTTTCGGTTCCCATGTGGCCAACGTCATCCGCAGGCTAAAGAGGGTCGCCGCCTTCTACGGGGCCCATCCCACTTTTATTCTTTCCTCCGCAACTATCGCCAATCCTCAAGATCTGGCAAAAAGCCTCATCGGCGAGGACGTGGTCTTAGTTGACAAAAATGGGGCGCCGAGCGGTGAAAAGACCGTCTACTTCATCAATCCCCCCCTCCTTGACCCGGTGCAGGGGATACGGCGCGGCGTGACCAATGAAACCCAAAAAGTGGCTCTGGCCTTTCTGCGCGCCGGGGTAAAAACCATACTCTTTGCACGTTCGCGGGTGCGCACAGAGATCATCGCTTCCTACATCAACCAGTCCTTGAGCAACGTCTATACCGACAACTCGCGCATTAGGGTAGAGCCCTACCGCGGCGGCTTTCTTCCCAACGAGCGCCGGGCGATTGAAAAGGGGCTACGAGACGGCAGTATTCAGGGCGTGGTGTCGACAAACGCCTTGGAACTCGGCATCGATATCGGGGGTTTGGACGCCGCCGTTTTGGCCGGCTTTCCCGGTGCCTTCGCCTCCTTTTGGCAGCAGGCGGGGAGGGCTGGGCGGCGTTCCGGCGCTTCCTGCGCGGTTTTTGTCGCCTCAAGCTCTCCCCTCGACCAGTACCTCATTGCCCACCCCGAGTATTTTTTCTCTCGCAGCCCGGAGACGGCCCGCATAGACCCTGAAAATCCCTACATCTTCACCGACCACGTTAAATGCGCCGCCTTTGAGCTTCCTTTTAAACGTGGCGAGGCATTCGGCGAGGAGCTTGGCCCCGCCTTGGATTATCTGGAAGAAGCCGGGATCCTGCGGCTTTCAGGGGAGGCCTACCATTGGTCCAGTCAGGGCTACCCGGCGGAGGCCATCTCCCTACGCTCGGCGACCGCGGACAACATCGTCATCATAGACATTAGCCAGGGGCGCAACCAGGTGATAGGTGAGATGGACAGGCCCAGCGCCAAGGAGTTGATCTTTGACGATGCCGTCTACATACACCATGGCCGCCAATACATCGTTAAAAAACTCGATATCGACCAACGCACATGCCGGGTTGAGGAAGCCGAGCTCAACTACTTTACCGACGCCGTAGTCAAGTCCGACATCAAGCTTCTCTGCGAGGATTCGCGCCAGGCATTTCTGGGGGCGGAGCTTGCCCTGGGAGACGTGCTTGTGCGCACCGAGGCAACCAAGTTCAAGAAGATACGCTTTCATAGCCATGAAAACATTGGCTTTGGAGAGATAGCCCAAAAGGAGGAGGAGCTGCAAACCCGCTCTGCCGTAATCCTCTTTCCCGCCACCAGCCGGGCCGGCGCCTTCCTGGCTTCCTACCCGGAAAACAGTAAGCCAAGCCTCTTAGGGGCTTTAGGCCATATTTTGCGCGAGGTAGCCCCCATCTTCGTGCTCTGCGAGAGAAACGATTTGGGCGTCTGTGAGCGCATCCGCGACCCTCACTATGAAGTCCCCGCCATCTATGTCTATGACAGGTATCCCGGAGGAACCGGCCTGGCTGAAGCCCTGGTGGAGCGCCTAGGCGAGATCGTAACCGCGGCTATGGAAAGAATTGCCACCTGCGGTTGCGCCCAGGGCTGCCCCTCCTGCCTCAGCATTCCCGATGTCCTTCCTCCCGAGGCTTTGCAGCCTCAGGATCAGGCAGCTGGCGCAGAATCTGCGAGGGTAGCGCCCCTTGCCCACAAAAAGGCAGCTCAATTCCTTCTTGCCCTCATTGCCGGCGTCGATCAGGGGAAGGTAGTGGATGCTCGATAAAGCCCTGCGGAAAGGCTAGGCCATGGCCCATCGGCTCGCGGATCGCCTAAAGCGAATTCAAGCATCCCAAACTTCAGCTTCAAGCCTCGTCCAAAGCCTAGGATCTGGCCAGTATCAAAGCTCGGCTAAGGCCCTGCCTGCTGGAAGGAGTCTTTCCGGCCTGAGCCAGTGGTCCCTGATATCCGATTCCCTCTACCAATTTACAAGTTCCTTTTCCCTGGAATTCCCCTCCGAATTTGATCCCAGCCCCCTCCTTCTTCCTTCTCTTTCACTAGCCCTAAGCCTGGCTCGGCATCTTCCAAAGCCCTTAGAGCCCATAGGCCGCGAGCGTTTAGTCTTTATAGATCTTGAGACGACGGGGCTTTCGACGGGAGCCGGGACCCTTGCCTTTGCCTTCGGCGCAGGCTCCTTTTTGCCCTCGGGCGAATTCTCCATCCGTCAACTTTTCTTAAGCGATTACGCCGGGGAGGCCGCCTTTTTACGTGAGATTCTTGGAATCCTCAGGGATGAGAGCGTTTTAGTGTCGTATAACGGGGCGGCCTTCGATATCGGCATCCTGCGCAGCCGCTGTATCCTCAATGGCATGCGCTTCCCAGAGACAGCACATATAGACCTCCTGCGGGTTTCGCGCCGTCTCTGGGCCCGGCCGGCGGGTGGGGCTTCCTTGGGCATTCTTGAGGATAGGGTGCTGGGCCAGGGGCGGAGCGGGGACATACCGGGTAGCCAAGCCCCAGAGCGTTATTTTGAATTTCTAAAAAGCGGAGCGGGGGAAATCATCCTCCCCATCCTTGACCATCATCGCCGCGACATCCTTTCACTGCCCGCCCTCATGGGGAAGGCCCTCTCACTCTTTGATCAGCCCCTTTTGCCTTGTTTTGTCGACGGCTCTCGGCTGGGACTGTGCCTGGCTGCCCTCGGGCGTCCTGAAGCGGAGCTCCTCCTCAAAAAAACCCTGTGTGGGGAGCTGCCGCAAGCGGGAGCCTCTTTTGCCTTCCGTGGAGCCAGGTGTTTTTCCCGCGTGGAAGCAGCGCATATCCTCTACCGCCTCTATAAGAAGGAGGGACGTTGGTCTGAGGCAGCAGCCGCGCTTGAGGCTGCCCTTCCCATCTTTCCCCTCAAACTTGAGCCTACAGACACATCTTTCAGCTTGCGGCCTCTTCCAAGCTGGGCAAAGCCCCAAGCCTTCTATGTTGAACTTTCCAAGCTCTATGAGCATAGGTTGCGGGCCTACCCTGTAGCCCTCTCCTGGGCCCGTTTAGCCCTTGAATACGAGCTTGGAGAGCCTGAAAAGCAGAAAATTCAGGCTCGGATCGATCGAATCCTAGGGAAAATAAAAAATCGATAAAAAAAGGTCGATACCCAGTTGAACAGGAAAAATACCTTGGTGTAAGATGCCCCCATCTCAAGGAGGCACTATGTTCCGCATTAAGATGATCAACAGAATAGCAGATATCGGACTTCAGGAAATGAAGGATGGTTCCTTTGAATTCGTGGAAAACGACCCGGATTGCGAGGGAATACTCGTTCGCTCCGCCGACATGCACTCCCAAGATTTTTCTTCTCAGCTTTTAGCCGTTGCCCGGGCAGGCGCCGGGGTTAACAATATTCCCATAGATACGCTTACGGAAAAGGGAGTTGTCGTTTTCAATACCCCCGGGGCCAACGCCAACGGCGTGAAGGAATTGGCTATTGCGGCCCTCATCCTTTCCTGCCGCAAGATCGTGGAGGGCGCCCAGTGGGCCCAGGGCTTGAGCGGGGATGTTCCCGAACTGGTAGAGAAGGGTAAGGGTCAGTTCGTTGGACCGGAGATCCTGGGAAAGAAGCTTGGCGTCGTGGGCTTAGGGGCTATCGGCGTTATTCTTGCCAACGCGGCCGTAGCCTTGGGCATGGAGGTTGTCGGCTACGACCCGGGGATATCGGTTGAAGCCGCCTGGGGCCTTTCCAGCCAGGTGAAGCGAGCGCGCACCTTGGAAGGCCTCGTTGCTGAGTCAGACTTCATCAGCATCCATGTGCCTGTTCTTCCCCAAACAAAGAACTTCTTCAACGCCAAGTTATTTTCCGTGGCAAAACGCGGCTTACGCCTGATTAATCTTTCTCGCGGCGGTTTGGTTGTGGAGAAGGATCTTTTGGATGCCATCGCCTCGGGCGTGGTTGAGCGCTATGTCTGCGATTTCCCGGAAGCGGGGCTCATCGGCAAGGACAAGATTCTCCTCATTCCCCACCTTGGCGCCTCGACCCTGGAGGCTGAGGACAACTGCGCTGTCATGGCTTGCAGGCAGCTCGCCTCCTATCTCAAGACCGGTTCCATCCTCAACTCGGTCAATTTTCCGGCTTGCGAGCTAGACTTATCGCACTCGGATTTCCGCATCACCATCATGAATCGCAATGTCCCCGGCATGATAGGAAAGATCACCGCCGTCTTGGCTGAATCCTCCGTGAATATCAAGGAGATGATCAACAAGAATAAGGGAGATGTAGCCTACAATATCATAGACGCGGAGAGCGAGATTTCGGATGCGGATATTGCCAAGATCCAGGCTATAGACGGCGTGATCCGCGTACGCAAGATTAAGGCCTAGTCTGGGTCAACCGCCCTTTTTTCCTCGCTACCCCGAGCTCTGCCCTGGACTGGCTTCAGGGCTTACCCGGGGTAGGCGCAGGAGAAAGGTCGTACCCTTTTCAGCCACGCTTGTAAAGCTAATCTGACCGCCCAGGCGCTGGCTCACGAGGTTGTAGCAGATATGCAGTCCCAGGCCGGTGCCGCCTTGGCCGCGCTTTGTGGTAAAGAAGGGCTCGAATACGCGGTTTTGCAAATTTTCTGGAATCCCGGCGCCATTGTCGATTACCCGCAAAAGCACGCTATCTCCCTGCGCGCGGACATCAATGAGTATCTGGCCGCTCTGTCCCTCGGTAAATCCATGGATAAGGCTGTTCAAGAAGAGGTTGCTTATAAGCTGAGCGTAGGCCCCCGGATAGCTGTCTACGATAACCCCATCATCTCCCTCAACCTGCACCTCTATCCCGCTCTTCTTCCAACGCGGCTTAAGGCTTAAAAGGACGTCTTGGGCATAGGCCTTGAGGTCAAAACTACGCCTTTGCTCGCTGGATTGATCCGCCGCCACAAGTTTGAAACTCTGCACGAGGCCCTCGGCCCGCACCAGGTTATGGATGATGATCTCCGCGGATTCCCCGTTTTGTTGGAGGAAGGACTCAAGCTCGGATTTTTTAATCCCCGTGCTTTCAAGCGCTAGCATAAGATGGGAATTCTTATCTTTGAGATAGCTCACCGCGCTTATTGCCACACCGAGGGGTGTATTTATCTCATGAGCCACTCCGGCAACAAGCTTGCCGAGGGCTGAAAGTTTTTCCGACTGCACGAGCTGGGCTTGCGCGTGTTTGAGGGTGTCCAGGGCGGCGCTGAGCTCTTGGTTTGAGCGTTCAAGCTCCGCTTGGCGGCAAGCAAGCTCTGATGCCCGAGAGGAAGCAAGGAGGCTTAAGCCCAGTTCACGGCAAGCCATGACCAAGAGCTCGTGATCCTCATCCTCAAGCGGGGCGCGATTGCCCTCCGTTCCCAGGACGAGGATGCGTTGGTCCTCGCCACCGGAGACAATGGGCAGGTAAGAAAGGCTGCTGATTCCTTCCGGAAGGGCCGGCGCGTAGAGAAGGAGTGGACTCTCACCCAGGCTTTGTTTAAGGCCTTCCAGGTATTCGGAAAGCTCGGGGCGGTCGCGGATGCACATGGCGGCATCGAAGAAAAAAACGAAGCTCGTGACAAAGTGCTCTCGGATGAGTTCAAGGCAATCATCCAACAACTGTTCACCCTCCGCTTTGAGCATGCCCTGCCACTTCTGTAAAAAACTAAACTCGCGGAGCTTGCGCTGGAGGCGGTTCATGCTTTTGTCTTGTTCCAAAAGTCGCAGAACGAGTTGACCGTCAAATTCCACCGCGGGAAGTTCCGGGCCGTTCTGGGCAATCCTCCCGCTCAAGAGTTCGCTCAAAGCCTGCCTCTCGTGGGGGTGCTTGCCGCTCTCACCGCAGAGGCCCAGAGCTCGTTGCCAAACCTGCTTGGCTTCCTCTTCCTCGGACCATTCGCGCAGGGCAAGTCCGTAGTCCATGAGAACTCGGATGAGAAAGTGGCTCGACTCCGATCCCTTGTTGGTCATAAGCTCAATAGCCGCGGAAAAACTTGATATCGCCTTCTGGCGGTTATCGGATTCGTGGTGGTAGACGGCTTCAAAATAGAGTTGATACTCGGATGAACGGAAGGCGTCGCGCGGCGGGGCTAGAAGCTGAACCTTGCGGAAACATTCTTGCGCCTGGGCCTTTTGCCCGGCGCGGACGCATAAGATGCCGAAGAGCGAAAGCAAATTACGTATAGGATGAAAGGGAATATCGCGTAGGTTCAACCTGTCTAAAATTTGAAATAGACCCTCCATGAGGAAGATGCCATCTTGATACTGGCCGCAAAAAAGATAGAGACGGCTTAGGTTCACCAGTGTGCTGATGATCTCCTCGTAGTATTGGGTGCGATCTACCCGTTTGAGCGCTTGTTCATGCTGAATATAGGCCTGGCGGTAACGCCCCAGGACGAAATAGAAGTAGCCGATACCGTTTTCCGTGCGCGATACCTCATAGGGTTTTGATATGCCCTTAAGAAATTCCGTCGTTAAGAGGAAGTGCCTTTCGGCTTGCTCGAAGTTGCCCCGAATCTGATTGAGGGTGGCAAGCGAAAAATTGGCCATGACAAGGCGGCGGCGGTTTCCCATGCTTTGGGCTAAGTCTCGGCCGCGTTGGCATTGGGAATCGGCGGCTTCCCAACCCAATTTCCAGTACACTCCCATGATCCCAATATTTTGGGTTAGGACGAAGCACAGGTGGTTTTTCCAGTCTAAGCTCTCTAATTCGATGATGAGTCTCTCGCGTAGCCCAGCGTAACCTTCTTCAGTTTCCGAGCCATAGGGATTGATCCAAAAGAGACAAAAATCAGCTTTGGCTATAAGCGACCTGTCTCCGGATTCATGCGAAAGTTTCCAGCCCAGCAAGGCAGCCTTAGTGGCCAAACCGCGGTCGTTGGCCCCCATAAAAAGCCGGGCTAGGAGGAGCTGTGCCTCAACGTATGCGCCCAGCTCCTTATCCGGTGAAAGCTGTGATGCCAAGGCTTGGGCAAAGTAGAGGCCACTGTCGTATTTCTCGCAACCCTCATAGGCAAGGGCCAGCACACGCAATAAACGCGGAAAATCCTTTCTATCAAATAGGGATTTATCGTGACGGTAAGACTCATGTAAGGCGCTTGCCAGTTCTATTGCGCTATCAAGGCAAAGCCATTCAACTAAGGCTTCAAGATGGCCTATCCCCAGTTTTTCCTTGACTTCCTTAGGCGCTGTTCTCTCTGAGCGCTGTGAGCCGCTTAAGCCTACAACCCGGCCCTGGGAAAACTTTTGGTGAAAAAGGTTTTCAGCCCCGGTCTTGCGCAGTTCTGAAAGGCCTGTGTGTTGGAAGCAAACAAGGATAAGCAAGCTCGAGGAAAGGATCCTGGAATCTTCCACCAGGAGCTGGACTGTTTCCGCGGGTAGATCCTGAGCATTGCGCAGGATAAGGATAGCCTTTCCTTGAGCATTCAGAATTTCCGTTTCGATAGCGAGCCGTTCAAAGGAAATCTCATCCGGGACGATTTCTAATTCAATCAGTTGAGATCTTCGGGACCTGTCCATCCTTTCCCAAAGCCTTGTTTGCCGTGAACTGAGATTCAGGCTATGCGGTAGGGGGCAATCGACTAAGAGGGGAGCGTAGGGCTGGTTTTGGTAGAGCGCGAGGTCAAGGTCGCGGATGGACGCATCGAGTTCAAGGCCCTTGAGGTCGCTGATGATATCGGAAATAGCCCCGCCCTCAGGGTCGTGGAAATAAAAAACCGCGCCATGGCCTAGCTTAGCCTGGGCCCAGCTCGCGTTTATCTGCTTGAGAATATTTGAGTGGCTATCGATCCTGTGTGGATGTAGTGACGCCATTGTTGTTATTCTTCTAAGCTTGCCGCCTGGGCAAGGCCCCCCAATTGTCCGCAGGCGCCAGAGACGCCCCGTCCGCGCCGCATCCTCCGAGTCACCCTGAGGCCCAAGGCTTCAAGCTCATCGGCAAATTTCTCGACCTCCCTCTGGCTGGGCTCCTTAAAGCCAAGCTCCGGCACGGGGTTCCAGGGTATAAGGTTTATTTGCACTGAGAGGCCGCGGCAAAAATCTGCCATCTTACGCGCTTCAGAGCTACCCGTATTCAGGCCGCCAAGAACTACCGCTTCCAGGGTGATCCTGTCGCCGCTTTTTTCTTGGTATTCCACAAGAGCTTTTTTTAGCTCCGAAAGGGGGTTCGCCCTTTCCACCGGCATGAGCTTCTCCCTCAGAATGGGGTCCGCGCTCGTGAGCGAGAGAGCTAGTCGAACCTGGGGGCCTTGGCGCGCAAGCTCGAGGATGCCCTCAATGAGGCCGCATGTGGAAATGGTTATCTTGCGGGATCCGATATTTAGGCCATCCGGATGGTGAAGGACGCTGATACAGCGACGTACGGCGCCTAGGTTGAGGAGGGGCTCACCCATGCCCATGAAGACGACATTGGAAACCGGGGCGCCTTCCCGATTAAGGGCAAGAACCTGTTCAACCATCTCTGCGGCGCTTAAGTTGCGCCCAAAGCCAAGGCTGCCGGTTTTGCAAAAGGCACAAGCCATCGGACAGCCAACCTGGGTGGACACGCATGCCGTTCGCCTGCCCTCGGCGTCGATTAAGAGAACGCATTCCACCAGGGCCCCATCTTCCAGGGCTAGGGCGAGCTTTACGCTGCCGTCGGGGTCGGCGAGTCTGGTATGGATAGTGCTTGAAAGAAGGGGGCTCTGGGAAAGCAACCTGCGCCTTTCGGCCTCAGGCAGATTGCTCATCTCTTCCCAGCTTGCGGCGCCCTTTGCCAGCCATTGGAAAACCTGAGCGCCGCGGAAGGCTTGGCTAAAGCCGGCCGCGGCCTTGATTTCCTCTGGCAATAAACCGGCGTAGCCGGGATGGGGGCTGGGCATGGCGCCTTTAGGCTACATCCGCTGGACCCGCTCCAGCGTTTCTTGGACTACCGCGTTGCGTATGCCCAAGCGTGTGAATTCCTGAAGGGCGTCGAGGGCTTTTTGCTTTTCGTTGCGCGCGGCATGGCATTCGGCCAGCTCAACGAAGAGTCGGTAATTCTTGGGGTCGTTGACGATGAGCTTGCGAAGGGAATCGATGGCTTCCTCATACCTGCCCTGCATGCGCGCCACTACCGCCAGGCCAAGGACGGCGTAGACGTCAAACTCAATATTGAGGGCCTTTTCGTAGTATTCAACGGCGGAGTCGTATTCGCCCATGTTGCGATAGGCGTCTCCGGCGCGGGTGAGGATAACCTTGTTGCGGTTGTCGCGGGCCAGGATCTTGTTCCAATACTCGAGGGACTTGCTTTGAAGGTTCATGCCGCGGTAGCAGTCTGCAAGGCCGAAGAGGGCGTAGAAGTTGTCCGGCTCCATCTCCAAGGCGCGCTCAAAGTAGGGAACCCCGTCTTCGAAGGTTTTAAGCTTGCGGTGGCAATTGCCTATTGAGGTGAGCACGCGGATATCAACGTCTGCCTTGTGAAGCTCGAGCATCCGCATCCAGTAAAAGAGGGCCTCTTTGTATTCCTTGAAATCGTAGTGCAGGTGGCCAAGACCGATAAGGGCATAGGGATTGTTGTCTTCCATCTCCAGAACGCGGAGATAAATGGCCTTTGATTTGCGGAAATCGCGCACCTTGCGATAGGCGTCCGCGACCCTTGTCAGGACGGTGATGTTGCGGTCGTCGTGGAGGAGGTACTGCTCCCAAATCTCGATTGCCTTTTGGTAGAGATTGAGAGCCTTATAGCAATCGGCTAGGCCGAAGAGGGCGTAATTGTTGCCCGGATGGTAAACCAGGCATTTCTTATAAAACTCCACGGCGTCGCGGAAGGAACCACGCTTGCGCGCGGCGTCACCCATGCCAACCAGCGCGTAGTTGTTCTCACGGTCTTTCTCAAGGATCTGTCCGAAGCAGGAGATGGCTTCTTCTATCCGGTTTTCTTTGAGGCATTGATAGCCCTTCTTGGAAAGATCGGATATCTCGACCAGCTCCGGGTTTTGGGCCTGCTCCTCAGGCCTGTCCATTGGATCCATGATCGGGGAATCGTTCATTTTGTACCTCTTCCTTGAGTAGGTTTTGTATAATATGAGCCATTTTTTCAATGAGCTCGGACGATCTTTTTTTCTCCTTCGCCAGGAGGTACATCTTCAGGGCATCGACCGCCCTGCCGGATTTAAAATAGCTGTCACCAACCCGGATAAGCCCATCCGAATAGCCAGTGGTCATGAATACACGCCGCGCCGACTCAATGTCCCCGCGGTTAAAGAGCTCATTCCCCCTTCTATTGAGGGCGGCCTTTTGATCAAGGGGAATCCCCGATTGGGGGCTGTCCGAAGTCTTGATCAGACCCATGTGTTCAAAGCGTGTAAAGAGGCCGGTTTCCTTCATTTTTCAGGGCCTTCAGTTGTATCCATAATGAATATACTTGATGGGCGGGAAAATAGCAACGAAAATTACCGTACAATATCTATTTTTTCTCCATTTCACTGGCTCTTCCAAGAAGTTTTCAGGAGAGGGGGCTATACTAAGACTAGGTGGAGCAATGATGGAGCATGATGAAGCCAAATTGAAGGAAGTAGTCACTTCCTTCTTCGAAGAGTCGGAAATTTTGAGGCCTTGGGAGGGACATCCCGAGACTGAAAACCAGGAGAGAGGGCTGGATAGGGTCATAGATCTTTTCCGCATTCTCAATCGCTAAGGGCCGGAGGGTTTTCTCCCTCTTCTTTGTTCTCGAGTCCGGCCTCTTTTTCTTCAAGCGGGGCCGCCGGGCCCTTGCGATAAAAATCAACGATGGAACGCCCATAATCGCGCCTATCCTCAAGGATGGCGGAGCCGATGCTCTGCGGCATGGGGTCTTCAGAGGGGCGGTGGATGAGGAGGAGGCCCCCCGGCTTCAAAACCGCCCCCCCCATAATGGATGCGACTAGGTCCTTGCGGAAACGGTAGGGAAAGGGGGGGTCGCAAAAGACGATATCGAATACATCCTTGCAGCGCTTTACAAAGAGCTCGACGGGTTGGATATGGCATTCGATACGTTCCCTGGCTATACCGATGTTTTCAATGAGCATTGGCCGTTTTGCGGGGTCCTTTTCCACGCAGACAACAGGCTGAGCCCCACGGGAGGATGCTTCCAGGGCAATGATGCCCGTCCCGGTGAAGAGATCGAGAAAGGAATAGCCTTCCAAGTTGCCTAGGATGTTAAAAACGGATTGCCGCATCCTGTCCATCGATGGGCGAATCTCAAGCTTTCCTTTGGCTACCTTGACGGTACGGCCGCAATATTCGCCACCGGTAATCCTCATCCCTAGCCGTTCCTCGAGCGCATCTCGCGCGCCATGTCTCGCTTCACGTCCTTTGTCTTGAGGTCTTCACGCTTATCGTACTGTTTTTTACCCTTGCACAGTCCTAGTTCTACCTTGACCCGACCCTTTTTAAGATAGAACTTGAGGGGGATAAGGGTGAAGCCCTTTTCTTGAACCTTGCGGCCCAGACGCTTGAGCTCAGCCCTATGGACTAGCAGCTTTTTGCGCCGGTCCGGATCGTGATTGAAGATGGAGGAATAAGCGTATTCGGAAACGTGAAGCCCTAAGAGCCAGAGCTCTCCCTTGCTTACCTCCGCAAAGGCGTCAGGGAAGGATATGGCGCCGGAGCGGAAGGACTTGACCTCCGTGCCCATAAGCTCTATGCCGCACTCCAGGCTCTCGTCTACCGAGTAGTCGTGGTATGCCCGGCGATTGACCGCTAGTATCTTGATGTTTTCTTGCTCAGGCATACTCTCTCCGTTCGGGAAGCCGATTATAGGTCGGCCCTTGGCCCTTGTCAACGATTGGCCTCCGTGCTAGGGTTTGGCGGTCGCGGAGGGTAGGATGGGGTCCGGAAATAAACGTAGATTCTCGTATACGGATCAAAAACTGCGCCAAGGGAAGATCATGCGCGTCCTTGGCATCGCCCTCCTTGTTTTTTTAGGCTATGAAGCCCTCACGGGCATTTTTCTGCGTTCTCGCGTCGTTTCTTCGGAGGCTATGGCGCCCAACCTCCAGCCTGGGGACCATATCCTCGTCTCGCCCTTGGTATACGGTCTTCCCTTACCCATCTTAAAGATGAGGCTTCCCGGTATTCTTAAGCCCAAGCGGGGGGATCTTGTTATCGTTTCACCCCCCTTTGCCAAGTCTCAGGGTTTTCCAGCTTCCTTTTTTAATGCCCTCCTGCGGGTAGTCAGCTTTCAAAGGCTGGGTGGCCAAGACGCCACCCAACTTAAAAGAATCGTGGGCTTACCAGGGGATATGATAGAACTCAAGGACTCCCTTGCCTTAGTGAGGCCGGGCGGGCAGGGTAGGGCCCTCACGGAATTCGAGCTTGCTAAAAAACCCTATGAAATACTCAAGGGGAAGCTACCTGAGGGCTGGCCAGAAGATGCCCCCTTTAGCGGCGCCGGGGGCTCCTATCAACTTGGCCCGAACGAATTTTTTCTCCTCAATGACAACCGCGGCCTGACAAGCGACTCACGCTCCTGGGGGCTCGTAGGTGAGGAGCGCATCCTTGCTCGAGTTCTTCTTCGCTACTGGCCATTACTCCGCCCCTAGCATGGGCCAAGCAGGGAAGACAGTTAGGCGGATATCGCCAGAGCCGGGGAGCGGTGGATGCGCGCTTGACGGCTATGACGGCCCGGCTCCGATGGGAGCCGCTTCATCCCTCTATGTTCATATACCCTTTTGCCGCTCAAAATGCGCCTACTGCGACTTTTTCAGTCTTTCTGGCTTTTCAGAGGAGGCGATGGAAGCCTATGCTCAAAGCCTGATCCTTGAGCTTGAAGCCTATACCCCTATCTACCCAGATCTCTTGCCGAGGGAAGGTTTGCGGAGCATCTATATAGGAGGGGGCACCCCGAGCATCCTTCCAGTGCCCGCACTTCGGTTCCTTCTTAAGGCCCTTTTTCCCTACCTTAAAAAAGGAGGGGAATGGAGTATCGAATGCAATCCGGAAAGCCTGAATGAAGAGAAACTCAAGATCTTTGAGGATGGGGGGATTACACGCATATCACTGGGCCTGCAGAGCCTGGAAGACCAGGCCCTGCAGATAGCCGGGCGCCCGGGCCGGGTGGATGAGGGACTGCGAGCCCTTAGCCTCTTGGGCCGGCTGTGGAAGGGGTCCTGGAGCGCGGATTTGATAGCCGGCCTACCCGGCCAGAGCCTGGATGGCTTGGTGTCTGACATTAAAAGAGCCTGCGACGCGGGGGCCTCTCATATATCCCTCTACAGCCTGAGCATAGAGGAGGGGTCGGGCTTTCACCGTCGTCTCTTAAGCCAGGGACCTGCCTTTCTTCCGCCAGCCGAGCTCGCCGATGATATGTTTTTTGCCGCCAAAGAGGAGCTTGGGCGCAACGGCCTTCGACGCTATGAGGTGTCAAATTGGGCCCTGGCCGGGAGGGAGTGCCGCCATAACCTCGGCTATTGGCAGGTAGAGCCCTACCTTGGTATAGGGCCGGGGGCCGTATCGACCCTTCGCCTCCCTGGCTCTGAAACTTTGCGCATAAACCGCGCCCAGGATCTATCTTCTTATCTTGATGGGTCCCAGGCAGACTGCGGAGCTTCCAGTTATGAGAGAATTTCAGCCCAGGAGAGTCTCCGGGACTATCTTCTCATGTCCCTCCGGACGACAGGCGCCGCCGATTGCGGCTATCCAGCCGGTGCCCAGGCCTCGGTTCTGAGCAGCCGCTTCGCTTTGGATGGCAAGTCCCTCCTTTCACGGCTTGGGTCTGCGCTCAAAGCCTCAGGTTTTAGCCTTTTAGGCGGTCTGGGAGGGGTGGCTGAGGCTTTGATGCTCGACGACACTGGCTTAGATAGGCTCAATCCGGCCCTGCTAGAGGTATTCAGATGCCTCGATGCCCTTTAGGGCGGAAAAATCGATCACTTTCCCTTGCAGAAGGCCTCGGCCTCTGCTAGGCTATAGCCTGTGGATAGCAAAAGCAATCAGCATCGACCCAAACTCTTCCTACGGATACTCGAGGCCGAGCTCTCCGACTTGGTGGAGGACTTTGAGCACGTGGAAAGCAGGCTCAAAGAGCGTTATGCCGAGAATAACGTGACCCAGTACGTCTACTTGGAGAATACCGCCCTCCTTGCCCAGGAACATGAATGCATGAAGCTTCTCTTAAGCAAGATAGAGAGCCTGGATATCAGCGCTTATTCAGAAATGGAGGCTCTTGCCGCCGACCTGGTAAGCCTTGCCAAGGAATACATCCAAAAATACGAATACCCAGAATCGGTCGTTGCCTTCATTGAGCGGAAGATCAATAAAATACTGCAATATTTCTCCCTGTCCGAGGGATAGCCGGCGGGCCTAGTCCCGCTAGAAAGAGTCGAGGATGGTATTATGGCAGTTCAAGTTCAAGAGCTCATCGATAAGATAAAAAACGAAGGGGTCGAGGCGGCTAAAAAAGACGCCGAGGCTATCTTGACGGACGCGCGCGCCAAGGCCCAGGCAATTATCACCGAAGCCCAGGCTGAAGCCAAAGAGCTTGTCTCCCGTTCACGCGCGGAAATAGCCAAGGAAGCCCTCGCCGGCAAGGACGCCCTTGCCCAGGCTTCTCGGGACCTTCTTCTTCTTCTAAGCAAGGAGATTCAGAAGCTTCTGGATAGGCTTGTGCTCCGAGAGCTCAAGGCGGCCTACAGCCCTGATGCCCTCAAGCAGATTCTGCCCACCTTGGTTTCCTCCTGGAAAAAATCCCAGAGCGACGAGCTTTCAATCATCCTTTCCGCTGAGGATCTGGCAAAGCTGGAATCCTTCTTCGCGGAAAAACTTAAAGCCGAACTAGCCCAGGGCTTGGAGATAAAGCCGGCTGCTGGCATCAAGCAGGGCTTTAAGATCCTTGAGAAATCTGGGGCGGCCTACTACGATTATTCCGCCGAATCCCTCGCAGAGCTACTTTCGCGGCACCTTAATCCGGCCCTGGCCGAGGTTATGAAGAAAGCCGCCGCGGGGCAGTGAGTCCGTGGACGGCTACTACTACCTAGCCTCAAGCCTGCCCAGTCCCCAATTTGGGCAGCCGCCTCCCCTGAGCTTTGAGGAATTCAAAGAGACATGCGCGCGTCTTGCCACGAAGGAAGACGCTCTTATGATTTCACAGGCAAGCCTGGTTCCTCCCCATGATTGTGGGGAGGCTAGGGGCAGGGCCTTCGAATTCCTCTCACGCTTTTGGAAGCGGGAGTTTACCCTGAGAAACGAGCTTGTGCGCCTCCGCGCGGAAAAAAATGCGATGAAGGCCGAGGATTGGCAGCGCGGGGACGGCCCCGCCGCTTGGGACGATGAAGCCCTGCAAACGGCGCGGCGCGCCTTTGGCGCCGAGGATCCCCTCAAGGCGGAGTTTGTTCTAGCTCGCGCCCTCTGGGATTGGCTCGATTCGGAGAGCGCCGGGCATCGCTTTGATACCCTCGCGCTCAGCGCCTACGCTATCAAAGTGCTCGTGCTTGAAAGGCTCGCCGCCTTTACCGAGGAAACCGGCGTGGAACGCTACGATTCCATGTATAGAACGATATTCGAGGCCTCGGGTAATCTGGGCGCCCAGCGGCTCCCGTGAACCCGGGAATGGAGATAGGCAATGGATCTAGCTAAAGGAAAGGTTGTCGGCGTAAACGGCAATATGGTCACGGTAGAGGTCAGCGACGCCGTATCCATGAACGAGGTATGCTTCCTCATCACTGAGGGCAAGCGCCTTAAGAGCGAAGTGATACGCATCCGGGGAAATCGGGTTCAGGTTCAGGTCTTTGAAATGACCCGCGGCCTAAAAATTGGCGATACCGTGGAATTCTCAGGAGAAATGCTGGCGGTTGAATTGGGGCCCGGCCTCTTAGGCCAGGTTTTCGACGGCCTCCAGAATCCTCTGCCTGAGCTTGCCCGCAATGCAGGGCACTTCTTGGAGCGCGGCCTTTACTTTAAGGCCCTCCCCAGGGACAAAAAATGGCGCTTCACGCCCAGCGCCAAGGTCGGTGAAACCCTACGCGCCGGCGATTGCTTAGGCACCGTTCCGGAAAGCGCCTTTACCCACCGCATCATGGTACCCTTCGGCTTTTTAGGCGAATACAGCCTTGTCTCCATTAAATCTGCCGGTGATTACGGGGTCGATGATGAGATCGCCATCCTCAAGGACCAAGACGGGCAGGAGAAAAAGGTCAGCATGATCTTCAGCTGGCCGGTGAAGCGGGCCGTCCGCTGTTATGAGGAGAGGCTCAAGCCGAGCACGCCCATGGTTACCAAGGTGCGGCTTATAGATACCTTCTTCCCGGTAGCCCGCGGCGGAACCTACTGCATCCCCGGGCCCTTCGGCGCCGGAAAGACGGTTCTCCAACAGATAACCAGCCGCCATGCGGACACCGATATCGTCATCATCGCCGCCTGCGGCGAGCGCGCCGGCGAGGTCGTGGAAACCCTCAAGGAATTCCCCGAGCTCCTTGACCCGCGCACTGGCAAGTCTTTGATGGAGCGAACCATCATCATTTGCAATACATCGTCCATGCCGGTAGCCTCCCGCGAGGCATCCGTCTATACCGCGGTTACCCTTGCCGAGTATTACCGGCAGATGGGTCTCAACGTTCTTCTCTTGGCGGACTCGACAAGCCGCTGGGCCCAGGCAATGCGCGAGATGTCCGGCCGTTTGGAAGAGATACCTGGGGAGGAAGCCTTCCCGGCCTACCTTGAATCGGTTATCGCCAGTTTCTATGAGCGCGCCGGCATCGTGCGCCTGCGCGACGGCAAGACCGGCTCGGTTACCATCGGCGGCACGGTAAGCCCCGCCGGAGGTAACTTCGAGGAGCCGGTAACCCAGGCCACCCTCAAGGTAGTGGGCGCCTTCCACGGTCTCTCACGCGAGCGCTCCGACGCGCGTAAGTACCCGGCTATCCACCCCTTGGATTCTTGGTCGAAGTACCCCGGCATCATCAATATCGAAAAGGTGCACTACGCCCACGGCTTTATGGCCCGCGGCTCCGAGGTAGAGCAGATGATGAAGGTAGTCGGTGAAGAGGGCACGAGCCTGGACGACTTTATCATTTACTTAAAGGGCTCCTTCCTAGACTCCGTCTATTTCCAGCAGAACTCCTTTGACCCGGTAGACGCCGCCGTGGCCCCAGAGCGGCAGAAACACTGCTTCGGCCTTATCTTGGAGATTCTGGCGTCAAGCTTTAATCTCAAGGACAAGGAGGAGGCGCGAGCCTTCTTTAATCAGCTACGGCAGAAATATATAGACTGGAACGGCGCCGAGTGGGCGACCGAGAATTTCAAGGCCATGGAAACCCAGATTCGCTCCCAGCTTGAGTCCAAGCGCTCCGGCAGTGACGAAAAGGCTAGGAAAATCCTGGATATGGCGGAGTAGGCGATGAAAAAGATATACAAGCGCATTGAATCCATAACCGGCAACGTCATCTCGGTGCGCGCCGAGGGGGTCAGCTACGGCGAGCTTGCCCAGGTGAGTACCCGTTTCGGCTCCTCCCTAGCCGAGGTTATCCGCTTACAAGACGATCTGGTTTTTCTTCAGGTCTTTGCTGGCGGCCGCGGCATCTCTACCGGAGACGAAGTCTTCTTCTTAGGCAACCCGATGCGGGTATCCTTTTCCGACGATTTGCTGGGGCGTATATTTTCCGGCGCCGGCGCCCCTCGCGACAAGGGCCCCGAGCTTACGGACAACCTCATCACCATAGGCGGCCCCTCGGTCAACCCTTGGAACCGCATCATTCCCAAGGACATGGTGCGCACCGGCATTCCCATGATCGACCTCTTCAACACCCTGGTGCGCAGCCAAAAGCTCCCCATCTTCTCGGTGTCCGGTGAGCCCTACAATGAGCTTTTGGCCCGCATCGCCATGCAGGCCGAGGTAGACCTTATTATCTTAGGCGGCATGGGGCTCAAGTACGACGACTACCTCTACTTCAAGGATACCCTGGAATCCGGCGGGGCCCTGTCTAAGACTATCATGTTCGTCCATACGGCCTCCGACCCCATCGTAGAGTGCCTGATGGTTCCCGACATCTCCCTGGCCATTGCCGAGCGCTTTGCCCTCAAGGGAAAGAACGTCCTTGTTCTCTTGTCTGACATGACCAACTTCGCCGACGCGATGAAGGAAATATCCATCACCCAGGAGCAGGTTCCCTCCAATCGCGGTTACCCGGGAGACCTTTATTCCCAGCTCGCTTCCCGTTACGAGAAGGCTGTCGACTTCGATAACGCCGGATCCATCACCATCCTTGCCGTGACGACCATGCCCGGCGACGACGTGACCCACCCCGTGCCCGACAATACCGGCTACATTACCGAGGGTCAGTTCTATCTGCGCAACGGCCGTATCGAGCCCTTCGGCTCCCTCTCCCGTCTCAAGCAGCAGGTCAACGGCCGCACCCGCGACGACCATCGCGCCTTGATGGACGGCATGATCAAGCTTTACTCCGCCTACAAAGACTCACTAGAAAAGAAGGCCATGGGCTTCCTCATGTCCAGCTGGGACCAGAAGCTCCTCAAGTACGGCGAGCTCTTTGAGAAGCAAATGATGGATCTCTCGGTCAACATTCCCTTGGAAGGCGCCTTGGACGCCGGTTGGGGCATCCTAGCCGCCTGCTTTAAAAAGGATGAAACTGGCCTGCGCTCCGAGCTCTTGGCCAAGCATTGGCCGGAGGATGGGGGAGCCGCCTAAGGCGGGGCTTAAGATGGCGAAGATAAAGCTTACCAAGAACGAGCTTAAGAAGCAGAAAGATTCGCTGAAGATGTTCAAGCGCTATCTGCCCACCCTCCAGCTCAAGAAGCAACAGTTGCAGATGGAGATTCGTTCCATCGAGCTTCGCCAGGCTGAGCTGGGCCGTAGTCGCGACGCCCTCAAAGAGGATTTTAAGCACTGGATAGCTGTTTTTTCCGAGGGAGAAGCCGCCTGCTCCTCCGATGGCAGCCCCCTCTTAGTCATCGATACCCTGCACACGGATATGGGCAATATCGCTGGCGTCGAGATTCCAGTTTTTAAGGGCGCGAAATTCCGCCTTTTGCCTTATGACCTTTTTTCCACCCCCCTCTGGGTTGACCCGGCCCTCGAGCGGCTTTCAAAAATGATGCTCCTGGACTTGGAAATAAAGGTTCTTGACGAGCAGATTCGGCGCCTGCAGTATGAGTATCGCGTGACCACCCAAAGGGTGAATCTTTTTGAAAAGGTAAAGATTCCTGAGGCCATGGAAAACATTCGCAAGATAGGGATCTACCTAGGCGACCAGCAGACGGCTCAGGTCGTGCGCGGAAAGATCGCAAAGAAAAACTTAGAGAGGGTTAGCGCATGATAGCGCCCATGAAAAAATGCACCCTCCTTGTGATGGATGCCCACAAGAGCGCTTCACTCAAGGCCTTGCGGCGCTTGGGCGCCCTTCATCTTGAATTGAGCCCGGAAAGCATGCCGGGAGAGGCTCCCATAGCCAGCCGCTTGGAATGCATTGAACGCGCCTTTTCCCTTTCTGCCGAGGCGGTAAAGGCCGCTAAAAAAGAGGGTGGGAAAAAGAAGGCAAGCAAGCCCCTTCTCAACCAAAGCCAAGCCGAGGAAGAAGCCCAAGCCATTGTGGCTTCGGAAGCCAAGATAAAGGCTTTGGGAGATGAAATAGGCCATCTGCGCGGCGAGATTGAAAAGTACTCAAGCTGGGGTGATTTTAACCCGGCCGATGTGGAGGAGCTTGAAGCCTCAGGTTTGAGCCTGAAACTCTTTGATCTTGAGCTAAAGCGGGCCGCTCATGTTGAGACTCCTCAGGGCTTCGATAGGCTTGATCTTGAATCGCCCAAGGGGCGAAAACATTTTGCCTTAGTCGGACATCCTTCGGCAGCACTTCCCGAAGATCTCCAGGCTCTGCGCCTACCCCAGCTGGGCCTTGAGGCGATGCGCCAGGCTATTGCGGGTAAAAAGGCACAGATTATCGCTCTTCAAGAGGATGTTGCCCAGCGAAGCGTCCATCATGAGGCCTATGGCCTTGCCCGCGAGCGCCTTTTAGCGGAGTTGCAATTCCAGAAGGCCCACGGCTCCATGGAGAGTCAGGGCCCCCTTGCATACATCCGCGGCTGGATACCGGCAAAGCTAGAAGCGGATCTATCCGCCATGGCGGCGGCCGAGGGCTGGGGCCTGGCGATAGAAGAACTTGAAGACGCGGATAATCCTCCGACCCTGGTGACAAACCCCGCGGTTGTGCGCATCATCCAGCCTCTCTTCGATTTCTTGGGAACGATGCCCGGTTACCGCGAGTACGAAATATCAGTATGGTTCCTTCTGTTTTTCGCAATCTTCTTTGCCATGATCTTCGGCGACGCCGGTTACGGAAGCCTCCTCATGCTTGTAGCCGTCATTGGCGCGATAAAGGCAAAGGCCAAGGGCGCTAAGGTGCCGGACGCAATCCGTCTCCTCCTTGTCCTATCCGGCCTGACGATTGTTTGGGGTAGCTTGACCGTTTCTTGGTTCGGTATTAGCCCACAGTACCTGCCTGGCTTCCTGACGGCCCTAGGCTGGGAACCCATAGCCAGCACCAACCCTGACCCCAAGGCGGCCGGAGACAACATCAAGCTTTTCTGTTTCATTCTCGGCGCCATACAGCTCTCGATAGCCCATATCAAGAATATGATTCGGGATATTAAGAGCCCGAAGTTCCTGGCCCAGGTGGGCTCACTTATGGAAGTCTTCGGCCTCTTTTGGCTCGTCCTCTATTTGGTCATTTCACCGGAGCACTAC
>JBGSOB010000018.1:0-11312 GCA_041739325.1 Treponematales bacterium
CCACACATTGAGCTTACAGGCGGATTCTTACCGTATGAAAGAACGCCTGAAGGTCGGAGCCGTCGGCTTCGAATAATTTTTTGCCTAAAACCGGAAAAATCTAACCGGATAAAAGCGGAAAATTAAAACCGGCGTTGACATTTTTTCGGGGCGTGTATCTCAGTTTAGATTATCCTTTCAACCATTTCATTATCCGGGATAATGCACAGAACTGAGTGCGTAGCTATTTGAATAAAAGTACGTAGTAATTTTGCCAAGTCCAAGGGGGACCGAATGAAATCTTTAACCGGATTCGTTGCTGCACTGGCCTTAGTATGCGTCGTTATTTCAGGCTGCACAGGCACAAGCGCCAAAGTCCTGACAACGGTAAACCAGACACTTGTGCCTGATACTCCAACCGCCGCTTCTATACACATTGGAGATACGGACAAATTTGCCCAATACGGCTATGGGTCCTATCATAAAGGAGAGGGCCGTCCCTACGAGACGCGTACCGATCTGATGAGCGCCGGCTATGATCCTAGTGCCTCTAAAAAAGCGGCAATGCTACTCCGCTTTTTTGCGATCACCGACATCCATTTGACTGACAAAGAATCGCCGGGACAGGGAATTGTGTATGCACCTATGTTGGGGCGTCAGGGTATTTCGCTCTATGCTCCGCTTATGCCCTACACAACCCAGGTTCTAGACGCAGCTGTGAGAACCATCAACGCTTATAATAAACAAAGCCGCATCGATTTCGGCTTAGCCTTGGGTGATATGGCAAACAGCAGTCAGTATAACGAAGTAAGATGGTTTATCGATATCATGGATGGGAAGACTATCAAACCGTATTCCGGCGGCAAAAAGGATCCCGTCCCGGGCCCGAACAACGATTATCAGGATGAATTCAAAGCGGCTGGACTTGCTCGGTCCATCCCCTGGTATGCCACGGTCGGCAACCACGACCATTTCTGGCTCGGTTCTAAACTAATCTCAGATTACATGAAAAAAATGGTAGTCGGCGATAAAATCTTCCAGCTGCCAAATATCCTCAAAGAGGACGGTTATACCTATTCTACGGGAACCCTAGACGGTAGCCAAGCGCAGGCGCCGATCCTTGGGGCCGGTAGAATGGATAAACTGGACAACATCCCTAGCATAAGCGCTGATCCTGATCGACGCTATCTGACCCGTGCCGAGTGGATACAGGAATTCAACAAGACTACATCACTTCCCCCTGGGCACGGCATCGCGGCCAGCCCCTCAGAAAACGCCTTTGAAGGTTGCTACTCTTTTATACCTAAAGCTAAGTTGCCCTTAAAGGTTATCGTGCTGGACGATACCCAATACGACAATGACCCTGCTTATCAAGAAGGCATCTACGGGCATGGCTCGCTGAGCAAGGGACGCTACGAATGGCTTCTAGCCCAGCTCCAGGCAGGACAGGACGCGAAACAGCTGATGATTATTGCGGCCCACATTCCACTAGGGGTAGAAAGCGAACAAGGCCCCATGAGCTGGATTCCCGTCACGCCCGGTTATGAAAATCAGGAGGACCTCATTGAACAACTCAAGGCCTTCCCGAATCTCATCCTCCTCGTCGCGGGGCATCGGCACCTTAACACCATAACAAAGTTTGTCTCTTCCGATCCGGCTTTTCCAGAAAACGGTTTCTGGCAGGTTGAGACGAAATCGCTACGGGAATTCCCCCAGCAATTCCGGGTATTTGAAATTGGACTCAACGCCGATAAAACATTATCAATTACCGCTACCAACGTCGACCCAGTCATGGAAGAGGGATCGCAAGCCGCGATAGGTCGCTCCTATGCCATCGCATCGAACCAGATCTACGGAATTAACCAGAATCCCGAGACCGGAGTCTTTAATGCGATACTGCTCAAACAGCTAAGCCCCGAGATGCAGGATGTGATGTCAAAGTACGCAAAAAAATAATTCCTAGATTATTACCATCTGTGGTTAAAATCCTGAGTAGAAAAGAAACCACAGATGACACAGATATGCACCGATAAAGACTAGGGCCCAGTGTTTTCCCATCCGTGAAAATCTGTGGCTATCTGTGGTTAAATCCCTGATAAAGAGAAACCACAGATGACACGGATATGCACGGATGAAGATGGGAGCCCTGATTGTTTGGCATCCATGGTAATTTATAATATTAGATAAAAGAGCTAGGTTTGACTAAAAACATCATCTTGACTTGCATGCGCAAAGCCTGTATATTGCATGCAGGAGCTAGCATATGCCGACACTTCAAGTACGAGATCTTCCAGAAGATGTATACAATCAAATTCACTACCTGGCAGAAAAGGAGCATAGAAGCCTTGCGCAGGAAACAATTGTCCTCCTAAAAGAAAGCCTAAGCACAAAGCTTGGTAATAGAGAAAGACGAAGAAAACTTCTCATTAAAATAGCTGAATTAAATATCAATGGAAAAGATCTTCCGGATCCCGTTCAACTCATAAGAGAGGATCGAGAAAGATGATTATCGTACTCGATGCCAGCGCGGCTATTGAAATAGCACTCAAGCTTGAGATGGCTGAAAAATTCAAAAATATACTTCATGAGGCTGAGCTTGTAATCGCGCCAGATACCTTCCCGTCGGAGGTTACGAACGTATTTTGGAAATACAGCTCTATTTCCGGATTGGACGAGAAAAAATGCGAAAAAGGAATTGATTATTGCATTGATCTTATAGATGATTTTATAGAAACAAAATCAATATGCCGGGAAGTGTATGGTGAGGCCGTAAAATACGAACATCCCGTATATGATGTTTTCTACCTAGTCTTAGCAAGAAGGCATAATGCGGGTTTACTCACAAAAGATAAAAAAATGAAAAAGATAGCAAAAGAAATGAAAATTGAGATAAGCGAAAAAGGCTAACATTCACCTGAAGCCTATGATGCGAACTGCTAAAGACTAAGGCCCCGTGTTTTCACATCTGTGAAAATCTGTGGCTATCTGTGGTTAAATTCCTAACAAGAAGAGAAACCACAGATGGCTCAGATAAACTCGGATGAAGATTAGGGACCCGTGTTTTCCCATCCGTGAAAATTTGCTTCAATCTGTGGTTAAAATCTAAAAAAAAGGCTGCCCGAAGGCAGCCCCGTAAAAACACTCGTGGATTTTTTTTACTCGGCAGCGGGAGCCTTGAGAATCTCAAAGACAGCGCTTGCGTAGGGCGCCAGGCTGTAGGAATCCCCGGCGGCGAGGATCTTGCTGTCCTTTGGCGCGAAGGCCTTTCCTGAGAGGGCCTGAGAGCTGTCGAAGAATGCCTTGATGCTATAACCGGACATTACTTTGAGCGTTGCATCCTCCTCGCTCATATTGTGCTGAACGAGGAGCTTTTGCCCCTTGCCTTCGCGCAGGTAGGAGATCACGGAGAGGCTCTCGTCCTCAGGCAAAACAAGCTGTTTCCAGCTTCCACCTTGAAGAGCCGGGGCCTTTTGGCGCAGAGCGCCTAAGAGCACATAGTGTGCAGCGAGGGAATTGGGGTCAGCCAATTGGGCTTCCAAGGCGGGGGTATCTTTGTTCTGACCCGCCTCTAATTTTGACGATCCGATCATCCAGGTGACGTTGGGCTTTGCCTTGCGGTCGCTCTTCCAGATAAAGGCATCGCGGCGGGCGACGTCGTCGTTGAGATAGCGCTTTCCCGTCATGCCCAGCTCCTCACCGTAGTAGAGGAAGGGAAGGCCTGGCAGGGTTAAGAGGAGGCTGGCAGCCATCTTACCCCGGGTAAGGGCCATCTTTTTGGCGGCTTTGACATCGTCGATATCGCTACTCTTCTCTCCCCAACCGTCCGTGCTTGCTAAGGCAGAGCGCATCAGAAAGAGGGACATCGCCCTGTCCTGGTCGTGGTTGGTGAGGATGGGCGAGGGCACAAAGCCCTTAGTCTTCAAGAGAGAGTTTTGAATGCGCTCGAATGATGTGTTGAAGTTAGAAGAATTGAGGCCGGCCGCCGCGCCGACGATAGCCTGGGCAGAGGCGAAGTCGAAGAGTGAGTCCATCGTTTTTGAGTAGGCGGCTAGGTCTACCGTGGAGGTGGAAAGGACCTCTCCCACCATGATGACGTCTGCCTTTTCCGAGCGAGCGTGCTTGCGCAGGTCGTTCCAGAACATCCGCGTCATGGCCATGGTGGGCGTGCCCTGGGCCATTTCGTTGGGGTCAAAGATATGCTTGGCGGCGTCAAAGCGGAAGCCGTCAGCCCCCTTCTTTATCCAGAAGGAAAGGATGTCCTTGAGCTCATTGACGACGTCGGTATTTTCGCAATTCAGGTCGGGCATACCCTCGCCAAAGGCGGAAAAGTATTGGACGTCGTTGGTGGCGTACTTGTAGAACTTGCCGTAACCGGCGGAGCTGTAACCTACCCCTTCTTTACGGCGCACGTAGTAGTTGCCATAGCGGCCGTTGGGGTCTTTGATAAAGTTGGTGAACCAGACATGGCTACGGGAAGTGTGGTTAAAAACCATGTCTAGGATAACCTTGATGCCGCGCTTGTGGGCCTCGGCCACAAGTTTTTCAAAATCTTCCATGCTTCCCACGCGGGAAGAGACGGACTTGTAATCGGTTACGTCGTAGCCGTGGTAGGAAACGGCGTTGTTGATGGGCGAAAGCCAGATGGCTTGAACCCCAAGATCATTCCCCGTTCCGGCTTTACCGTCATTGAGGTAATCAAGGTTTTCAATGATGCCCTTTAGGTCCCCGAATCCGTCACCGTCTGAATCAGCGAAGGCATAGACTAAAATCTGATAGCCGGGACCAACGGGGTTAGCCCACCAAGGCTCAGCTTCCGTTTGGGCGATAAGAGAGGGAGAAATGAGAAGCGCTGCGGCGAATCCCAGGAAAAGGCCCGGAATGCTTCGGACGCGGGCGGCAGTAATTGACATGCATGATCCTCCTTGCGGGTTAAAAAAGGGCTTGGTAAAGCCCTCCTTCTAGTATACCATAGGGATAGTTCGACGACAATTGGAGTGTCCGATGCGCAGGGAGATGATGATTCCGGCAGCCGCTGGAGAGGACAGGCGATTCGCCTATGGTGATTCTCAGGACGGCTATTTTGAGGGCTTTAGCTCTAGCTTTCTCCGCGGGGACGGCTATATCCGCGGCGACGACTGCCTCTTTAAGGATTTTTTCATTTCCCTTGACGGTCGCCATATCTTCCGCGACCCTTCCTGGAGGGCGGAAATCTACCCGGAGGGGATCCTTCTCCTGGGCCCGGATAGCCTGGGCAGCCCACAACTTTTCTTTTCTCTCTTAAGCGCTTCTCCGGGTATCTATATCAAACTTTCCCTCCCAGCCAAGAGCGAGCCAAGGCGCCTGGGTATCGGCTTAGCCCTCCCAGCCGGCTCGCACGCGGAAAAGCATGAAACTCAGCCCCTTATCCACTCCTTTAAACTCCCCCACCGTTTGCATGGCAGTTTTGAAGCGGCCTTGGCCTCTCGAAGCCACCTTGTCCTTTCACGACACGCCCATGAGATCCACCCGGGAGAGTGCTTTCTCCTACAAAGCGCCGGCACGAGCTCTGAGCTTGAAATTTACATAGCCTTTGACCGCGGCGGATCACAGCTGGAATTACGCGAACGGGTAGGTTCCGCGGCCCTTTCCCTCTTAGAGAGCAATAGCTTTTCCCTGCATCAAAGCAGGTTGGAAGCCATTATGGACGCGGCTGTTTTGGAAAGCGGGGACCCAGGCTTTGACGCCGCCCTGCGCTGGGCCGCGGCTTCATCATCCTTTTTCGTAACCAAGGAATTCGGCACCGGCATTTGGGCAGGCCTTCCCTGGTTCAGGGACAACTGGGGGCGCGACACCTTTATCGCCCTTCCCGGAGTCCTCCTCTGTCGGGGGGCCTTTGACGAGGCGCGCGACGTAATCCAGACCTTTGCTGAATATCAAGATAAAAACCCAGTATCGCCAACCTATGGTCGGGTACCAAACCGGGTGCACGGCCCCAAAGAAATCATCTATAACACGGTAGACGGCACCCCTTGGTTCGTGCGCGAGGTCTTTGAGTACCTGCAATATTCAGGCGATGTCGATTTCGCCCAAGGCCTCTTTCCCACAGTGGCCCTTGCCTTGGATAGCGACCTAGCGCGCTGTGATGCCTTGGGCTTTTTAACCCACGCGGACGCGGACACATGGATGGACGCCAAAATAGACGGCTGCCTACCCTGGTCAGCCCGAGGCAACCGCGCCGTTGAGGTACAAGCCCTCTTTTACACGGCACTTCTGGCCGGTTCGCGCCTAGCCCTCCTTTGTGGAGACGCTAGCCATGCCACTGCATGGCAAGGAGCCGCCGACCTCCTTAAAAAGAACTTCAAAGACTATTACTGGAACGAGGGCTTAGGTCTCATGGCAGACCGCCTTGAAGAGGAAGGACCAGAACGGCCCCCGGAAGACGGGGCCCCCATTCCACCTGCAGAGGCTAGTTGCTTTAGGGCCCGCGTAGAAAGCTTTGCTGACTACCGCATCCGTCCCAATCAACTCATGGCCCTCTCCGTTCCCGACATCCTTGAGGGCGCCCAAGCCGCAAACCACGCGGCATTGATAAGCGACGAGATTGGGGCACGGATAACCTACACGGCTGTATCCTCCCTCCTCTACCCGCACGGCATGGCATCCCTTTCCCAGGAAGACCCCTGCTTCCATCCCTACCATGAAAACCCGGCTCACTACCACAAAGACGCCGCCTACCACAACGGCACGGTGTGGCTCTGGAACTCAGGCTTGGCTATTTCCGCCCTCTGCCGCTATGGCCAGCAGTCCCTCGCCTGGCGCCACGCCCTGAATCTCCGCGACCAGATTCTTCACGGGGCCTGCCCCGGTTCCTTGAGCGAAAACAGCTCCGCCCTGACTAAGGAAGACGGGAGCCCCATCTATTCGGGCACCTGGTCTCAGGCATGGAGCGACTCTGAATTCATTCGCTCCACCTTCCAAGACTTCCTTGGCTTTAAGCCCCGCCTCTTGGAATCTAGCCTCATCCTTGAACCGAGCTTACCCGATGCCTGGGACAAAATTTCCGCCCGCCTCCCCTTCGGACGCCAGGAGGAAATCCTTTTAAAGAGGCGCGTCGAGGGTGGCCAGGAATTCTACGAACTACAATGGCAGAAGGCAGCAAGGCCCCACAGCAGCTACGCCCTTGAACTCCCCGAGGAGCTCAACCTTGAATTCCGACCCGCCTGCGCTAAGGGCCGCTTCTCCTTCCGCTTGAGGATAGCGCGCGGCAAGGGCCTCTCCTTCTCCCTAGATCCGCAGAGCGCCATCCTCTCTGGCGCCAGGGGACATTCGGGCAGTTTGATCCGCCCCCTATTCCCTGAAATTTTCCAGGGCTTGGACTTTGCCCAGCCCCTCCTCCACGACTGGATTCCCTCGGTACAGGGCAACCATTGGCTCCAAGGCCTTATCGAATGCGGCCAGTATCAGGATGGCCCCTGCGCCTCCTTAGCCGGGGTTTTCTCAACACAAGATTTTAGGCAGCGCTACCACTATGAAGGCCGCCTGGGCCTAGACTACGCAAAGGATTCCTGCCTCTTCCGCCTCTGGGCGCCAACGGCAAGCGCGGTAGAGCTCAGGCTCTATGCCGCCGGAAACGGCGGAGAGCCTGAGGCTATCCACCAGCTGAGACGCATCGAACAAGGGGCCTGGGAACTTAGGCTTCCAGGTGATTTAGACGGCCGCTACTATAGCTACCGCGTTACCGCCCACGGGATCAGCCGGGAAACGGCAGACCCCTACGCTCAAGCGGTAGGCCTAGGCGGTATGCGTGGCATGGTTCTCGACCTAAGCCGAACCAATCCCCCAGGTTGGGAAGAACAGGCTGCCCCCGCCTTGGCAAATCCGGCGGCAGCCGTCATCTACGAAGCACACATTCGGGATTTGACAAGCAGTGAAGATTCGGGGGTTGATGCCCAACTTCGTTGTAGCTTCCTTGGGGCGGCGCAAAAAGGCTGCCGCCTTCAGGCTAGAAGCGACATCACGACCGGCTTCGACCACATCCGCGAGCTGGGGGTAAGCCATGTCCAGCTCCTCCCCATCTATGACTTCGACTCGGTAGACGAGGCGCGCAGGCTTGATCCGGACTATTGCGCGCGTGAGTACGGCGGGGTTTTCAACTGGGGTTACGATCCGCAAAATTACAACGCCCCCGAGGGCTCCTATTCACTCCATCCTGAGCGCGCGGAAGCGCGGATCACGGAGCTCAAAACCTTAATACAAGCATTCAATACAAGCGGAATCGGCGTCATCATGGACGTTGTCTACAACCATGTGCCGGACCGAGCCCGCTTTAGCCTGGAAGCCTGCGTCCCCGGCTACTTCTTCCGCATGAAGGGTTCCTCCGGCGCCGGCAGCGATACCGCCAGCCAACGCTCGATGATGCGCAAGTTCATGGTGGATTCTACCGCCTATTGGCTCTCGCAATACAAGTTATCCGGTTTCCGCTTCGATCTCATGGGCCTCCATGACCTAGACACCATGAAGCAGATCCTTGAGAACTTACGGCGCATCAAGCCCGATGTCTTAGTCTACGGCGAGGGCTGGGCGATGTACCCGGACTTCGACATGGTTCCGGCTTCAATGAATAATATTTCCCAGTTAGAAGGGATTGGGATGTTTAACGACGCCTTCCGCTGTGCCATCAAGGGATCGGTCTTTTCTCCTCAGGAAAAAGGCTGGATCCATGACGGACGCCGCCAGGAAAGCGTGAAGTTCGGCCTTGTAGGAGCGGTGCGGCATCCCCAGGTGCGCAACCTTTTGGTTGAGGGCACATCCCAGCCCAATCCCTGGTCCGAGCACGCCTGGCAAAGCCTTTCCTATACTGAGGTTCACGACAACCTCACCCTTGCCGACAAGCTCTCCCTGGCTGAACCCTCAGCCACTGAGGAAAGACGGGAAGCCCTAGCTAGGGTGGCCTTAGGCCTGGTTCTCCTTTCTCAGGGCATGCCCATCCTCCACGCCGGTATGGAGTTTATGCGCTCCAAGGAACTGCCGCAGGAATGGCTGGCGGCCGGCAAGGTACACAACGCCTTTAGCCTGCCCGACGGCAGCCGCGCCTTTTCCCACAACTCCTATTCATCCTCGGATAGGGTCAATGGCATACGCTGGTCTGGCAAAGTTAACAAGGCGGCCTTCTACGCCTTTGTCCGCAATCTTGTGCGCCTACGCAGGGAGCAACCCCTCTTCCAGCTCGACTCCGGGCAAGAGATTCGTCAACGCCTGCGTTTTATCAAGGAAGCAAGCGGCTTTCTTGCCTTTAGCCTAGACGGCCAGGGCCTAAGCTCGGGCTGGAAGCGGATTGTAGTGGCGGCCAACGTTACGGACAAGGCCCAAGCCCTACGTTTGGGCGGCGGATCCTGGCAACTGGTATGCGATGGAAGGCGCATAGACCCTGAGGCATTGGCCGAATGCTCGACCCTCAGCCTCAAGGTTCCCCCGCTTTCTCTCTTTATTCTTTGCCGGAAATAGCTTGCTCAAGCTGGCAGCATCTTGCCTTAAGCCTCATACCGCCTAGTTGTAGGCGCAGGGGTTTGAGGCTCATGCGCTTTCCATGGAATAGGATGCTGGAACAGGCCTTGCTTCCTACAAAGAGAAGGCGGGCATTCAAAACGCCGCAGACCTTGCCTAGCTCCTCTAGCTTGATCTCAGGCTCGGCTCCCGTCCAATCCAGGCTCAGCCGGTACTCAGAGCGCTTACCCTCACGGTAGGCCAGGCTCTCCCCGTCGTCAAAGCGATAGGAATACTCAAGCTTGTCTCCAGGAGCGGCCACTACCAAGAAATCGATATCCGCCATATTCGCTTGGGCACGCTGTATCTCTCCCCTTCTTAGGGGAATGATGGAGGCAGAGCGCAAGTAGATGGGGCTGGAGGCAAAGCTATCCTTTGCGACATGGCTTGTCCCACCAGAGCGGAAGCGTCCGTAGGCCAGATCGAACCAAAGCCCCGGCGGAAGGTAGACATCGCGTTTTTTAGCGCCGGTATCCACGAAGGGCGCCTGGAGGATGGCGGGGCCGACAAAGAATTGGTCGCCTATTTTTTCGCAGGCAGGACTGGAATCATGGTACCAAAGGGGGCGGAGGATTGGGTCTCCCTTTTCTTCTTGATCGATGAAGAGATTATAAAGATAGGGCATGAGGCGGTAGCGCAGGCGGATATAGTCTGCCACAACCTTGGCTACCCGCTCTCCCCTGGTCCAGGGCTCCTGGTCCTTGCCGTCCCAAACATTGTGATTGCGGAAAAATGGAAAGAGGCAGCCGGCCTTATACCAGGCGCGCATGAGATTGGCGTCCGCGCTTCCGGCAAAGCCGGGGATGTCGGCCCCGTTAAAGGGCATGCCGGAAACGGAGAAGTTGAGCGACATTGAAATCATGTTGCGTAGATGATGCTCGTTGGAGACGTTATCGCCCATCCAGACGGCGCTGTAGCGCCCCATACCCAGATACGCAGAGCGGGAGATTATAAAGGGCCTTGATTCCGGCAGGGCGGCCTGGATGCCTTCTTTGGTAGCCATAGCCATACCCAGGGCGTATTGATTGTGGAAGGAGGCGTGGTCTTTGCTCCCTCGGTCGAAGAGCATATCGTCGGGGGGAACGGAGCCGGTGGAAGGGTCGTTCATATCTATCCAGTAGCCTGAAAAGCCGAGCTCGGTTAGCTGCTTGACCTGGGCCGCCCAGAAGGCTCTGGCTTCCGGCAAGGAAAAATCAGGGAAGACGGTATAGCCGGGCCACACAAAGCCGATAAAATCCAGGCCTTCCGGCGTCTTGCAGAGTATATCCGCTTTTTTTGCCTCAGCGTAAACGGGGTAGGCGTCGTCGCGCCTGAAGCCGGGATCGAGGATGGGCACCACGCGGAAGCCGCGCTGGCGCAGGGCGGCAAGGGAAGCGCGCGCGTCGGGCCAGTGCTGCTTATTGAGAGTGAAGACCCTAAAGCCGTCCATGTAATCGATGTCGAGCCAGAGCCCGTCATTGGGGATGCCGCGACGTTCATACTCGGCGGCGATGCGCTCCAAGTCTGATGCAGAGCGATATCCCCAACGGCACTGTTGATGGCCCAAGGCCCAGAGAGGCGGAAGTGGAATGCGGCCCTGGAGGCTTTGAATCCTGCGCACAAGGCTGACCGGATTATCCGCGGCGAGAAAGTATATATCAGGGGCGCCGTCAGAAGACCCAAGGAAGAGGAGCTTTTCAAAGGGGCTTACCCCCGGCTGGAAAATACCCTCATTGGCCCCGGTGTTCATAAAAACAGCGTAAGGATTATCGATAAGGATGGCGGCCCACAAGCCTGCCTTGCGCATGATGAGAACGGGAAAGGACGCGTAC
>JBGSOB010000157.1:0-16873 GCA_041739325.1 Treponematales bacterium
TCTCTGCCCCGCGCAGGCGGTAGCCGCCTAAGCGCAGTTCGTAGGGACCTGCCGCGCAGAGGGCGCTGGCGAATGAGAGACTCTGGCCGCCCTCATCCACCCTAGTCTGGATGCTAGTGTCAAGCAGGGAAAGGCCAGGCAACCTGACTAAGGTTTCAGTCCCGTTATTCACATCAATCCGATACAGCTCAATAGACTCAGGCAGGGTGATGCTCAAGGCAGAGTAGCCAAGGGTCTGCGCTAAGCTATCTTCTTCCCGGGTCCCCGAGAGCCGATAGCCCCCGATTTCCTGGTCAAAATCCACCGTTAGCGTAGCTGGCGGCTCTTGACCGTCGGCGCGGAAAACAAGGCTGCGTTCGCGCTCATTCCCCGCTCGGTCGCGGGCGATGACGCTAGCGCGATAGACTAGTCCCGCTTTTAGTCCATAGAGTTCTAGAACAGGGGCTTGAAGGAATCTTTGCTCCGGCGCCGGTGCAGACTGAAGATCGAAGTATGCAGAGCGTACAAGGGTTTCCGCTGCGTTCGGATCAGCGGCAGGCCTTGCCTTTACGCTGACTTCATAGCTAGCTATGAATAAGCTGGAATCGATAGCCATACCTGAAACTGAATCGCTAGCCTGCGCCCAGCGTAGGACAGCTTGTGTTTTCGTTGAATCTAGCTCTAGACCCAGACTTTCGGTTGTAGAATAGGCCGGAAAATCCGGCTTCTGAATATCTGCCTTGAAGCTCGCCTCTGACCATTCAAGGTTCCCCGCATAGTCAAGGGCGCACAGCCCCACCGTCACCAGGCCCGCCCCCGTCAGCCCCAGCAAATCCGGGGAAAGCTCCACCAGGGCTTGGCTTGCCCCGCTCGATGTCCACTGGGAAAGTATATCGGATGCATCCTCAAAGAGGGCATACCCAGGCAGTTCCCAAGCTTCGTCTGCCGTCAGGAAGTAGTAATAGGATTGAACCCCGGTCATGTCGGCGGGTTGGTTCCAACTCAAGAGGGCACGCGTGTGTGAATACCAGGCATCAGCGTCTACTTGGGGCAGAATCTCCAGCCTCAGGCCCTCTGGCGGCCGTGAGTCTACGCGGAAAATAAAGGAAGCCCAGCTACTTAAGAGCCCGTTTCCGGCGCGGCTTCTGACACGCAGAAAGTAGTACTCCCCAAGCTCGTTGTCAGCTAATCCCGGAATCCCCAGCTGGGCATCGGCTGTGTAGACGATACTGCCGGAGGCCAGAGCCGCGGCGGGGAGGCTTGCCGTCAAACTGGGTATGACAAAAAGCTCCCACTCATAGCCTGCGATGCCAGACTTTGATGTCCCCATCGGCAGGATGCTAAAGAGGGCGTCGGGTTGCCGCCTGGCGTCTTCTACCCTGCTCGCCCGGGGATGGCTTAAGCCGCGAATGCTCGGCGTGCCGGGAAGGCCGGAATCGACAAAGATCTCAAAGACTGTCTCCAGCCCCTGGTTGCCAACGGCATCACGGGCACGAAGGCCAATCTGTACCAAGCCCTGGGAAAAATTGCTAATGATAAAACTCGGCGCAGTCCCGTATCCTGACCAGTTGCCAGAGTTCACACGATACGACCACTCTACGGCCCCCGCGCTTTGGTCCATTGTCAACGTAAGGCTTGTGGTGGCGATAGTCCCCCCGGCAAGGGCCGGAATGCCGCCAGAGCTCATGGAGAGGACAGTAGCCTCCGGGCCCAGGGTGTCAACGAGGAAGTTGAGTTCCTGTACCCCACTTGCGTTTCCAGCCTTGTCTTGCACAAAGACGCGCAGGCTATGGCTCCCATCGGCCAGCCCCGGACTTAAGGGAATGCTAAACGTGGTAGCCCCATCGTAAATCAGCTCGGAATAATCAGGGGAATCGTCAAGGGCATAGCAAAGCACGTCAAAACCGCTCACCGCTTCAACAGGATTAACCAGCGTGAGGCCAAGTACCCACGACGCGTTTACCGTACTCGTTGCGCTTACAGAGGTAATATGCGGGGCGGTGCTGTCTATTTTGACGGCAAAAGCTTGTCGCCCTGTATTGCCAACCAGATCTTTTACCAGGAATGATAAATCCTGATTATTCCCGTCCGTAAGCCCTGTTAGCGGGTCCGCCCTCCAGCCTGAATCGCTTTCTGCCGCGCTAGCGTTAGCATCGGGCCGCCAGTGCAGGGAAGCCGCGTTGACCCCAGAACCTCTTCCATCGCCAAGGCTCCAAACTATGTCTTCACTACGGCGGTAGAAACCAGCGTTCATTACGCCGCCTAGGCTGATCGTCGGGGCCGTGCCGTCAATCCGCGCGTAGCCTGTGACGCTCGAGGGGTTGCCGGCGGTATCGGTTGCGGTGAGGGTCAAGGCGTAGGTGCCGGATTGAGTAAAGTTGTAGCGATATTCTCCGTTTTCAGGGCTTATAATAAACGATGGAGAAGTTCCGATTCTAAGCGTAGAAGATTGCACGTCCGTTGACGTACTTGTAGCTAGGTGACAGGCACCGGCGGGCTTCCATGCTGCCATACTTGCATCCGCGCTAATCCCAGAAGCGAGGCTTATAGATGGCGGGGTTTTATCAAGGACAAAGCTCAGGCTACGGGCTGTGGATATGTTCCCCGACGCGTCCGTACAGCGAATGGAAAGGGTATAACTGCCATCAGCAAGGCTTGAGTTTGCTGGGATAGTGATGCTGCCTTTGTAAGTTATAGTGACTTTCTCTGTGACTGGGTCTGTGACTTGACTAATGATCGGTTGTCCTCCGCTCCATGCACTTGCGATTGGCGTTGCGCCGGAAAGCAGAGTGACCGTCCAGGGATTCTGAGTCGCAAGGCTTGTTTCAGATATGTCGATTAGGTCATAAAAAAGCTGATGGCCCCCATCATCCTGTCGTCGAGCTATTCCGTTATTGAGAATTGCTAAGTTAAATGTGGGGGCAGTGCGGTCGAGATTATATTTGTATGAGCCTATTCTTTCGTTTCCCGCTGCGTCTGTAGCCCTGAGGTCGATATCTATTTCCCCATCCGCAAGAGCTACCGGGAAAATTATTGGAGAACTAAAGACTCCCGAGTCAGCGCTCGAGCCGCTCCAGCCATTCGTCCAATTCGCATTTCCGATTTTATAATCAAGCTTCTCAAGTGGCGCTACGCCTGTGCTTATTCCTTTTGAATTATTATCAACACGAGCGGATATCGCATAGGTATTGCTCACGGTAGACCAAACCACGCTGAGTTCTTTTAATACAGGTTCTGTATTGTCAATATTCAGCCTCACTTTCGCTCCAGGAGATGAAGTATTACCTGCAACATCAGTGGCGGTTGCGGTAACATCATAGGAGCCCTCGGCTGAAAAACTACAAGTAGGGGAAAAACTTAAAACAGGCGCTGGAGTAGCAGAAGGCGAGGGACTGGCTTGAGGCGTTAAGGTGGGCCGAGGGGTTGGAAAAGGCGACAAGCTAGGGAAAAAAGTGAATATTGGTTTAGGAGTAGGTGTTGGCAAGGCTGAAGGCGAGGAGCTCGTTTGAGAGCTTGGCGTGCTTACGATAGGTGCGGGGGACCAATTAACGCGCGCTATTCCTGACTTGGTGTCGGTGGTGTTTGCGGTAAGGATTATGGGGCCCTTGGACCAGGCGCCTGTTGGCGCCGGGGAGAAGGAAATGGAGGGGGCGGTGCGGTCAATGTTCGTAATCTGAATAGGTTTCCGCGCCGAGTTTCCCACTTTATCAATCGCATATATTTCCAAGCGTTGATCAGCGTCTGGCTCAAAGCCTGGTATCGGTAGAGGAAAAACTATTGTTTTTCTACAATGCCCTTCCGCATCTTTAGCGACCGCAGTCCAGCTTGAGTCGATGGGAGAAGTCGCGTTATAGGTTTCGGATGACGGCCGCACCCTATAATAAGCGCTTTGAATACCGGTTAGGCTATCATAGACATCCAAGGTTGCGGTCGTGGTGCCATTTGTATAGGCTGTTTGCGACAAAACGCCAGAAACGATTGGCGGACTTCGGTCAATAGTAATTGTCCTGGTGGATGTCGAGCTATTACCCGCTTTATCAGCCACCTCCACGATCACGTCATGCGATCCTTCCGAATTAATAGAAATATTGAGAGAAGAAGAGCTTATTGCTTTCCATGAGCCACTTTGACCAATCTTATAACGAGTCACGGAAGGGCTTGAGTAGTTAACGCCACTATGGTAATCACTCATAGTGACATACAAGGCATACGGCATACTGTTTGTAAAAATAGGGCTCGTAAACCCATAATTGACAAAGGGGCCTATTTGGACAATAGGCCTATCAATATCAACCCGAAAAGGGAATGAATCATTCGATTTATTACCATGATTATCTGAAACGCTGAGGTTAGCAGTATAATCCCCACTACCCAAAGATTTGAGCGTATAAGGGATATGGGGAGGATTTCTAGTAGGATCATAACCCCCATCCCAATACCCATCAGCGTAGGAATATATATATGCGTCACCTTCCTTGAGTAAATCAGCGTTTTTTGAGACCAACTTCGACGGGCTCCCTTCATGAAAGCTTATTGAAAGCTGTGGCGTTAAGCCATCCGTTATTCCATACGTTAAAGAGCCGCTTTGGTTGCGCCAATCGCTTTCCGCCGCTAATCGGCTGATGACAGGAGGAATTGTGTCGCAAGAAATAGATAGATTCAGGCCGCTATGTATTGTGCTATTACCCGCCTTTTTGCGTACATCTATGGCAAGTTGAGCTGAGCTAGTAATAAAATCGCTTATCAGCTGAGCACCGCTTGATGTGGAAATAATTAAGGGCGCACCCTGGAGACCACTAATAACGGCCTCGAAATTACAACCACTACGCAATGTGCCAATCACGTAAATCCCAATCGAATATTGACCGCATACCACGGAAAACGTAGATCCGCTCTGCGACTGATAAGATGCCATGCAGTTTAAGTTTAATATTGCGTAATCATTAGGGTCGGTAAAGTAAGTAGAACCACTTATCCTGGCAAGCTCTATAGCCCACAAACTATGAATACCCCAAAAAGTGATGACAATAATCAAAAATAGATTTTTTTTCATTCTGGCGCGCCTTCAACAAGCCAAAGCCGAGACCCAGTTTCCGCATACTGCAAGGCCGAAGACACAGCAAGAACGCGATTCATTTGGGCTGCGCAGTCTTCTTGAGAGTAAGTTGAAAGCCCAAGGCCTAAGATAAGCACATCGTTTTTTACGTCACGCCCCAGCTCTTTCAGCGCACAATCGCTTTCATCACGCCGATAGCAGACCCCATCCAAGAGGATATTTTTTGCGCCAAGCTCAAGCGGGAGCCCTTTTATTTCTAAGACTCTCTGACTCCCCCCAAAGCTATCCACATCTATTCCATCTTCTGTTTTACTTAATGCGACGAGGCCATATTCATTTGAAGCGTAGAGTAGCCCAGATTTTTTTAATCCTTCCCACGGATAAACCCCTATATATTCATATGTTTCACCGCTCTCGTTTGGCTTAAAACAAAAAAGCCAATGCATAACGCCATGATCCGGGCTCTCACCTTCAACCCAAACGAATTGACAAATATCACCGTTGGGCGCTATCGCCCAATTTCGACTGATGCATCTGATTTGCGTATAAGCTTTGCTTTCCCAAATAAATGATTGTTGCACTGCACTTGCTACTTCACTCTTCAGGCTTATGGAATCAGCACCTACCCTAAGCAGAAAAAAACTGTTTTCGCCTTCCGGCAGTAGGGGCGTTGAGTGAAGCCCGATAGCCGCTTTATCCCAGTTGCCATCAGAGAATCGAAATAGTTCCGCATCATTATCCTTCCGCACTATCAATGCAGGCCTATCCAAATCAAAATAGTTGAAACTTAGAGCTTGCGAATCTTGAGCCACTGATTGAGAAGCTGTTTCCAGGATACCTTGAAGATAACTTTCAGTAAAAAAGCTGTAACTGCCATCAGATAACCTGTATTGGGAAAGAATGACAAATTTACCAATAGAATCGCTTAAGGCAAAAATGCGTGCGGTTTCGCCTACACAGCCAAGAAGGGGGGGGGAATCTTCGTATTCTTTCACCTGTTGATTTTCCAAAAACATAAAAGCCTTGCAAAGCGCCCGAGGAGCGCACAAGAGCATAAAAATCGTAAAAACTTGCCCTATAGATTTCGTACGCCGATATTGGACCGCATTCAGCACCAGTGTCGTAGCGCTTGAGACTTTTCCATGGCAAATCAACCTCAAGGCCAAAATCCATTCCGTAAAGCCCTTCATTCCCGCTTTGGTCGGCTCCGATAAAAAAAACCGTCCATTCATCCGCAAATCTATGATAGGGTCTAAGCTCCCTTATGCGGAATATTCCATATTCCTTCAAATCTATTTCTTCTAATAAATCCGAAGAGGGACTTTCCGTGGGATAACGGCTCCATTTCAAGTCTTCACCTATCTGGAATATCCCAGCATAACCCCCTTTTACCGGAACGCAGGCAAAGGCGTCTGGCCGTTCATCGTTTGGGAGAACAGCCAGAAGCTTAAAGCCGGGTATCCCTTGGCTGGAGAGGGAATACATGAATGAAAATAACAGGATGAAACGATAGAAGATTCTTTTAGTCATGATATACCTCGTTCGAAAAATATTGACGGCATTACGCTCCATGTAACCGCCTGAGGTAATTCGACCAAATTAAGCGTCTTGCTTTATTGCAAGGCCAAAAAACTTGCGTTTTAGTAAAAGAAGGCCCATACTCGAATAAGGGGGACAGAGCTCTTGTCATGAATAATCAATACGACGTCGCCATCATCGGGGCCGGGGTCTGCGGCGCCAACATCGCCTACCGGCTTTCAGCCTATAAACTTAAGGTTATCGTCCTGGAAAAGGAAATCGATGTCTCCTTTGGAACTTCCAAGGCAAACTCAGGCATCATCCATGGGGGCTTCCATCATTCTCCCACAACCCTCAAAGCCCGCCTTGAGATAGCCGGCGCCCTGGAATTCGACCTCCTGCATCGGGTACTAGACTTCCCCTATAAGCGCTGCGGCATCCTCGTTGCAGCCCTGCACGAAGAGGAAATGCAAACCGTTCAGCGGCTCTACCGTCAGGGGCTTGAAAACGGGGTGATGGGCTTGGAGCTCTGTTCCCGCGAGAGAATGCTCTCCCTCGAGCCAAAACTCCACGCTGACGTTGTCGGCGGGCTCTACGCCCCCACCGGCGGCATCGTCGAGCCCTACCGCTTCGTGTTCGCCCTTATGGAATCGGCCGTCAAGAACGGAGTGGAGCTGAAAACACAATTCGAGCTCGCGCAAGCTTGTCGCATTGAAGGATTCTGGGAGCTAGGCTCAAAAAGCGGTGAAAAGCTTCGTTGCCGCTACGCAGTGAATGCCGCGGGGCTCTACGCAGACAGGGTGTCTTCCATTTTTGAGGCCGAGCGCTTTGAAATCACGGGCCGCAAGGGGGAGTATTATCTCCTGGACAAGCTTTCCTCATGCCGACCTAGCCGCGTCGTCTTCCCCGTCCCCAACTCAGTCTCTAAAGGCATGCTCGTAATACCCACCGTAGAAAACACCGTTCTTATCGGCCCGAGCGCTGCATCCGCCCCAAGCAAGGACGATATGGCTACCTCACAGGATTCCCTAGACACGATACTGGATTCTGCCCGCCGTCTTTTGCCGTCCATATCCATAAGCGACGCCATCTCCAGCTTTGCCGGACAACGACCCGTACTTGAAAACTGGGGAGAAGAAACGGAGCGCGCGCCCGCTAAGGATGATTTTTATATCGAACTCTCCCGCAAGGCCCAGGCCCTCGTCCAGGTTGCCGGCATCCAATCACCCGGCCTTACCGCCGGCCCGGCCATTGGGGAATACGTGAAGGACATCCTCAAGAAGGCCGGTTTGGAACTTACCGAGCGCTCAGACTACGAAGCGCGCGTTCCCGCCCACCCGCGCATGCGGGAAGCGTCCTTCGATGAAGCCGACGCCCTCATAAAGAAGGACAGTCGCTACGGCAATATCGTCTGCCGCTGCGAAATGGTATCTGAAGCTGAAATCGTAGAAGCCGTCAGGCTCGGTCACCACAGCTTGGACGGGGTAAAGTATTTTACCCGCGCCCAGATGGGCCGTTGTCAGGGAGGCTTCTGCGCCTACAAGATCATAAAAATCATCATGCGGGAAACCGGGCTGAGCTGGGACCAGGTAACAAAACGCGGCCCCGGTAGCCAGGCGCTGGGGGGCCTCTTATGAAAGACCTATCCTTTGATGCTCTGGTTATCGGCGGCGGTGCGGCGGGTATGGCAGCGGCCCTGGAATTGGCTGAAGCCGGCTTTTCCTGCGCCCTGCTGGAGAGGGAGGGCTCCCTAGGCGGGGTCCTCATGCAATGCCTTCACAACGGCTTTGGCCTAATCGAATTCAAGGAAGAACTGACCGGCCCTGAGTTTGCCCAGCGGCTGGAAGAAAAAATTCTAGCCTCCGGCGTCACCCTCTTTCTTTCCACGACGGTGCTGGAAATGGAGACAGTATCTTCCCCGCACAGGCTCACCTGCGCCTCGCCTGAACATGGAATGATGCGCCTCAATGCGCGGGCCCTCATTCTGGCCATGGGCTGCAGGGAGAAGAACCGCGGCAATCTGCGCATTCCCGGCAGCCGCCCGGCGGGGGTGTATACCGCCGGCCTTGCCCAACGTCTTGTCAACATAGACGGCTTCCTGCCCGGGCGCGAGGCCGTCATCATCGGTTCGGGGGACATAGGCCTCATCATGGCCCGACGCCTCAGTTGGTCGGACTGCGTTGTAAAGGCCGTCATCGAAATTCAAGCCTTTCCCTCCGGTTTGCCGCGCAACGTGGCCCAATGCCTGGAGGACTTCAACATACCCCTGCGTCTTTCCCACGCCACTACCCGGATTTTAGGCAAGGACAGGGTAAGCGGGGTTGAGATAGCCCCGCTGGAAAACGGATTTCCCAATATGGACAAGGCCCAGATTATCAGCTGCGACACCATCCTCCTCTCCGTGGGGCTTGTGCCCGAAAACGAGATATCGCGGCAGGCAGGCATCCTCCTCAACCCCATGACCGGCGGCGCCCAGGTGGACGCCCGCCTCATGACGAGCGCTGCCGGCGTATTTGCCTGCGGCAACGCCCTCCACGTCCACGACCTTGTCGACTATGCCACAGAGGAAGCCCGCCGGGCCGGGGCTTGGGCGGCCGCCTGGCTGCGTGGGGACAGAGCCCCGCCTTCGATCCGCCTCGTTTCCGGCCCCAATGTTCGCTACCTCTGCCCCACGCGGGCCGAGCTGGGGCGGAAGAACAAAATCTATCTGCGGCCCCTGATCGTAAAATCAGAGGTCAAACTGGAAGTCAAGCTCAACGGCAGCGTGGTAGAGAGCATCAATAAGCGCCATGTGCGCCCCTCTGAAATGCTCTGGTTGGAGCTGGATCCCGCTCGCTACGGGCATTTTGAGGGCGAGGCAGAGCTTGAGATTGGGCTGAGCTAAGGAAGGGGGAGAAAAAAGCATGGTAAAGAAGGATATGATATGCATCTCCTGCCCCATCGGATGCCGGCTTGAGGTGGAAATGGACGACTCAGGCCAGCTAAAGGTAAAAGGCAACAAGTGTCCCCGTGGGCCAATCTACGCGGAAGCTGAGCTCAAGGCGCCGCTGAGGATAGTCACCGCCGCCCTGCGCATAGACTGGGGTGATATCGCGGATGGCGGTTTGGCGCGGCCCGCGATGGCTCCCTGCCGGACCCGCCACGGCTTTCCTAAAGACAAGATAGCCCAGCTCTTGAAGGAAATTCGCAGTCTGAGGATTAGCCCGCCTATCACGCGCGGGCAACTTATCATCGGCGATGCCTTGGGAACGGGGGTCGATGTAGTGGCTACCCGAAGTATCGCGCGGGAATGAGACGCATCCACTTGGATTACAGCCCCCGCGGCGTTACACTATGACTATGAAGAATTCCGAGGCTAAAATTACATGGCGCTCATGCCTCATATGCCTCGCCCTCCTTTCGCCTCTCCTCAGCGCCCAGGCATCACCGGCACAAGCAGCCGCAACTAGCCTGAGTAAAAGCTTTAAGCACCAGACCCCCCAATCCGTGCTTGCCAAACTTCCGCTACGCCTAAGCTTTAGCGTAAAACCGGGGGCCTACCAGATTCGGCGCGCCCTCTGGATGCAAACAAAGAACAACGTGAACACCGGGCTTGCCTATGACTTTGAAAAATCAGGCTCCTCCTATGTTTGCGTCGTTCCGGCCATTGCAGTGCAAAGTAACCCCTTAAGCTACCGCATCGCCCTTACCTTGAGCCGTGGCAACGACGAACCCTTCCTTGTCTACTTTCCCCTCCAGGGTCATTTTACTATCCCGGTGAGCGGCGCACCCACTGAAGCCAGCCCCACGCCAGCTCCCTCGGCATCACCGAGCCCCGGCTCCGCCATGGAAGACGTCGCAGAGCGGGAAATCGCAAGCCTCTTATCCCGAGTCGGTCCAAATCCCACCCTGGCCATCAAAACCGATGAGGACGGCCGCGGCTTTACCGTGCGCTTTTCCGTCCAGGAAGCGACCCCTGAGTGGGATTACTTCATCGGCCACCGAATAGCGGGCGTGGGCTCCTTCATGTATCATGATCTTTATTGGACGGATGAGAGGGACTATGAAGCCTGGCAAAGCTCTGAGCTAGAGCGCATGACCGTTATGGAATACCATGTCTTAGCCAAGACAGAACTCATGGGCAACGTATTATCCCATGTTATCCGTTCCGTCTCGGGAAGAGACTTTACCTTTAGCATGACGCCGGTCTTTCAGGCCTCAAAACCCGTTTCCTACCACGATGACATGCGGAATTTCCAATCCAAGGTAGACAGGGAATTCATCCTGCAAAGCCCTAAGCCCTACCCCTGGGGCGGGGGCCTCCGGATAAGCGCCCGTTCCAGCGCATCTTGGGATGGCTGCCTCTTCAGCCTCTATTATCGCTCGGGCATTGAGCGGCACTATGGGCTCGTTCGCCTTGAGGGGAGCCAGGCATCGGGGAACTACTATTTCGATATCCCCCCCCAAGCAAGCCGCGCGGACTCCATCAGCTACTACCTCGTGGTAGAGAAACCTGCGGCCGGCTTTTCCTTGGAACGAAGCATCAAGCGCGGGGCGCAGGATTTCGTCATAGCCTCCGCAAATCCTGCCCCACTCAAGACCTTCGATCCCTCCATAGTGAGTAAAAATTATTCCGGCGACAGGGACCTGGAAAGCGGCATCCTCTTCTGGCTTGAGGTTGAGGATCTGCCCGCAGGCTATGGGGTGGGGCTTGTCCTTAGACGTTGGGACAGGCCGGAATTTTTCGTGGAAAAAACGATGAAGATAGAAGAGGGCTACTATTCTTTGGAATATCCGAGCGAAGGCATAGGCCTGGGCAGAGGGCTTGAATATTACTACCTCATCCGGGACGGCTATGGACGTGCCGTGCACATTATCGATGCCGAAGGGGGAATACCCTTTAGGACGACTATCCACCAAAAGCGATAATCCGCTTGATTCCTCGGTGAGTCCATGCTATTGTAGTCTTTGAAAGACTACAATAGGAGGATCCATGCGCTTTAACCAGGAAGCAGAGGTCATCTATCAAATATTCCCGGATCGCTTTGCCCGTGGCGGGGAACAAGATCCGGATCCACAGCGCTACCCCCCCCAGTCGCGTTTTTCGTCCTGGACGGACAAACCAGACAGGATGTCACGCGGCAAGCAGTTCTTTGGCGGCAATCTTCGCGGGGTTATCGACAAGCTGCCCTGGCTCCAAAAGCTTGGGGCTACGGCTATCATGCTCACCCCCATCTTCACCGCCCCCTCCTATCACAAGTATGACGCCATCGATTTCCGCGGCATAGATCCGGGATTGGGGACGGAGGAAGACTTCGAAGCCCTCGTAAGCGCGGCTCACGCTTGTGGGATCAAGCTCATCATGGATATCGCCGTCAACCATCTCTCAGCCAACCACCCCCTCTTTAAAAAGGCACAGGCCGATCCTTCCTGCCCGGAACGCTCCATGTTCCGCTTTTCTCCAGACGGTAAAAATTATGACTGTTGGTGGGGCTACCCCGGCATGCCGGAGATCAACTATGACGATCCTGCCGCGCGGGCGGAGTTCATCCAGGGCCCAGGCTCCGTGATAGCTTACTGGGCGCGGCGGGGCATAGACGGCATCCGTCTTGACTGCGCCAACGACCTCTCCCCCGGCGTCGTGCGCATCATCCGTGAAACCGCCCGCGCGGAAAACCCGGACATCTACGTGATGGGAGAAATCTTCTCCTACCCAGCCGAGTGGCTCAGCTCCCTAGACGGGGTGATGAACTACTCCTACCGCGCCGCCTTCGAGGCCCTAGTGGCCGGCAAGATCGATTCCAAGGCCTATGGAGCATTCCTTTCCCACTTTGCCGCGGACGCTGGCGTTGCCGGCCTCTCAGACTCACTCTCCATGCTCTCCAGCCACGACACCCCACGGGCCCTCTACCAAATGAAGGGTGATAGGCGCCTGTTAGAAATCGCGCAACTTCTGCAATTCACCCTACCCGGCATTCCCATGATCTACTATGGGGAAGAGGTGGGGATGGACGGCGGGCCGGATCCGGATAACCGCGCACCCATGGCCTGGGATAAAGCGCGTCAAGACGCGAAGATCCTCGAGCGTTACCGCCGCTTGATAGCCCTCCGCGCGGAAAGAGCAGAGCTCCTGCGCGGCGAGATCGTCGACCTCACGCCCTTTCTCCCCCTAGGCGTCATCGGCTTTCTGCGCCGCAAACCGGCAGACCCGGGAGCCTTCTCCTTCCTCCTGGCAAACCTAAGCTCGGAGGCGCGAAAATTCACCCTCCTCATCCCCGAGTCCCATTGTTATTCAAACCTTCTTTTGGCGGACGCCTTTTCTGACTTTAGCGTTAAGACGGGGGTGGGAGCGGCCGACTTCGAGCTTGAACCCCTCCAATACCGTTACATGTTGCCGCGGCCGCGGGACAGCTTTCCCAATTATTCTTTCTACAAAAATCGTTCGTCGGAGGCCGTCTATGCAGGGGACTGAGGGATTAGAGGGCAGATTTAAGACCCTAGGGTTTCAGGAATCCGAGGCCAAGGTTTACCTTGAGCTTTTACGCTCAGGCGAGACGAACGGCTCGCGACTTTCCTCCGCCTGTGGCCTTGCGCGCACAACCACCTATGCCGCCTTGGAAGCCCTCCTGCGCCGGGGCGCCGTCATCCAAACCCTGAGCGAGCCCCGCACCTTCCGCGCCCGCCCGCCCTCACTCCTCTTTGAGGAAAGCTCGCGGCGCTGCGCCGAAGCCGCCCGCGAGCTCTCTGAGGCCCTCAAGCCCTACGAGAGCGAGCTCTCGCCGGACGAGGTGTGGAATATATCGAATGAAGCCGTACTCCTTGCCAAGGCTCGCGAGCTCATAGATGCGGCCTCGGGAGAGGTCCTCATCAACACCGATTGGTACCTGGAGCCCCTTGGCCCGGCCCTGCAGGCTGCCGCCCTGCGCGGGATAAAGGTTCTCCATGTTTCCTTTACCGGCAAACGCGGCCCGGAGGGGGTCCAGTCCTGGCTCAACACAAGCTACTTGAGCCAAGCCCCCACAGGGCGGCACCGCATCATGCTAGCCGTGGACATGACGAGCGTCCTTGTAGCCAGCCGCGAGCTTGACGGCCGGGTATCCGGGGTCTTTTCTTCCAACCCCCTCTTAACGCGCATCATCGCCGAGCACATCCACCACGACATCTACCTTGTGCGCATAAAGGAAGCCCATGGCGGCTCCGTCCTCGGCCCCGGCCTGAGGCTAGGTTCGATGTTGGAATCGGATAAGAAAAACTAAGAGTGACAGTGGGTCAATAATGATGGGGGAGGATAGCGGGGGCGACCACTGAGTTCAGCGCCCAAGCCTCTATTCATAAGGCTTATCCCGATGCTTTAAGTATAGCGTCGCCTGCTCCGCGCGCGCAAGACTTTTTCTTTTTTTGCTTTAACGCTAGGCTCCGCATGAGACTTCAAGGAGGCCTTAGTGACGGAGAGCGGAAAAAGCGACCAAGCTGAAATAGAGAAAAAACTCACCCTTTTAAGCCAATCCTTAATAGAAGCCTACCGCTGCGGCGACCTAGCAAGCCTTCGCGCCTACGCCCTCCAAGCCGGCATCAAGCCGCCGCCCCCAGCCCTCAACCGCCTCTTTGCCGCCGTCATCCAAGTCTTTCACCCAGACCGAATCCTCCAGGTGATGCGTAGGCTTTCAAGCCTTGGGCCGCGGGAGGCCGCCCTCTTTCTGCGAATGAATGAGCCCGCGCGGCCTGCCATCTCCCAAGCCCCGCAAGCAGCCGAGGACTACGGCAGACAGGAATCCTATGCCTATGCCCAGGAGGATTTCGGTTACGCGGAGTGGGACGAAGCCGGGGATGAAAGGCCTGAGGCCGAAGAAAACTACGAAGAAGAGAATGTCAGCATTGACATCATTGAAGGCATAAAACGCTCCTACCTGGGGAATCTAGACGCCTATCCCTCGCCGCTCGAGCTTGAGTCCTTGGAAGGGGAGCTAGACCTCTCTTTCTTGGACATCAATGATGCCCAGGGGGCCCACTACCTCGTCTACGTCACAAGCCTCAACCTTGCCCACAACCGCATATCGGATTGCGGCCCCCTTGCCCTCATGACAGCGCTGGAAATTCTTGACCTGAGCGACAACCTCCTGGAAGACGCCGACGCCCTCGCCGCGCTGGAATGCCTGGTGGAGTTGGACCTAGGCGGCAACGATATCGAGTCCTTTGAATTCCTTGAAGGCATGGATGCCCTTCGCTTCGTCAACGCAAGCGGCAACCCGCCCATGCCCAGCGCCTTGCGTACCCGCCTGGAAAAACGCGGGATAATCGTAATCCAGTAAGGTAATTGCTCGAGATTTCCTCAGGAGCAAGGCTTGAAATCGGCCTTTAGCGTGCTATAATCGGCTAAAGTCCATCCAGCACAGCTTCAGGAGCTATCATGAAAACATCTTTTAACTCAGGCCTTATCGCCATCCTCTTCATAGGCCTCTTCTTATTAAGCGCCTGCCCGAATATTCAGGACGGCGCCAGCTACCCTGTCTTGTATATCGGCAACGGCAATAGCGCTGGCAGCGCGCCGCTCGACGCACAACGATACGCAGTGGGTGAAAACGTTACCGCGCTGGAAATCGGCAACCTTGCAAAACTCGGCTATAGCTTTAGCGCTTGGAATAGCGCGGCGGATGGTAGCGGCACGGCTGTCAGCCCGGGCCAAAGCATTGCCATGGGCGCTCAAGAACTCAAACTCTACGCACAATGGTCGGCGAACAGCTACGAATTGAGCTTTAACCCCAACCTAGGTTCCGGAAGCATGGCAAGCATGAGCCTTAAAACGGATCAAGTGATCAGCCTCCCCCTGCCCAATTTTACCCGGGCGGGTTATGCCATTATCGGCTGGGGGAACTCGGCAAGTTCAGGCGCCCTCTACTCCAATCAAGGCCAGCTTAAAATGCCGGCATCGTCCATGGTCCTCTATGCCCAATGGAGTGCAAACCCTCACACAATAACCTTCTATCCCAATGGTGCAGCAGGCAGTCCCGTTACCCAAAGCCTTGTCACAAACCAAATCGCGGCCCTGAGCCCCAATACCTTCAACTTTACCGGCTATAGCTTCCAGGGCTGGGCCCTCAGCGCGGAGGGTGCCGTCGAATACGCAAATGAAGCTGAAATCACCATGGGTTTAGTTGATATAGACCTTTACGCCGTTTGGCTGGTAAATGCATATAGGCTTAGCTTTAGCTCCGGCAGCTCATACACAAGCGGGTACCTTGAGGAAATAAGCTTAAACTATGGAAGCCAAATCAACCTCCCTGCCCAACCCTACACCTACACCGGTTCCACCTTTGCCGGCTGGGCGCTTGAATTAAACGGTACTGTCGAATATGGGAACCAAGCCCAGTTCACCATGGGAGCCCAAGACACCATTCTCTATGGGGTGTGGACTCCCAACTACCTCATCGGCGGCATCGGCCCGGCCGGCGGCTACGTTTTCTACGACAAGGGCTACTACTCAAATGGCTGGCGCTTTATGGAAGCGGCGGCTAACAACCAAGGCGGTCTAGACGCTTGGTCTCCTAGCGCAACCCTCGTCTCTGGCACAATAAGCAGTCTAGGATCGGGGACGGCGAATACGGCGTTAATCGTCACCGCATTTGGAACAGGCACCGTCTACGCCGCGCGCACCTGCAATGACCTGGTGCTCGGCGGCCAGAGTAACTGGTTCCTCCCCTCCCGCGACGAAGCCCTTGCCATGGCTACCAACCTCCGCGCCGCAGGGGTGGGCAACATACCTAGCATGTATTCATTTTGGACATCCACTGATTCCGACGCCTCCAATGCCTATGTCATCAATCTGTCCAATAATCCGCCTACAAGCAATTCACTATTCCTAAAGACCCTCAGCGGGGCGATCAATACGCCCAAAACGCGGGCCGTGCGCCGCTTCTAGAAAGGTCATGCGGGGCAGGGCAACCTCCGGTTTCCCCACCCCGCCCCCCTCCCCTTCCCTCAAACGCGGTCTCGAGCCTCCTTGCGCCGCCGAGTAGACAAGGGAGCGCGGGGCCTGCCCGATGAAAAATATCCAGGCCCGCTCGTGCATCCTTTTTGGGTAGGAGCAAGGGGGATGAACGTGCTGCAAGGCGAGCCTGGATATTTTTCATCGGTCACCCGCGCTTGCTTGCGTTCTGGGGCGGCGCAACAAGGCCCTAGCTTGCGTTCATCCTTCGCCAACTAACTACAAGGGGGTTACCCAAGCACCTCTGGCGCTTGGGTTTGGAGAACGCGCAATGCGCGTTCTCCACGCCATCCTTAGCCCTACAAGGGGGTAGCGTAGTAGACCGCAGCCATGCTGCGCGTGGCGAGGACTTCGGAGCG
>JBGSOB010000159.1:0-14567 GCA_041739325.1 Treponematales bacterium
GGCAGGGGCTCGGGCGCCGGGCGCTCGGTGAGGGTAAGCGTGTCTCCCACGCGAACGTCGGAAACGGTTTTTATCCCGGCGATTATGTAGCCGACGTCGCCGGCGGCCAGCTCCTCGGTCTTTGACAGGCAGAGCTTGAAGATGCCTGTTTCCTCGACCTTGTAGTCGGCGTTGCAGTACATGAAGCGTATCGACTGGCCGGCCTTGATGCTGCCGGACATCATGCGCAGGTGGACGACAACCCCGCGGTAGGGGTCGTAGTGGGAGTCGAAGATGAGACCGCGGGCAAAATCGTCATCCTTCCCGGCGGGGGCGGGGATGCGCTTGACGATAGCCTCAAAGAGCTCGTCGATGCCTATCCCGTTGCGCGCCGAGACAAGGAGGGCCCCGTCGGAATCTAGGCCTAGGTCGTGGTCAATCTGGTGCTTGGTGCCGGGGATATCCGCGGCGGCCATATCGATCTTATTGATGACTGGGATGATCTCCAGGTTGTGCTCGAGGGCCATGTACATGTTGGAGAGGGTTTGGGCCTCCACCCCCTGGCTGGCGTCTACCAAGAGGAGGGCGCCCTCGCAGGATGAGATGGCGCGGGATACCTCGTAGGAGAAATCCACATGACCGGGGGTGTCTACGAAGTTGAGGATGTAGTTCTTCCCGTCTGAGGCAAGGTAGGGGATGGTGACGGCCTGGCTCTTGATGGTGATGCCGCGCTCGCGCTCGATGTCCATGTTGTCCAAAATCTGGTCCTGCATATTGCGGGACTCGATAATGCGCGCCTTTTCGATGAGGCGGTCGGCCAGGGTAGACTTGCCATGGTCAATGTGGGCAATGATACAAAAATTGCGAATTAAGGCGGTGTCGTGCATATGGCCGATACTACGGCAAAGCGCCCTTTTGCGCAAGCCGAGGCCGGAGCTCCCCCCTTTTCCGTTCTTGCGCAAAGATGCCCGCTTCGTTACCATGCTGGCGTGGAAGGCATTTATCTGGACTGGGCCGCGACGGCCCTCCCCTACCCCGACATCCTTGAAGACTCATGCCACGTGGCCCTCAGCGCCTTCGGAAACCCCTCGGCCCGCCATGGCCCCGGCCGGGCTGCCCGGGAGGTTTTAGAGGCAAGCCGGGCACGCTGTGCAGCAGCCCTGGGAGTAGCCCCAGAAACTCTGGTTTTCACCTCGGGGGGAACAGAATCCAACCATATCGTCCTTGCCAGCCTCCTCAATCGCCTCTCAGCCGCGCCGCAGTCTCGCGAGCGTGCCCAGCTCCTCTTAAGCGGGCTGGAGCATGCCTCCATCCACCAGGGGGCCCTGGGCCTTGCCCGCCAAGGGCTTAAAACGGCATACCTAAAAACCGACGCCTGCGGCGCTCTTGACCGTGAAGCTCTTTCCAGGGCACTTGACGCAGACCCGAGCATGCTTGCCTTAAGCGCGGTAAACAACGAAACGGGTTTTATGGAGGATATCGCCGATATCGTTGCCCTCCTGCGCGCGCGGAGCAGGGGGCGGCGCATCCATATCCACGTGGACGCGGTCCAAGCCGCCGGAAAGCATCCCTTTTTCCCCGCGCGGCTGGGCATAGACTCCGCATCTTTTTCCGCCCATAAATTCGGCGGCCCACGCGGCTGCGGCATCCTCTATCTTGCCAAAAACATTGACGTCTTCTTTCAGGGTGGGGGCCAAGAAGGGGGTATGCGTTCGGGTACGGAAAACCCGGCCGGGGCTCATGCCACCTCCCTAGCCCTCGAAAGGCGGCTTAAGACAATGGACGAGAATCTTGCCCATGGGCGGGAACTCGAGGTCCTCTTGCAAGAGGGCTTACTCTCCTTAGGCGCCAGGATACTGCCAGAGGGCAGACTCTCGCAGCCAGACGCCTTTTCTCCCTGGATACTCCAAGCCGCCCTGCCCGGAATTCCCGGGGAGGTCCTCGTGCGCGCCCTCTCAGACCAAGGCTGCGCCCTCTCCACTGGGTCTGCCTGCTCTGCAAAGACAAAGGGAAGGCGTGTTCTTGAAGCCTTAGGCATAGAAGCGGGGCTTGCCGCCTCCGCCTTCCGCGTTTCAAGCGGCGCTTCCACGAGCCCTGACGAAATCCGCGCCTTTTTAGATATCCTCAAATCGACTGCCGCCAGGCTTAGGGTGGGATAATGGACAGACTCTACCTCTTGAAGTTGGGGGAATTGACCCTCAAGGGAGAGAATCGCGATAGCTTCGAAGCGCGGCTTAAGCGCGACCTCAAGCGCAGGCTAGAGGGGCTGGTTCACCGCATCGATATGCGCAACGGCCGCTTCTTTCTCAAGGTTGAGGAAGCTGGCGCCGCCCAAGCCGAGTTTGCCCTTGAGCATCTTCCCGGCATTGCCGGCTGGGCTTTAGCCCGCGCCCTTCCCAAGGATATGGGGGCCATCATAACCGCTTCCCTTGAGATGGCAAGCTTGGGGCCCATTGCCGAAGGGAAAAAAAGCTTTAAGGCCGAGGCGCGCCGGGCGGATAAGAGCTTTCCCCTCAATTCACAGGAGATATGCATTGAGGTCGGCCACCAAGTCCTGGAAGCCAACCCAGGCCTGAGGGTAGACGTTCACAACCCGGATTTCACCATCAATATAGAGATACGGGAGCGGGCCTACATCTACGTTGGGGAGTCAAAGGCTTCACGCGGCCTCCCGGCCGGATCCTCGGGCAAGGGGATGCTTCTTCTCTCAGGCGGCATCGATAGCCCGGTAGCCGGCTACCTCATGGGCCTGCGCGGCCTCTTCCTGGACGCCGTCCACTTCCACGCATACCCCTACACCTCCAAGGAAGCCCAGGAAAAGGTTGAGCGCTTAGCGGCCATCGTTGCCCGCTGGACCGGGTCCATCCGCCTGCATATCGTTCCCTTTACCGAGGCCCAGATGCGCATCAAGGAAGTGGCGCGGGAAAACGAGACTACCCTCCTCATGCGCGCGGCGATGATGGAGGTTGCCGACCGCCTGGCAAAGGACAATGGTTGCGCCTGCTTGATTACCGGAGAAAGCTTGGGCCAGGTAGCCAGCCAAACCATGGAGTCCATGCGCTTTACCGGCTCTACCACTGACCTCCCCGTCTTCCGCCCCTTAGTGGGGCAGGACAAGGAATACACCATGGGCATTGCGCGGCGTATCGGCAGCTACCGCGTTTCCATCGAGCCCTTTGAAGACTGCTGCGTCCTCTTTTCTCCCAAGCACCCCCTCTTGCGGCCAAGCCTGCAGATAGAGCGTGAAGCCTACCGCGCCCTAGAGCTGGGGCCAATTCTTGAAAAGGCAATAGCCCAAACCGAGCGCAAGCGCATCTATCCTCTGCCGATGGAGGGCCTATGATCGGCGGACGCTGCGCACTGCTTATCGTAGACGTACAGCGCTACTACCTGCTTAAGGATTCCAGCTTTCACGCATGGTCCTGCCGCCGCAAACCCGACGCCTTGGACTATATCGGCCAACGCGTCTACGCCACGGTGGTTCCGGCGCTTAAAAATCTGATTGGCTTTTTTCGCCAGCGCGACTGGCCGGTGGCCTACGCCCTCCTTGCCGGAGAAAGGGAAGACCGCGGCGACCTGCATCGCTATTTCCGGCACTCGAACATGGAAGCCCAGGCGCGGGGCTTTAAGGACCTCTACCCCCTGCGCAGTCAGGAGATGGCCAAGGTGATTGCGGAGATTGAGCCTGAACCCAAAGATTTGCTCTTTCACAAAACCAGTTTTTCCGCCTTTAGCACAAGCGATATCGAGATCAAGCTGCGCGCCTTAGGCGTGGACATTCTGGTGATGGCGGGCCTTGCCACAAGCCAATGCGTGGAAACGACGGCGCGCGACGCGAGCGACCACGGCTTTTCCGTGGTGCATATCGAGGACGCCCAAGCTGATTACAGCCAAGACCGGCATAACGCATCTCTCTATGCCTCGGCTATGGTCTGCGGAGGCTGGATACTCTCAAGCGCGGATTTCATGGCGTCCTGTGACGACTTAATCGAGGAGATAGACCGCTGTGAGGGAAGGCAAACCTGAGCTTGAGGCTAAAAAACCCTAGGGCTTTTCCTTGATCACAAGCTCCGCCGCAAGATTTGAGTCGGCAAGGTCGCGGGGGGCAAAGGCAATGGCGTATACCTTATTCTCCACCATACTAAAGTCCAGGGATGCCTCAACCGAATAACCTAGATTATTGAGGATGAGGCTTCCGCTTTGGTCATAGGCGGCAATGAGGTAGGGCTTTTCGCTTTTCACGAAAATGGAATAGGCGGCGCCTTTAGCCGGTTTGAAGATGGAAACCCGCCAGGTTTGGGAAAAGGGAAGAGAGAGAGCCGGCCTATAGGCCTCCAATGCCAAATACTTCTTTACTTCACCACTCCCCTCAAGCGCGGAGCGCGGGCGTATTGCGTCTAAACTAAGGCCAATCTGGGTCTCAGCCTCAGGCTCGATGAATTCCTGGCTGATAAGGCTCTCGTAGAAGTCGGGGTTTGGCGCCTGGAGGGCATAGAGCCCTTGAGAGCCGATGAAGTAGACAAGACCATCAGACATGAAGGGTGAGCACAGGGGTGGGTCCGGGAGGCCAAGGGGCAGAGCCGGCACAGAGCCCCTGGGAGCTGAGGCTAAGCCTGAGGCTTGATAGCAGAGGATGCCGTTAGCGGCGGCTACGGCTAGCTGGGCGCCAAAAGACTGCCCTTCGAGCATGGGCATACCCTGTTCATCCAAGTCCACGCGCAAGAGAGAGCCCTGGCTGTCTTTGAAGAGAAAGCTTGAGCTTGAAGCCTCAAGGAAAGCGCCATCAAAGCTGCCCTCAAGTTCGATGATCTTGCCGGAGGCTGTGATTATCAATGCCTTGGCGTCAGGCAGGAGTGCCGCGTGTGAGGTGGCAGATGATGCTAGCCTAAGGGGAACCACGCCGGGCAAAGGTGTATTGAGGGCTATCGGGGTCAAGCTTGGGAGGGAGTAAAGAAGACTAGTATCCAAGTGGCCCTCAGAGTCGAGGCCAAGGAGGCAGAGCTCGCTTTGGTAAAGGCCTGAGAGTTCGCGCCCCAGCTCGAGGGTGGCCAGGGGAGAGAGACTGGCAATATCGAGGAGGCTGATGCGCCCGCCGCTTTGAAGAAGGGCAATGCCTAGAGGGCTCGCAGTCGCGTCGAGGATTCCCGCGGGGCTTTGCAGAGATGGGTCAATAGCCATCATGTTTAAGTCTACGCAGAGGAGGCTGCCGTCGCCGAGGAAGAGGTAGGCTTTATCCTGCCCCTCATGACGGCGCAAGCAGAGTATTTTTGATATGGGGGCAGGGAGAACAAGGGAACGCGTGGGGCCACTGCCGTCAAGCCAGAAGAGCTCTCGGCTACGGGAAGCCAAGACAGCCTTGCCATCGATGATGGGGCTAAGGCCTATCCGCCCGGCCAGGATGAGCCGCCCGGCTAAAGCCCTGAGCTCTGGTAGGGCTTCTTCACGCCCGAGGGAGGTCAGGTTGAGGCTTTTTGCGGGAGGCGGACTTTCCACACTCGGACTGGGAAAACTTTCTAAGGGTTTTTTGGGGGAACAGGCGAGGAGGCAGATAAAGGGGGAAAGTAACAGGAATGCGCGAAAAGCTTGAATGGATACTGCCTGGGAATGAGCGCAAAAACCAGTTTTCATCATTCCAACTCTCCTAATATCGCGCAACGCCAGGTATTGGCTCTGGCCATGGAAGCCGGAATGAGGGCCGGTTCTGAGATACCGATGACCAGCTCGGCTGCCCCGCCGAGATCCATCAGCGCCCCGCTGCTGGATCCTTTTTCAAGAAAGGCAGCTAGCTCCCGCTTGAGATCCTCATAGCGTGCAGAACTCGATAAGAGGCCAAGGGCAAGCTCCGAGCGCGCCACTTGCGTGAGGGCAGTCCCTATATCCTGAGACCTCCCCGTGCGTAGAGCCGCCTCAAGGACTAAGAGGGTTTCAACAGCCTCAGGGAGACTCGTTGTCTTTAAGGCAGGAAAATTCCCCGCGGAGCGAAGAGAGAATCTTTCCTGGTAGCCTGAGCCCACGAGGGGCTTGAGGATGGAATGCGGAAGGATTTCCAAGCTCCTCATAAGGGTTTCGATGGGGCCGCCTAGCGAATCTTCCATGAATTCAAGACTGTTTGTTTCCGATGCTGGGGAGTAGTAGAGGCTTAAAAAGGAATCCAGGTCCTCGATCCGTTTTTTTTCAAGCCCGCTAAAAAGCAGGGGAGGATGGATGCAGGCCAAGGGATCGTTGATGAGGGCGGCGCGCAAGCCAAGCTGTCTGGATATTTCCACTAAAAGTTTACGCGCCTCATGGGCATCGTTGAGAGAGAGGCCTTCCCCCTTCGCCAGGGCCGCCAAGGGCTCGCCGTCGACAAGATAAGAACGGCAGAGGGCGGAGATATAGAGAGAATAGGACTTTGCCCCACCCTTTTTAAATACCGGCGCTATCCGCGCCAAGGCATCTAGGAGGGGCTGTGAGCGATAGGGCAGGTAAGCGATGAGGGCTGAATGGGCCTTCTCAAGATCGGAGAGCTTTGCCGTAGAGCCGTGTCGCTTAATGAGGGCGGCAAGCTCGAGGGCTTGTGCGGGTGGCTTACGGCACTCGTCAATGAGTTTTTGTAGCTCAGCCTGCGGTTTTTGAGGTTCGGTAAGCTTGGGCTCTGACAGGGGTTTGGCATTCCCAAGGCCGCTTCGCAGCGCAAGATTTGCAAGACGAAAGCGGGTAATGGATTGGGCTGTGGCCTCTGCATCCTTTGTCAAACGCTCTATTTCAGAATAAAGGACAAGCTCCGCGGCTTTTTGACGGGCCTGGGCTTGGCTGAGCAGTTTGAGAGCCCCTGGCCGATCGGCCTTGGGTATAAACATGAAGGAAGATTGATCTAGAAGCGCTAGACTGGGCTCCTGCCCTTGCTTTACTTGACCATCCTTGTTTTGGGCATGAAGGGCCCTGTCTGCGCTGAAGGTCAAAAGAAAAATAATAAAAAAGATGATAAGGGCAAACCGCTGCATGAAGTGGCTTCTCATTGATATTCCACCGCGCCTATATCGGGTAAGCCTTTTCCATGGGCAGAGGGCCGTGGGTTCCCATACCAATCTTGCGAGCCTACCCCATCAGGAACCATACCCGCGTCTATGAGGGGGGAGTCCGGCAACAAAAGGGGCAAGCCCTTTTGGTCTATGGTAAAAAGCCTTTGGGGTTCAGCTATGAGGATACGGGCCAAGAAGGCCTCGGCACCCTGTCGCTTGCTAATGCGCTTAAAGCCAGCCGCGCAGAGGTACTGGATGCCCTTGGGATCAGGCAGTCCGTCGAAGAGGGCGCCCTCGGCTTTGGCGGAAAAAACGGCAAAGGCGGAATTGCTTACCTCAAGGGCACCGGTGGCCAAGCGGAAGGCATAGGCGGAGCGGGGATTGCCCTCAACATAGCCTGTTGCGTGGCTCAGCTTGAGCGAACCACCGGAGATGTCGAAGAGAACGGTTTCCGAGGATTGGGATGAGCGCAGCAGACTCGTGTCTATACTGCCTGAGGAATCCCTGGCGTAGACGCAGGCGACAAAGCCCTTAGCGGCCTTTGACTCGATGAGGCAGTTGGAAAAGTCGTAGACGGCGTCGCCCAAGGACATCGTTGCCGAGCTCTGGCGGGAGTCGCAGGAGAGGAAGGATTGATCGGCTTTGACCTGCCCCTTGGAGAGGGAAAGCAGGGTTCCGATATCGGCGCCGCTGAGAGACAGCGATGAGCGGGTAATGCGGATTGTGGAGGACGAGGAGTCGATAGCGGTAAACCTGCCAGCGGCGGAAAAACTGGCGCTTGAATCTACAAATTCAAGATGGGCCTCGCGGGAAAGCTCGATGGCCTCCTCCGCCTGGGACTCAAGCTTGAGGACTGAACGGCGGAAGAGGGCGGATGATGAGGCAAGGCTGAGAAATGCCCTGCCCTTGGCAGGATTCCCGGATAGTTCTAGGTCCTCTACGGTAAGGCGGCCCCGTTTCTGCGTGATGGAGCGGATGCTGAGCTTGGCCTGGGCGGAGGCGTCCGGAGTCCATTCAAGTCCAGAGAAGCCGCCTTGGATGAGAATCTCGTCCTCTATGACGATATCGCCAGATGGCTTTGGCCGCCCCTGAACCTTGATGCGCGGGCGGGCTGTGATAGTGGCTACGCGGAGGGCAGCTTCCAAGCTTGCCAGGGGGCTTGAGGGGCTTCCGTCATTCTCGTCAGAGCCTGAGCCTGAGAGATAAACGGCCGTGGCGTCGATGCTGATATTATCAAAGCGCGCCTCGCTTGAACGGTTACCGGCCAGGTCTACCGCGTAGGCTTCCACCGTGTAGCTCACCGGGCCGGAGGGATCCGCCTCCAGATAGATGGGCGAGCGGAAGCGGCTATAGGCGCCTTGAAGCTTGCCGTTGCGCGACACCCGGTAATAGACCTCATCCGAGCCGGCGGCAAAGCCGAAGAACTTATTCGGGGCGCCGGCTATACCCCTGTTTTCTTGAATGCGCGGCGGTTCAGGCGGGGTACGATCCACGGTAAATTGAACAAAGGCTTCGTCGCTGCCTGCGGCCGTCGGGCTCGCGTCGGAAAAGGAGCGCAGGCGGAAGCGGTAGGAGATGGTGGCGCCGGGAGCTGAGTGAAAGCCGCTGTTTGATTCAAGCAGGGGAGAATCCGCCCCTACCGCTTTAGGCAGGGCGTCGCCGTTTGCCACTTCGTAGCGCAAAACCTTGGCAGCCGGACCCGGGGAAACGATGATGGAGGATGCAGAGACTCCAGACTCCGGAACACCGTCAAGCTCCGGACGGCCGGGATCGGGGCCCAGCTGGATTTCCAAGAGGGATTCCTTACTGCGGCTGCCATCTACCTGAAGGGTCGAATAGCTCACCCGCAAACGCTCGGCCCCAGGAGCGGCTGCTATGAATACCGGGAAGAGGTACTCCCGCGGTTCTTGGGAATCCACTTGGTAGCGCAGGCTTGAACGTGTGCTATCGGCTATAAGCCATGCCCCGCGGGCAGATGCCGCTGGCAGGAGTTTGGCGCCTATCGATGAAAGGGGAATGGCGCTTGCGCCTTCCTTGAAGGTGAGTTTGAGGCTCTCGTTTGCCTTGATATAGCGTCCTTCCGGGAGCCGAGCAAAGGCGTCCAGAAAAAGCTGGCCGACCCAACCGGAGGGGGCGCGGATGTCCAAGAGGGCTTCCCCCAGATTGGCATCTAATTCCGGTAGGGACTCAGGGTCCACCCCTGCCTCGGGGGAGCTGTCCCGCAGGGAATAGCGGAAGGAAAGGGCTTGGGGGTGCTTAAAGCGAAGCACGAATCCGAGGGAATGCTCCTCTACGCTCCCCTGCATTGCCGGGGAAGCCTGGATGAGGGAGGCCGAGCCTGTCTGGGTACTTCGACCCCCCTGAGCCTTAAAGTCCTTTGCCGGGCTATAGCCCTTGGGCAGTGAGATAAAGTCTCCGACAAAGGGCTGAGAAGGATTGCCCAATTCGTCCAAGGCTATCGCTGAGAGGCTATAGCGGATGATACCCGAGGAATAGTCGGGCAGGCGGATGGGACCTGAGTATTCTTGGGCCTCGGGAAGCGAGGGGTAGAGGCTGTAAAGGATGCGCGCCGCCCCGGCTGAGCTTAGCTCGATTGAGGAGCCGGGAAGGACGAATCCAGGTTCCACGGAAGTACGGGGAACCGGTGGGGCGCGACGGTCTATCTTGTAAAGAAAACTGGCGGTTTCAAGGCCGCCTGAAACCGAACGGGCCTCAAGGTAGATAAGATAGCCGCGCTCTTCCCCCGGCAGAGCCTCAAGGAGGAGTGCGTTTTCAAGCAACCTGAAATTCCGCGCGCCTTCAAAGCGATAGCTCAAGACGGCGTCCGGGTCGTCGGAGGAAAAGAATATCCGCACCGGCCGAGGGTAGGAGGCAGGGGCAAGGCTGGGCTTTATCTCCGCGGCTAGAAAGCCATGGATGAGTATGGCGGCAAGGGCCAAGACAAGGCGGAGGATGGCTGAAGCTGGGCGTCGAAGCTCAAGAGGCATCAGAGCCCGCCTAGGAAATGAAGCCAAGAGCCTTGTTAAGCTCCGGGTCCTTGGCAAAATACTGGCTCTCCAGCTCTTCCTTGGTCAGGCCCACCAGCTCGTGGCTCAGATAGTGTATCCAGCGGTCCTCATCCGGGCTCTTGACCTCTATCTTCCGGCAATAGAAGTCCGGCTGAATGGGAAGCTGATCCTGCTTGTAGCTGAAATACTTGTAGTCATGCACGGCTACCTTGCAATCAACGCGGGGAATCCCCTTTTCAAGGATGATCTGCACGAGGTGGTTGATAGTGCGCCCGGAATCGAAGATATCGTCAACCAGGAGTATCTTGTCCCCGGTGCGCAGGTGCTCGGGGGCGTAGGTCCAGCCGTCCACCCGCACGCTTTCATGCTCGCGGATGTCGGTATAGGAACGGGCGACGACGGCCGCGTAGAAAACGGGCCGGTCATTGCGGCGCAGAAGCTTGAAATACTCTGAGATGACGTTGCCCATATAGGCCCCGCCGCGCAGCGAGACGTAGATGACATCGGGCACGAAACCCTCGGCGTGGATTTGATGCGCCAGCTTGAGGGCGTTATTGCGCACGGTCTCGTAGGGCAGGAATTCTTTCATCTGAGCCTCCGCCCACCATTGTAGCTGAAATGATTGAATATGGGTAGATAAAAAAAACCCCGCCGGTTGGGGCGGGGTTTTTTCTCGAGAGCCTGAATACTCAGGCCCTTATCAGCTATTTCTTAATATAGGCCGGGCTCTCGTATTCCTTATCCTCGCGGATATAGCGGAAGGCTATCTTGCTTCCCGAGGCGTTGAGGGCGTCGTAGAAATCCCTCAGATTGGAAACCTTCTTGCCGTTCACCTCGACTATCTTGTCGCGGGCGGCAAGGGCCATCCCGGCCGCCGGGCTCTTTTGGATGACGGCCGCCACAATGAGGCCAGTAGCCTTTTCCCCGGCGATAGAAGCGACTAAGGGGGAATCCGAGGGCAGAACGACAAGCCCCGGCCAGAGCTTTGAGTTATCGCCTACGATCTTATCGTTGCGCTCATCGATCTTGACTGAGAGCTTGCGCTCGACTGTGCCGCGTAGAACGGTAAACTCAACCTTGGAACCCGCGGGAATATCCCCTACGAGTCTTGTCAGTTGTTCGTTGCTCTCTACGGCGCGGGCGTCTACCTTGGTAATGAGGTCGCCGGGAAGGATGCCGCCCTTTTCCGCCGGGGAGCCTAGGTAAGCGGATTCCACGTAGGCGCCCTTCTTGCCCTCTACACCCAGAGACTTAAGCACGACGGAGTCGGTTTCTCCCATCTTGATGCCCAGCCAGCCGTATTTTACTTCCTTCTTGTCGATAAGGTCGCGGACGGCGCGCTTGGCGTTGTTGATGGGCACGGCAAAACCAAGGCCTATGGAGCCGCCGGTGGGGCTGGCTATCCAGGTATTGATGCCGACAACCTCGCCGCGGATATTGGCCAGGGCGCCGCCGGAATTGCCCTGGTTGATGGCGGCATCGGTTTGGATAAAGTCGGAGATGTTGCCCTCGGGACCGCCTGAGCGCTGGAGGGCGGAAATGGTGCCCGTGGTGACGGAGAACTGGAGCCCCAGGGGGCTGCCCAGGGCGATAGCCCAGTCGCCCACCCGCAGGGAGTCTGAATCCCCTAGACGGGCGATGACAATGTCCTTGTCCTTTGTCTCAAAGGATACCACCGCCAAGTCGCGGCGCTCATCCTTGCCAACAAGAACCGCTTTATACTCGCGCTTGTCGCTTAAAATTACGGTGATCTCGGTGGAATCACCGGCTACGTGGTTATTGGTCAAGATATAGACCGTGTCGCCCTTGCGCTCCACGATAACACCGGAGCCTAGGCCGCGCTGGGTCCGCGGGGCGCGCGGAGTGTTGTTCTTGCCATCTTCCGGACTGTCGAAAAAGAAGCGCCAGGGCCATTCCTCGATGGGGTTTGAGCCGCTACTGACTTGAGAAACGACCCGTAGCTCGACTACCGAGGGCAGGACCTCTTTCGCCACGTAGCGGAAGGCCCCTTGGACCTTTTCCGCGTAGGAGATGGCTTCTTGCACCCCCGTGTCCACACTGGCGGGGCTTTGGGCCTTTGCGCTAAAGCCCGGAGTCTTGCGGGAACCAAGGCCAAAGATGGCCATGGCCACCGCAAAACCTAAGAGTATGCCAACCAAAATAAGGTTAGCGAAGAAAAATTCGCGGGAAAACATGCGTTTCATAAAGTTCATCATCGTCTCTCCTTCCTCGTCGCCGTCTGTCTTTCATGCAATAAACACCTAAGGGATAAAATCGTTACGCTATAAGCTCAGGTCAAGCAAGATTGGGGATTTTCGAGGAGGAAGGCTAGACTTCCCATTGCGTGAGCACCTCGGTCCGATCCTCAAGAACGGCCACGGTATGCTCAAAGTGGGCGGAAAGGGAGCCGTCTTTTGTCACGACCGTCCAGTCGTCGTCTAAAAGGCGGACATCGCCTGTGCCAAGGTTTATCATCGGCTCAAGGGCAATCACCATGCCTGGGGAGAGGCGAGGGTTGGGGCCGGGCCCCACGTAGTTGGGTACAGAGGGTTCTTCGTGAACATCGAAGCCTACCCCGTGGCCGCAATACTTGGAGACAACCCCGAATCCCGCCTTGCTCGCGTGCTCGTAGACGGCGCGCGAGACATGGTTGACGCGGTTGCCCTTCTTAACCTGGGCAATGGCTAAGTCCAGGCATTCGCGGGTAACCCTAACCAGGCGCTGGGCCTCCGGGCTCACCTGAGCCACGCAGACGGTAACGGCCGCGTCGGAAAAAAAGCCGCCTAGGTCTATGCCGCAATCGATTCCCACTAAGTCGCCCTTCTTGATGACGCGGTTACCGGGTATGCCGTGAATGACCTCGTCGTTGATGGAGACGCAAAGGGAGTTGGGATAGCCCTCGTAATTCAAGAAGGCTGGCCTTCCGCCTGCCTTGACGATGAATTCATGGCAGAATGCGTCCAAATCTATGGAGCGCACCCCTTCCTTAACTAGGGGGATGAGGTCTTTGAACATAGCGGAAAGGAGTTTACAGGACTCTCGTATTCCGTTCAGTTGTCTTTCATTTTTTAAGCGAATCACCTATCTGTCTCCTTGCGTTCATTGCTTTCTTTTAGCTCGGCCAGAGAGCGGAGGGCATCTCGGTTACCGGAGTCTCGGCTTAAAGCCGCTCGGTATGCCGCGGCCGCCGCTTGCATCTTGCCCTCTTGCCGCTGGCTGTCCCCTATCAAAACGTATACCGCTGCGGCTTGGGCCTCGTCGGGGGCGGATGCCAAGGCGATATCCAGGCGTATGCGCGCCTCTTCCCAAGCCCGAGACCTTGAAAGTAGGCGAGCTGAGTTGAGCAGGGAGGGATAGAGGAGGTAGCCGGAATCTATGGAATCGAAGAGCTCGAGGGCCTGGGCCTCCCTGCCCTGGGCGGCGCTCAAACAAGCGTGGACAAAGCGGCTATAGGCTGGAGCCTGAGAGCGCCTCTCTATCTCTTTGAGGAGTGAGAGCCCAGCCGCGGGCCGTCCTAAGGCGAGAAGTTCCAAAGATGTATACTCGCTCAGGGCCGGAGAATCCGGCTTCTGGGAGAGCTCCTTAAAAAGACGGGCTTCTACCGCCGCGGCTTCAGCCTCTATGGCAACGATACGCAGTTTGAGGAGGCTTATCTCGGCCAAGGGAGGCTCGGGAAGGGCAAGAAGTTGGGAGCAAAGGGAGGCAGCCTCCTCTTGGGAACCGCGGTCGGCAAGGTAGCCGGCAAGGTCAAGGAGGGGTCCCGCCTCCTGGGGAAAAAGACTCAGGGCTTGGCGCAAAAGCTCTTCTTTGCGAGTTGGATCAGTCTCGATGACTTGGAGGTTATGGAAGGCGCGTTGTTGTGAATTCGACCCTTCTTCGAGGCTTTGGAGCCAGAGCCTGCGCGCAAGATCCCTCCTTCCGGAGAGATAGGCGGCGTCTGCATAGAGGCCGGGCTTGAGGGCGTCTTTCAGATTACCCTGACCGAGGATAGACAGGCATTCCTCATAGAGCCCGGCGGAAAAGGCCAATTCAGGGCTTAGAGGCGCCCCGGCCGCCATAGCCGCGCGCAGCTGGTCGCGGGCGGCGGCACCTTGGTCCCGCGCCAAGAGGGAGAGGGCGGCGTTCATTCTAAAGGATGGATTTTCGGAGAGGACAGCCGTTTGTATCCAAGCCTGGGCCGGCAGGGAGAGGGCGGCATCGGAGCCAAGGCTCTGTAAGCTGGAGAGGCGGATAGCTAAGGCGATACTGGCAAGGGAAGTTGAGGCGGAGTTTGATTCCTCGCCTGATATGAGAGAAGCTGCCTTGTCTATCTGGCCCGAGGCAAGGAGGGCCTGGGCGGCAAGGGCGCGCAGGGAAAGGCTCGTGCTTCGCCTTGATGCCTTAAGGGCTCTGGCCGCATAGCGATGGGGGTTGGTCCCCTGGTTCATAAGCCTATGCTCACGTTTGAGAATAGAGGCCCAGCGTGATACCGAAGAGCCTCCATCCATGCGGTCAAGAACGATGCGCGCCGCCTTATCGTCCCCAAGGGCAAGGTGGATATCCGCTGTCTTGAGCATACGGGAAAAGGCCGAGTCGGAGA
>JBGSOB010000177.1:0-1808 GCA_041739325.1 Treponematales bacterium
TCGGCTGGGACTCCAACAACACGGCCCGCGCCGCCTTCCTCTTTGGGACCCGCCTTGCCTACACCGTCCTGTCCGCCGGCGTGGGCTTGGATGCGACCGGTGATCCCTTCACGCTAGGGCTTGGGCTGGGGGCGCGCCTGCGCACCGGCCAGTTCTATATGGACATGGACGTATCCTGGCGGAACAGCTTTGCCATGTGGGGCTACTCACCAAGCCTCGAGGGGCGGCTCCTGGCGGGCTTCCCAGCAGACAAAAGCGGCCTGATTGCGGGTATCGCGGTTGAAGGCTACCTTCCAGGCTTATCACGCGAAGGCAATGGAGAGCCGTATGCCACCTTCCATGTAGAACCACGATTCTTCGTCGGGCTGAAATTCTAGGGACTTTGGCGGAATTCGCTTGGATGTGAGCTCTGGATTTTTCCAGACCACTAAAGCTCAGGCTGTCTTTTTTGCCGCGAAGCCGTTCCCGATAGCTTTTATGGGTCCGGACGATGGCAGAAAGGTACATTTGACAATTTAAAATTGAAACGCAACCATCGGCTATAAAGCCCTCCAGTTCTGCTCTATACTATTGTTTGCGTTTGATTCGCCTTGGTTCTATACTTACTCCATGCGGTTCCGCTAAAAGAACCAAAGGAGTCCCGCATGAAAATAGTTGCTGTCTGCCTCCTCGCCCTTCTCCTTTTCTCTCCCCTCCTTCCCGCACAGGAATCAAAACTTGACGCCGCAACCATAGCTGCCATGGAATCCGTCATGGAATCCTATGGAAAGGGAAAGCGCAATGACAACTTTCCCTACGCCGAACTTGCCCTGGTAACAGAAATGGCCCTCTCCCTTGAGGGCAGGGGTGAACTAGGACAGGATTTCCGCCTAGGCTCGGGACTACACGGGGTCTGGATCCCCTCGGATTGGTTCTTCCTAGGGGCCGACATCCACTACGTCTACGTAGGCGGGCCCCTTCCCTACCTGAACGCGCCTGGGGCCTTCACGCAAGCAGAGTGCATGGTTCCTCTCTTCCATTGGCAGCAGAAATACGTGGATGAGGCCGGTAACTTTGTCTTAGCCGAGGATAGCCTTCTGGGACCCGAGCTCGGCGCGTCCTTTGGCTTCCACGGCTGGACGGAACTTAGGGACTTTGACTACAACGGCTCCTGGGGTAACAAGCGCTGGTTCACCCATGAGGGCACTGCAACGGACCTAAGGCTCTGGGCAGGGCTCGGCCTCATGGTCATCAGCCCTATGCGTATCAACACCGACATGAAGGGCCGGTTCCGGGCATCGGCAAGGTTTATCTATGGGAATGCGAGCGCCCAAGACAGAATCACCTTTGAGTCAGACGGCAGCACGGAGAATTCAAGTTTCAGCACCCAGGGAAGCATGGGAGGCATTCTCCGCGTGGAAACCATGGGCGGCTTCTTCGGCTTGGCTTGCGAGCTGGGCTACTACCGCGGCTTCCACTTTGCCATTTCCATGTCGCCCGGCTGGGCCTTCTAGCGGAGCTTGGCGGGGAATAGCAAGCGCGATACGCCTAGGCCTGGGCTCTATTGTCACTCGAGCGCGGGGCCTGGCGATGACGAGCATGGCTTCGCTGGTCCTCGCAGAGCCTGCGGAATCGCTACGCCATGCTCGTCATCGCCACCCGCGCTTTCAAGTCTCAAAGAGCCCTGGCCTAGGCGCACTGCTCCGCCCCTCTTCAGGTTCAAACCACGGTCGGCATAGCCACTACCCGACAGAGGCCTACCGATTTGCCTAGCTTTTGAAGGCGTCGCTTGTCTTGTTGCATGGGTGCGGAAAAATTATCCATAAGAC
>JBGSOB010000211.1:0-8684 GCA_041739325.1 Treponematales bacterium
TTCCGAACACGGAAGTTAAGCTCTCTCACGCCGATGGTACTGCCTCTCAAAGGGGTGGGAGAGTAGGTCGTCGCCAGGCTTTTTTTTATTCTTTTTTATCTACCTTCCCGCTTTGTTTCTCGCTTTTTGTTGAAATTACCCGCTTTCCATCATGCCTCTCGATTAGGAACCCTATGTGGATTTAATCCTACTTCAGAAAAGAAGCAAAGCTACTTGAATAGCGCCATTTAAAAAGGCTAGGCTATAAAAGCCGAACGGCAGATATGAAGATTCAAATTTCGAGCGAAAAATTATACATCTTCTCTTATTTTATCGCGACTATTTTAATTGGAGCCGCTCTGCTTTTACTGCCGGGAGCATGGCATGGAAATAAACCGCTTTCCCCCCTCGATGCCCTTTTTACCTCTACCTCCGCCGTCTGCGTAACCGGACTTATCACCGTTGATACCGCTTTATACTCGCTCTTCGGCAAGGCGGTTATACTAGCCCTCATCCAGTTTGGCGGCTTAGGCATCATAACCTTTACGACTATCTATATTATGTTGCCGCGTAAGCGCATATCCCTTATGAATCGCGGTATGGTGAAGGAATTCTCAATTGACGAGGTGGACTCGGAGCCACGTAAAATCGTGCGCAATATAGTCTTTGTCACCTTCGTGGTAGAGAGTTTTGGAGCTTTCTTTTTATACGCGGTCTTCAGGGGACAGGGTGTGTCGCATCCTGGCTTTACGGCTATCTTTCATGCGGTGAGCGCCTTCTGTAATGCGGGTTTTTCTACTTTTTCCAATAATCTCCAAGGATATGTTTCCAATCCCGTTGTGACCCTTACCATCGCGGCTCTGTTGTTCGTCGGAGGCTTAGGTTTTATAGTTTGCGAGGACATTGCTCGAAAAATCCTTGGAATAAAACGTAGACTCTCTTATTACTCAATTACCGTGCTTATAGCTACGCTAACCCTCGTTGGAGTTGGTTTTTTGTTTTACCTGGCCGCTGAATGGAATGTGGCTTATAAAAGCCTAGCTCCGACGCACAAACTATTAGCTGCTATCTTTCAATCGCTAACCCCGCGTACCGCCGGTTTTGACACCGTACCCCAATCCAATCTCTCTCCTATTTCCGTTCTATTCACCGGGTTTCTTATGTTCATCGGCGGATCTTCTGGTTCAACGGCTGGCGGTATAAAAACCTCTACGGCCTTTATACTCTTCATGCTTGCCTTGCGCGGTACCGATCGATCGAATGGCACCTTGGTTATCCGCCGCCGCGCGGTTTCCAACGAGACAATCATCAAAGCAACACAGATTTTGCTAAAAGCGTTTGGACTTGTTGCTTTTTCAATTCTCTGCGTGAGCTTTTTTGAAAGACCGCAAATAGCTGCCGGAAAGATAAGCTTAGCCCAGATATTTTTTGAATGTATCTCTGCATTTGGCACTGTCGGTCTCTCCTTGGGGATAACCGCTCAACTGAGCGCTGTGTCCAAAATTATAATAATCGCCACTATGTTTGCCGGAAGGGTTGGTTTAGTAGCCATGGCACTGCCAGCCCCGGGAAAACGCCTGGAACAGCTTGTGGACTTCGCCAGCGCCGACCATATCGTCGGCTAGGAGGAAAGCGTGAAGGAATTTGCCATCATCGGCCTTGGGGCCTTCGGTATGCGGATGATAGATGAGTTGGCGGAGATTACCTCCGAGATCATTATAGTTGACAAAGATGCGGAGTTGATCGAGCGCTACAAAGACAAGGCTCGCAATGCTTATATCACGGATGTGTTAAATGAAGAGGCAATTCGCCGTATCATTCCGCCGCAGATCGATGCGGTTATAGTAGATCTTGGCGGTACAATTGAGGCCTCCATCCTGGTTACCAACTATCTAAAGAAGCTGGAAATAAAAAAAATCATCGTTAAAGCTGTAAACGACGCCCATGGAGAGGTTCTAAAACTTTTAGGGGCTGATAGCATCATTTACCCGGATAGGGAGGCGGCGCGCCGCATCACCCCCCAGCTCGTCAGTTCCCTTCTTTTTAATTTTATGCCGATATCTGCGGGGCTCGTATTGGCTGAAGTTCGGCTTCCCGAGATCTACGCTGGTCAAAGCCTTATTGAAGCCAATCTGCGGCAACGCTATAGCGTCAACGTTATTGCTTATCGCACTGATGAAGATGAGGAATTCCAATTTTACAGCCCAGGGCACAAGCTTCAAAAAGAAGAAATACTTCTTTTAGCGGGTAAAGAAAGCGATATCATCGAATTCGCCGGGCGCGACCTTGGTGATAGGCGTGGTAGGCCAGCGGCGAATATCTTTAAGTCGCTCATGCGCAAGCGTAAAGCAAAGTAGGTGATGCATGTTTATTGTTGGTAAGATCGTTTCTTTTCTGCTGTTACCACCGGGTTCTGTTTTTAGCCTTCTGCTCTTGGCAGGTTTGTTGGCTCTTTTTAAGAAATCCGAGAGGGCCCTTCGCTTTTCAAGGATAATCGGCGGATTGGCAATATGCGTGCTTTGTCTCTCATCCCTCGATCCACTTGCCGATCTTCTTCTCTATCCCTTGGAAAACCGCTACCAAGCCCTTTTGCCGCTGCAGGGGCTAGAAAAAAAAGATTTTGAAGGGGTTTCCGCCGTGGTCATCTTAGGCGCGGGGAGTATGGCGCAATCTCCAGAGGAAGGAGGTGGTTCTAGTTTGAGCCTTCACGCCGCTCGGCGTTTTCTCTACGCGTTGCGAATTGCTCAACGTTTGAATTTGCCACTCCTCTATACTGGTGGAAGGGTCTTTGAAACCGCTCAAGAAGAGAGCGAGGCCGAAGCGGCCGGACGTTACCTAGCTGATTGCGCTATAGACGCGGGACGTTACACGATAGAAGCAGAAAGCAAGAGCACCTGGGAAAACGCTAAATATACTGCCGCTCTTTTGCGCAAGGAAGGGTCTAGCGACCCGAAGGTAATCCTTGTGACTTCAGCCTTCCATATGCCACGCGCAATGGCGAGTTTTCGCAAGCATGGCCTAGACGCAGTTCCCGCTCCAAGCGATTACCTCGCCAAACGTGGGCGTCGTTCTTGGGCTGACTGGATGCCAGGAGCCGAGGCTATGATAAAGATCCATATAGCCAGTCATGAATACCTTGGTGGCATATGGTATTTCTTCAAGCCCAAGGCAAAGCCCTAATTTCCCCCAGTATCGGACGACAACTCGGTTTATATCAAAGCGTTCTTTTCGAATGACGCTCAAGCCTTGCGTGGCGGTTTTACTTCTTCCTTAAGGCGAGCACGGTAATGTCGTCGTATTGCTCGTCTTCAAAGAGCTTGGTGTAGAGGATGTAATGCGGGGAGGCTTTGGGGCCTTCTCCGCTAGGCATTCCTTCCTTATTAAAGCTTGAATCTTCACCCTGTATCTTTTCCTCGGGGTTTTCAATGCGATTGGCGCAATAGAGGAAGTATTGCTTAAAGTGCTCTTTCAGGAAGCTGTCCAGCCTAATGTCTATCTTAACCTGGTCTTCCGCCGTAGCATCGGTTTTGCGATACATGCGGAATACCTTTTCTACCGCCACGAGTCCAAGCACGATGTCCTCAAGTTGGCCACTGCAATTTGAAAAATCAAACTCGAGTTCATCATTCGAGGGGTCGCGGTCCTTTAAAAGGCGATAGCTTCGCTTGGCGACTATCGCCTCAACTATCTCCGCGGCCCTTTCATTATTGAAGTCCTCAAACTGATACTCTTTATCGGTGTCCCCCTGATCCGAATGACCCGCCGGCCTTCTTGCTTTTTCCGCCTCATTGACCGGCCGGGGTATCTTGCCATAGTCCGCTCCGCGTTGGTAGCGCCGCGCCTCATCGATGCCGTCGGTGTAGAGGACCATGATATCCCCCTTGGATATGGTATGCACGGCGGTGCGGAAGGGCGACTGCATCTTGATCATGTCTTCGGTGAAGGGGCCAGCCGGAGCAGTGCCGGCAAGCTCATAGGTCTTAAGGGCTGCCGAGCCGGTTTCGTAAATGCGGTAGAACTTGTCGCCTGCATGCGCTAAATAGGTCTTGCCATCGGTGGAGTCTATGATGCCAACCATGAGGGTGGCGAATTTACCTTTAAATTCGCAGACATTGAGGGTTTCATTGATTTGGTAGCAGAGATCTTCTAGCTTAAACCCGGGTTTGGAAGGTTTCCAGCCGTCAAACCAGCGACGGAAAACTGATGCTACGATAGCCATGATCATGGCCGCGGAAACGCCTTTGCCGGATACGTCGCATTTGATGAAGGCATAGTAGCGTCCGTCAAGCGAGCGGAAATCCAGGTAATCCCCGGAAACCAGCTTAGCCCCCTTGTAATAGCCGTAGAATTCGATATTGGGCGTATCCAATTTTCCGATGGAGAGTTTCTTGCGTTTGGGATCCGACTCAAGGGGTAAAAGCTCGCGTTGGTCCTGCTCCCCGGCCAGGAGGTCTGCGTTGTCTTTAGCGCCGCGCACAAGGCCCTTTGTCATCTGGTTTATCGCTTCTGAAAGTGTGCTCAGCTCATCGCGGGTGCGCAGGTCTATGCGGTGTGAAGCCAAGTCTTCCTTATTCACGGTGTCACGGATGATCTCGATACCCTTCACCAAACGCTTGATGGGTCGGATGATGATGGCAGAAAGAAAGAGCGCGCCGAGAATGCCCACGGCTATGGAGAGCAGGGCGATGATGAGTGTCAGGCGGATCAAATCATCACGGGCGGAATCGATGGCGGCTTGAATGCTTTCCGTGGAAACCTCAAGACGCACCATGCCAAGGAAGACCTGCTCTGAGCCAAGGTTATAGCGAAGAACCGGTTTGTAGAATAAATAGCTCGTCTTTCTGCGATCCAAGCCGCTGAAATCAAACTCCGGCACGGAGCCCAGTTTCTGATTCCTAATACGCGCCAGCTCTGTGTTCAATGATTGTCCATAGGCGTTCTGGTCGTTCTCAAGCTGTTTAGCTAGGTTGTCGTTGCGCGAGATGATGGCCCTACGGTAATCTTCTACCGTCTTTTCCAATACCTGCTTGATAGACTGGTAGCGATCCCCGGCCAGGTCGCTTTCGATGGCGGCTAAAAGCTCTTCCATGCGCGGTGAAAGTTCGTCTTTTATTAGGCTGTCGCCGTATTCAGGCGTGCGCCCGTTGTCCGTTTTGCGAACGATATCCGGGTCGTTGGAAGCCCAAATGGCCTCAGGGACGATTGAGCCGCGCTTGTAACCGGTAATGGTCACGTACTTGGCCTCTGCCATGGCCAACCTCTGCTCGGTAACCCCTAAGAGCCCGGCGATATTGACAGGAGACGCCGCGAGGTTCGCTTCCGATCCGGAGACGAGACTCTCCAAGAGAACCTCGGTTCTCTGGTAGAGGGCCTTGGCTAACTGGCCGCTCTGGGTTCTCACCGAGTTTATCATCAGCGGCAGAGAGACGCTTGCGACGATAAGGATGACGAGGGCGATGACGAAGAGGCTGAATTTCAACCTTAGGCCAGACCTGCGCTGGATGAGGGCGCCGATCCTTTTTTCCCGAATGCGTGAGGGCATGGCGACTCCTTGGATGAGCGCTTGTATTTCTAGACTGATGACGCGGTTGTCCTCTACTACGGAGTAGAGCCTAAAGCTGAGCATCAGGACGAAGGCGGCGCAGAGAATAAAGAGGGCTGCCGTGGCTAAATGATAGAGGGGGAGGGCTTGGGTGGCAGGGGCCAATTTTTGCCATGAGGGGCGGAACTCACTTTGGTAATCGCCGAATTTAACCGTTCCGCCGGCGGCCAAAGATAAGATGGGCGGGGAGAAATATAGGCCTCGTTTGGGGTGGACTATGCCGATGCGATAGCGGTCGGCGTCGAGTCCCTCAATCAGGGGAAGTTCGATCAGGCGGTCATTGCGAAGGCTGAAGCCCTTCGCGGCTAAATCAAACTCTCTGTCATAGGGGCTCTTGCCGTCCAGGTCCACGATAAGCCGCGTGGTTTCTCCCTCTTCCGAAAAGCCGCGACCGAAGATTTGTAGGCTTAGGTTTCCAAGCCGGTCTTGCTTTGGCAGGACGGAGCTGACAAGGGTGTAAGGAATAAACTTGTTCGTTTTGAGGAGGATTGATGCCGGGTTTGAAATGTTTCCGGCTTGGTCGATAGCCGCCACTTGAAAAAGCCAACTGCCATTATCGATATTCCCAAAACTGCTACGGGTTTCTTTACCTAGCACTCGGAGCGGATAGCTGGGTGCTAGGGGAGGAATAAATTCCTCCGGACCCGTATAGGGGCTGAGCGCGTAGCTATAGCCGGCAATTTCCGGGTCGCTTGGGGCTTGCCATTCCAGGCGGAAGCTGTTGGAACTTAAGTATCCGTTTGCATCAAGCGTGGGGCTTTCGATACGCGGACTCTCCGGGGGCTTTGTGTCGCGGCGGAATTCGATGCGCGCCGTCTCCGACCAGTTACCCGCGTAATCCTTGGCCCGTAGGGCGAAGTACCAGGGGCCGTCCGCGTCCGCGAAGTGTATGGAGGAACTCACGCCGGAAAAGATTGAGATATCTTGCGCAGGGATGGTAGACGGAGACTGACTCCAAGAAAAGGAATAGCCTTCGATGCCTGAAGAATCTTGCGCTTGCGTCCATCCGATATTGGCGCCGTTTTGGTTTACCCCGAACGCCGCTTTGAAGTTGAGGGGGCGGAGGCTTGGCGCGGGAACGCTGCGGTCCGGCAGAAGGGCGTAGATGCCAGGTTGCCCGCTGCGCGCGCTTTGCCAAAAAATATGGAGTGAGTCGGAAAAACTCACCGGTCGCATATAGAAGGAATCGCTTTGGTAGATGCTTAGGTCTAGGGGAAGCCAGGAATCCCCTTCCTTGAGGACGATCGACCCCTTATCCACCGCGCTTTGATTGTCGGACCAGGCCATGCCCGGCTTGCCGCGATACTCAAAAAAGTAGGGTGATGAGGAGGAGGCGGCTCCCGTTGTTAATTTTTCCGCCGCTCTAAGGAAACGCCCATCAGGGCTTAATTCCCCGTAATATATCTGCGTCGTTCGGCCCACGAGGCCCCGTTCCCACACCAGGACATGGCCTTGAGCGCGACGGGAGAGGCTCGGGTTTTGGTTGTCAAAAACATCAGCCGGTTTTGCCCCTGGGTCTTGGAAGTCGGTGAGCAACTGAGCCGCCGACCAACTACGCCCACCGTCCAGGCTGCTTTTCCGGAAAAGCTGAAAGCTTGAGCGTTCCGCGGTTACGAGGGACTGGAATACTACCAGTTCCCGTCCGTCCAAACCTGAGCTACTGGGTAAAAAGGAAATTTTAAGCGAGTCGTTTTCTAAGAAGGGAGCTAGGCTTGTCCATTCAAGACCATCCTCGGAGCGGGCATAGACTAAACTGAAGGCGCCTGCCTCTTGGCTGAGGGTGGCAAAAAGAAGATAGCCCCCGTCTGAGCGGGTATAAAGACGGGGGCTTATGGCGTTGGCCGACGCAAGCTCTACAGAGTTAAAACTTCTACCCCTGTCCCGCGATACGCGCAGGGCTATTGAATTGAGGCTACTGGGGTAGGCAAGGAGTATTTCACCGCTTTTTCCCAAACAGAGGGAATAGAGGGGCGGCTCTGTCCCTGAAAAGGCGATGGGGCCGACTACGCGCGGGAGTCTTTCCCAATCCAGGCTTCCGTTAGGAGCCTTTTTCCCGATCGCTAAAGATATGTAGGCCTTGCCCGCTTCCGTGCCGGCGCCCTCGGATTCCTGCCAGGCTAGAAGTAGGAAGTCCTTGGCGGCCGCCGTTTGGGGAAAGGCGGCTTGGCGGCCGGAAATGCGGAAGGGGCTTTCCCAAAAAAAATCCTGTGCCTTGGCGGCGGGAGGGGTGAGAAAGAGGCAGAAGACTAGGGCGAGGAAGGCAGCTGTCTTGCTTCTCATCGTATGTTGAGGGCTTTCTCTATCCTATCCTTAAGCGATATCAGCTGCGGGTTTTGCGCATTGCGCGGGTTGCGCATGAGGCTTTCCACCGCGGCTCTGGCGTCAATGATCTGACCCTTGGAAAAGAGGATTTCGGCGTCTTGGAAGAGCCTAGCGTCCGCGGCGCTGAAGCCCTGGCCTGACTGCACGATGCCGGCACCGTCTAGGAGGAGCCTATCCTTAAGGCTCTTGGCCTCGAGGTTGGCGGGGTAGAGACTGATTGCCTGATCCAGCCAGCCGATAGCCGTTTGATAGAGTATGCGGTTGCGCGCGTCTATAATGCGTTTAGCGTTGGCGGTAAGCTCGCGGCTTTGTGAGATATCGCCTGCCTTGGGCGGCGGCGGGCGGATACCGAGGGCGTATTCGGCGTTTTCAATCTGTTTAGCCAAACCTGGGTAATTGGGGTTGATATCCTTGAGGATAAGGAGGTCTGAATAGCCTTCTTGCCGCGCCGCGGCTTGTGGCGACTCGATCTTTTTTCTGGCATCGTCGAAATTCTGCTTGAAAAGACGGTCGGCGATATTGCGATCCACCTCCAGCTTGATCCGCAGCTGGAGAACGGAAGCTTCTTGGTTGTTAGGGAAGATTACCTTGACTTCCTGAACCTTGGCCTCTGCGGCCTTGAAGGAATTAAGGGCTTCCACTTTGCGGTTGCGCCGCAAGGATGCCTTGCCTTCCTCATAGAGAAGTTTTGCCTGCGACAGGAGCTGGCTCATCTCCGAATAGAGCGGCGATGTCGGGGCGATGATGCGGCCGGAGCGGAAGCTTACCGCCGTGTTGACCA